>CAYTTK010000091.1:0-10386 GCA_964440735.1 uncultured Pirellulales bacterium
GGAGAACGTGATGAAAAAATTGTTAATTCTAATGTTGGTTCTTGGATTAGCTTCTATTGCCAGCGCAGCACTGCAGATTTCGGTCCATATACCCGCACAAGAAGGTATACCAGACCCCATAGATTACGGGTACTTACCACCGGATTCGGAGATTAAGTTACTGCCGAGCCAGTATCTTTACCTGGATATCGGAACCGATATTCCAATCACCGCTGGCGGTGAAGGCGAAGGTCAATGGGCGCTTACTTGTCAGACATCTTGTGGCGCCATCTCAGGCGGTGTTGCTGTGATTCAAGACTCTGACTGGGAGATAGGCATAGAAGAAGATGCTGTTGGTAACGACATTCTGGGTCTGCCGGATGGTGATAACGGCGTTTGGGGCTGGGTATTCACCTTCGGTAAGGCAATACCTGCAGGAACTATCTATGATGAGATTCTTTTCCACTGTGAAACCGACAACGGTCCGACAGTTGTAACTCTGTGGTACGTCGATGCTGATGGTTATGTTCAATCTGCCTGGGATACGGTAACAATCCACCAGATTCCTGAGCCAGCATCAATGCTGCTGCTCGGCCTTGGAGGTCTGTTGCTGCGTCGTCGTAAATAAGACGCTTGCTTGAACCAACAGATTAGTTAGTTAAAGAGGCAAGTCTTGTTGACTTGCCTCTTTTTTTTGTTTACCTTGGACGAAGATTTTGTTATAATTCTTTTTACACTGATTCAGCAGATTTCGCTGAAATAGATAATATTAAATATCTGCGTTAAACCCATTAGATAGAAACTTATCTAACGGGGTTAATCAGTGTAATCTGTGGCTAAAAAAATGGAAAGGTTAGATATTATGAAGCGGTTATTGGTACTGGCTGGATGTGCCATTTTGTTAGTAGTGCTTGCATCCTGCAGCCGGCAAAACCTCAAATCCTCGAATCTGCCAAAACCAACGGTTCAGGAGAACGAATTCCCTGATTTCCTGGTTGGCGTCTGGAAAGCCGACCAGTATGAATGGGCCTTCCAGTTTGAACGAGATGGCACTATTTCAAGACTGGTGCACACGCTCGGAGGGCCTATAAAGATGGAAGAAGGGGGGGATTATATGGAGGGGCCTGACCCAGGAACATTCGCTTATTTCGCAATAGGGCCTTGCGAGGCAAAATACAATCCCGAAAACCGACAATTAAGTTTGAAGATATTTCTCGACGCATTTCATATGCGGCTCCCCGCCGGTGACCTCGAAGGTAGAATGGAGGATTACTTCGATGGGCCGGTTTCAGAGGACGGAAAGACCTGGACTGCTTCCTGGCGGGATTATTGTTGGCTTGAGGGCGCTGACCCCCCGGACCCTAACGTAGTCGAAGCAAATCCCGAAAAGCTCATCTTTACTAAAACCAAAATTGAGTAGTCCCTCCCTGTGGGCTTAATAATCGTAATAATTGATTCCGCCTTTATCCGTTTCAGGCCAATCAAGCCGGACTGTTACTGTCGCTGGCTGATAAATATAACCAAAATCCCCCGTTGCGGAAGCCGGAAACCCTTCGCTATTACCCACCATCTTCACGAGCCCGAGATTGTTAAAAGGATTTTTGGGAAAAGCTTTAACGTATGGCCCTAAACCAAATCCGGCGGTGCCAGGATTAGCGGTCTGGCCCGACTTATTAGAAGCCATTGTTAACTGCCATATAAAGATTTGCTCAACCGGTGCCGCTGTAACATCACCATTAGGGTATCCCGGCGGAACACCATTATGCTGCACAGTATATAGCTCAATCGCACTTCGTAGGGTACGCAGATCACTTTTAGCGGAAGCCTCCTTGGCCTGTGTGGTGTATGACTGAAACTGTGGAACGACGATTGCTGCCAGAATCCCCAATACTGCCACCACTATCATCAGCTCAACAAGTGAAAATCCTCTTTCCATTTTTTCCTACATAGAATTATCTATTGCTAACAAGCGCAAATTTAGAGCGCAGAATAACCTTCTTTTTATCGACTTAAATAATCTGCTGCTTAACTTCAGCAACTCGTGCTACGTAGCGTGCTTCCGGCCTTCGCAGCCACTCTCACCTTTGCATAGCCGCTTCCGTGCAGCAAGGTCAGTGGAGTAGGAACTTCGCAGAGTAGCAGATGTTATAGGACAATGATTTGATGTAAAAAACCGAAAAAAAACGAGAAATATAAATTGATATGTTAAATCCCGTCGTAAGGTTTTATATTTCAGTGGCTTCAGTGGCTATTGATACCAGATGCTCTTCCTCAGCCACTGCTCGGTCAATTTAGCAAAGTCAGCAAAGTCTATAAAGCCATCTTCGTAAAAATCGGTTTGTAATTCGACGTCTTGAAGCCATTCCTCTGCTAAAACAGCAAGCTCGCTATAATCGATAATCCCATCGTGATTCACATCGATTGGGTTTATAAAGAACTCGTCGGCGCCCATATCAACGATATCGTTGAATACTCGCTGTTCACCGTCGATATCTGTGGTCTCATCAACAGAATTGTTATCACCAACATCGATACAGCCGGATATAGGCAGCAGGTGGTAGTTACCAACGACAAAGAAATCATCGTTCGGTTCTGTAGGTGTGTTAGCATCGTCCCAGTATCCCGCATCTATGAAGTTGGGGTCGATATCTATATTGCCGTCACCCCAGTGAAGTGTGCAGTCGAGGTCAACGCATACTTCCTCTTGTCCTCCTTCTATATTACTATATGATACTGTCATCTCCGTAGGTACGTTGGCTCCATATACCCGTATCCCATTTATAAGGGCAAGCTGGTTCCCATCTGGTGCCCTGTTATCGCGGACGATGCAGTTTATGACGGATGGATTACTCATCTCGAACGAGCCAATCCCGCCTCCCTCGAGCGACTTATTCCCTATGACAGTGCAGTTAACAAAGGTTGGGTCGGAGAAGTCAGAATATAGTCCGCCGCCTCGGTGGCCTGCTGTGTTACCGCTAACAATACAGTTAACGACCAGTGGTTCGCTGCGGTCCCAGCAGCAGATTCCACCACCGTGTCGAGCATAACCCACAGCTGAATTATTAATAATAATGCAATTTGTTATTATCGGGCTGCTTTGCTGGCAGTATATCCCGCCGCCGTAGCCGACATCAGTGAATGTATTTGAGCTGATGAAACAATTTTCGATTATCGGATTACTATTGTAGCCGCAGTAGAATCCGCTGCCGTGGTCGTGCATAGAGTTATTCGTGACGATGCAGTTTTTGATTGTTGGGCTGCTGTCTAATATGCAGGAAATTGCACCGTTAAGTGTACCGCCTCCACCGGTAATGGTAAGGCCGTTAAGTATAGAATTCGCATCTTCGCCGCTGTGGAAATTAAATCCCCGATGTGCCTCCGATATACTACCCTGACAGTCGATTATCGTCGAGGCAACAACTTCAGGGTCGTTCGGGGCGAAGCTTTGGAGGGTAATCGCCTTGCCCTTAAAATCTATGTCTCTGTTGCCGGTGCCGGTATAGGTTCCGATTGTTACAATTATTACATCTGCGTCGTTGGCGTCATCAATCGCCTGCTGAATCTTTTCGTACCTGCCTCCACCGGTTACATTCCATATCGGCCAGGCCTCATCCGCACCTGTATCTATAAATTGCCCTAACTTTCTCTCCTCACCATCGTAATCAGTCAATATTCCAGCGGGAAAATTCGGGTCGCCCGCATTTATACATCCGCTACCATAGTTCAAGTGATAATCATTGTTATCTGCATTAACAAACTGTGGCCAAATGCAGATATTGCCGTTAATCCCCGTTTGGTCTGGTATCGCAGGCCCGCACGTCCCTAAGCCGTTCCCCCACATATTATTGTATCTTATTACAAGTGGAATGTCGTCGCTGTGAACCCATATCCCCCAATCTACATTTGAACTGATGATGTTATGCTCAATGGCAGGATTACTATTGGATTCGCAATCTATTCCGCTTTTGGCATTATTTGTTATTGTATTGTGGGTAATTACCGGCTCCGAGCCGACGATGCGGATACCTGCGCCAGAAATGTTTTTATAAATCAGGTTATTGCGAATAGTTGGCAAGCTGCCAAAGTACACTCCTATCCCTGCTCCGTTGCTCGATGTATTGTCAGTAATGGTGTTCCGTTCTATCAACGGTTCGGAAAGATAATAAACGTATATCCCTCCGCCGCCTAAACCGCTCGCTACATTTCCGCAAATTACGTTGCCTCTCACTGTTGGACTTGAAGTATATGTTATGTGCACGCCGGCTCCAAGGAGAGAGTCGTTTTCAATTATCTGATTATCTTCGATAAGGCCGTTGCTCCACTGCCGAAAATGCATTCCGCCGCCGTAAAAGTCTGCGTGATTATTTTCAACAAGATTGCCGGTTATTATCGCATCGCAGCCCTGAAATCCGACAATCGCGCCCCCATCACCGTGGTCAATGGACGGGTAATTATTATCAGGAGGCATAAAACCATGCTCAATGATGGCGGAATTGTTGATAAAGCTGTTTCCTGTAATGACCGGGCTGACGTGAACCGCAGGGTCACTGGGGTTGTTCGGATTAACGGGGTCGCCGTAGATATAAATTCCACCCCCTTGACCTGAAATATTATTGATAAAAATATTCTTACTGATAGTTGGTGCCGACATATTGTAGCACACCGCCCCGCCGCCGCAGCGATTCCGGCACAGTCCACCAAATTTCCACGATACCAATAGCCACGAGCCCGTCCCCCCTCTTATCGTAAATCCGCTCAGCACCGAGTCATTATCTTCGCCGCCGTTGAAAGTTACCACCGAGCCGAAGTTGCTGTCCGCCGGTGCATTGCCGTCGATAATCGTCGCTTCCCTGATGCTTGGTTCATTCGGGTCGATGGACTGAACGGTTATTGCTTTACCCAGAAAATTGATGTTTTCCTGATATGTTCCAGGGCTGACGATAACCACATCGCCATTATTGGATTCGTTAATTGCCGATTGGATACGGAGGTACTCGGTTGGAACGTATAATTCTCCCGCCCAAACCTGCGTTGCGAACAAAACGGTTGTAGCAATAAGTAAAAACAACCTCATTTTCATCAACCTGCCTCCAGAAGTTTAGACTAACCCATCTAACACATTATATCAAAAAAAGCTCAAAAAATCCAGTTTGTTTCGGCTTTTTGATAATAAAATACCAATCAAAAATCTCAAATCAGCCTGGCAGAAAAATTCGTTATAAGACGTTATTGGTTTTTTCAAAACAAAGCCGCGACCCTAACGGAGCGGACTTTGCCGAGAACACTCACTTCTATAACTCGTATAATGGTCAAGCATCGCAGTATCGAGGGAAATTGCTGAAAAATATCCTTGCGATTTCCCAGCCAACGTGATAAAAGCTATATCTTGCGCGGCGTTTGGCAAGTTGCTCGCTGCGGTTTATTGAAGGCTGATAAGGCCATTGTTGATGTGTTTACAAGAAAGGAGAAAGAGCTATGAGAGCAATGTGGATGGCAGTTTTGGCAGTCGCCTTGATTTTTACTGGCTGTGGTGAGACGGCTAAGACGGGCAAGACGAAGATTCTCGGAAAGGACGTCTTCTCCCTTGAAGTGGAAGACTTTAAACTGACAAATGCGGATGTGCAGAAACTCGAAGGTGCCAGTGGCGGTAAGGCCGTTATGCTCAAGGATGATTACAGCCAGGCAGAGAAAACAATCCAGTTGGGCAAAGGCAATTATGAGGTAACTGTCTATGCATTGGGGGCCTCCTTTGATGAGGATGCCTTCTATCTGACAGTGGGCAACATGGCGGAAGAGCGAATGTGGCCGGAAAACCCGGGCGAACTTCTGCCGACTCAGGATGTTATTCTTCTTGCTCAGGAGGCCGATGGCCCCTGCACTATCGTCCTGAGATTTGGTGAGCAGAATGTTCAGCTTGACCGTGTCCAGGTCAAGCCAGCTCAATAGCACGGAAACAGCCGGCAAATCAATTACAAATATGTAGTAGGGCTGTGCCTTAGGTTACTTGGGCCTTGGTGCTTGCAAAGAGTCTGTGAACAACTAACATAGGCCGGTTTTCTCCAGCAAGGCAAGGGACCAAACAGGCTATCAAGCCGGGCAAAATAAAGAATTCCTGTCGAAACCAGGCCATAGTAGCACAAGCCAATCGAGCTTTTCCATTATTGAAAGAAGAATTCTGATTAGATGGAGCAGCAGTCAACCAAAAAGTCACAGTGCTCAAACGCCAGCATCCTCCGTGTTTTGGTCATCATACTTATCGTGTGCGTTTGCGGCTGGTTCATAATGGAACTGGAGATACTGGGAGTAAGAGTACTCTCTCCGTACTTTGGCAGCGCTGTATATGTGGTAATGGGTAGCGTAATTGGGGTCTTCCTGCTCAGTCTTTCGGTTGGGTATATGGTCGGCGGATGGCTCTCCAAAAAACCCAACAGCAAGCGAATGTTAGGAATCAACCTGATGGCAGCTGGTGCATGGCTGTGCGCTTTGCCATTTTTCGTAGAGTTTGTGTGCGACGGGATATTCAATCTTGGCTTGGACGAGAAGTGGGGCTCTCTTCTGGCTGCCATCGTTCTGTTCGGCACTCCGACAATGCTGCTTGGAACGGCTTCGCCAACCGCAGTACGCTGGCTGACGACACAAGCAAGCGATTCCGGACTTAATGCAGGGTTGGTGCTTGCCTTCTCAACCGTGGCCAGTTTCGCAGGTTGCATGGTGACCGCATTCTACCTTGTGCTCCTTTCTACACGGCAAACGGTCTGTATCTCGGGGATTGCCCTGGTGGTTTTGGGCGGAATTATTCTATTACATACAGCTGTTCAGCGTAAATGGGGTCCAAGTACCGAAGCCGAAGAGAAAATAAGGGAGCAAATCCCGCAAAGCTAAGTTCCTGTTACAATGTTTTTAGACAATAGCCCCTCTGTCATTGCAGGACTTGTCCTGCTTGTCCTGAGTCTGTCGATGGAGCGGGAATCCAGAAATAAAACATAGGAGACTGAAGATGAAAAACAGGATACGCAAAGCGATTTTAATTTCGATGTTATGCTTTGCGGCTTTCTGGCAGCCGTTGTTTGTTAGCATGGCAGCCGCTCACGGTTTGGGTCATCTGATTTACCAGAAGAATTCGCTTTACCACCGCATATTCGTTTACAGACTTGGATTTGTTGTAACTCTTCAATTTGCCAAACGGACTCCAGTACCGATACAAAGCCAGGTTAATCTGAATGACTTACGGGAGCATATTTTAGAGTATACCGAGTTGGCTTTCTGTGGATTGCTCTACAAGTCCCAGCCGCAAAAGATGCTCGTGCTCGGGCTGGGCGGCGGTGTAATCCCGAGAGAGATGCACCATTATTTGCCGGAGCTTGAGATTGATGTTGCGGAAATAGACCCTGAGATTCCGCATATAGCAAAACAGTTTTTTGCCTTCCGCGAGGACGATAAGCTAAAGGTTCACATCGACGATGGCCGCATGTTTATTAAAAAGCAGCTCCGCCTCGACCCCGTCCCGAAATATGACCTCATTATCTTGGATGCCTTCAACGGCGACTATATCCCATTCCACCTGATGACCAGGGAATTCCTCGAGGAGGTAAAGGGTGTTCTCGCCGAGGACGGCGTGGTTATTGCGAACGTGTTTTACTCCAACCGTCTTTATGATGCGGAGCTAAAGACCTTTTTAGATGTCTTCGGGCGGTGCCAGGCATTTCTTGGCGCCTATTCCGGCAATGCTATGCTGGTAGCGCCCGGGCCCACCGGCCCGACGCTTACCGTCAGACAGGCCATAGACCGGGCGCATACTATGCAACAAAAACACATGCTAAACTTTGATATGCTGAAGGTTGCGAAACAGTTGCGACCTGACCCACGTCCGGACCGGCACGCAAAAGTGCTCACCGATGACTGGGCGCCGGTTAACTGGCTGCGTAAGCAGCAAAAAAACAAATCGCCAAATCGTGATTTTTAGCCAAAAAAGACGGTTTCTGACTAATACAGCCAATCGCAAAAAATATAACAAAAAAACTACATTTTACACGGCTAAATACTTGATAAAACCCCGGCTTTCGGTTAGAAGAAGTTGGCTTACTAAGGATTGTAAAACCTGCCTTTCAGGCTTTCTCGCAGCGAAGGCATCTACTAATAGTGACCGGAAAATATATCATTTTCGCCAGAAAACCGGAACTAAAGCTGATTTCACCGGTCAAAAATGATAAGAAAATGCTCATTAAGTAACAAGGATTATGAGCCGATAGACAAGGAGGATGCAAAATGTTCAGGCGAAGTGATAAAAAAAGAAATAGTAAGTCCAGGCCGGTCATAAACAATGGGCCCGATTCCCACAGATGGGAAACTAAGATGGAAATAATACGCCTTATTTCTGGTAAGCAGGACCTGGAAATAAAAGCATTTTCTGGGCCAGTTTCTTATCCTGCACAAACCAAGTAATACTTACCCAGCTTGTCTTTTTCTTCTTACCATCACCGCATAACAGTCCAGAGCAAATATTAACCGATTCTAACCTTCATTCTTATATTCAAAAGTTGCTGGCCAAAAATTACAATCTCTGCGGTATTTCACTCCGAAATAGATTTGACAACAGCCCACCCGTCTCCGTAAAATCTACTAATGAATCAAACTGACCGTTTTGTTTGCAATGCTTGTGATAAGTAATAAACAGTGTTAATCCGCCACTCTGTATGGTAGATAAATTTATGTAAACTTGTGTCCGCGAAAGCGGGTATCCGTGTCTAATAAAAACAGACAGTGCTAATCCGTGTAAATCTGTGTCTAATGAAAAACAAGCAGTGTTAATCCGTGTAAATCTGTGTCTAATGAAAAACAAGCAGTGTTAATCTGTGTAAATCTGTGTCAAAAACCAAAATCGTAAGTTGTTGGAAAAGTATTTTGCGGGCGTAATTCAGCGGTAGAATGTCAGCTTCCCAAGCTGAAAGTCGAGGGTTCGAATCCCTTCGCCCGCTTTGTGATTACAAACACGTCCTCCATAGACTCAGCTAATGTATAAGCGAAGAATCTCAATTGTCATTCCTGCGGAAGCTGTCCCGAGCAGGGTCGAGGGAGCAGGAATCCAAGATTCCGTTTTTCCTTAATTCTCTCCTTTCGTAAATAATAGTCCGAGGCCTTGCAATGAGGCCTCACGCAATAATAGGTATAATAACCTTAATTGAATTTCTCTTGCACCTAAAACCTGACTGTGTAGGTCAGGTGCTATCATAAGATTAGCCACATCCTTTCAAAGGAATCCTTGCATAAGCCCTGTAGTCATAAGCTTCAGGGCTATTTTTATTTGTTTATTATTGGGACAAAGAATCGTAATCGACTATGGCATTGGCTACTATGAATACCTACTACTGTTGGCTTACCTTCATAAAATGTAATTCCAAGGTCAAATTCAATTCCTTTTGCCCCTTCTTTGATACCGACTGGTGTTCCTGCTGCTGATTGGTCGGTTTCACCTTGTTGGCATCCCTTTAGAATTGCAATTAGTGTATCTTTTACAAATTGTTCCAGTTCCATTTTTAACTCCTATTATTAAAGTATTATTTTAGCTTTTTTCGGGTTGTTTAGGCGGGATTCTACTTGGGAACTCATAGATAAATTTGAGAAGCATCTCAATAAAAGTAATGAGGTCAAGGGCATCTTGTTCTTCCATTATCTTTATTTCGTGATTTGCCTCATTACCCTTTTGGCGAATATGGTCTACCCAACCTTTACCGTTTGGGGGAACATAGTTTTTATCACTCAAGTATTGCACATAATCTATAAACGGTTTTCCCTCTGGTGCACCTTTGTCAACTGCTATGTGCATAAGAAGTTTTCTACAGGCCAATACCGCTGCTGTAAATGCATTTTTACCTGTGCAAGCCCTTGCTTCGTTGTAAAGTGAGTTTATCTCTGGGGGAACGTTTGTGACTTTATTGCCAAGCAAAGGAGCAGGCGCTTGGATATTATCATTAAAGACAGTCGCTCTGTCGCAGGTTGGGCATATGAGAATGTAGCGATTAGCATCGCTATCATATCCGTGAGAAGGCCCAACATTGCTGTCACAAAAAGCGCAAACGTATCTTCTTTTGCTTACTGTTTGTGTATTACGCCATTCTGTCACTTTTTATTTTCCTTAGAAAGTAATAGTTTGTAATTTACTACAAATATTACCATATATATCCCGTTAGGCAACAGGAATTTTTAGTTTTAGCCAGTCTTATTTTTGTATTTTAGCGATGGAATTTCCCCAGCCTACAATTTTTTGTTTCAAAATTTTTTCAAACCCAAATCTATTTTCCTTGACAAATCTCCTCATTTCGATTATATTTAATAAGGTGTGTTAAATCCCAGCTTCCCAAGCTGAAAGTCGAGGGTTCGAATCCCTTCGCCCGCTTTGTGATTACAAAC
>CAYTTK010000092.1:0-10165 GCA_964440735.1 uncultured Pirellulales bacterium
AAAACAGCGCGCAAGTTTAAAATAGGTAATCTATTAGAGCTTTTCTACAGAGCATAGATTAGTTAATTGGTGAATTAATTTGTGTGGAGTCATGTGTAGTATTTAAGTGCTCATTTCTGAAGCCGGGAGGGGCATCTCCGCCGGCTGGTTGTGAAATAACCGCCACTGCTACAACCACAAGAGCCAACAAAGCCATAATTGTTAATCTGCATTTCATTTTAAATACCTCCTAAAAAGTTGTTACTGAGGTTTAATCTCCTGTTACAATAAAAAAACAAAGTTATAAATTGATTGATTTCCCGAATACCAAACATCAAGTCTCAAGAATCAATCTTCAATTTTCAAAGAGCAAAGTTCTTTACAAACCGTCTCCCTATATACATTTACGAAGAGGTTCGTAAAAAATGATATTGGTTGAATAGCACTATCGATATTTTAAACGTATTTCTTCTGGTAATTTTAAAAATTTGCCCTCAGTATCAATAAGAAATCCATCCGCCGTTATCATTCCTGCGCCAAATAATCTGTAACCCCACCCTGTATAATATACCTGAACAACAATCTCAAACATTCCATCAGCCCTCTGGTTTGTCCAAGTGGCCAAGGTGCATACCTTGTCATTAATCTTAACTTCTTCATCCGAATATGAAGGCATCTTTTTAATTTCAGACACAGGTATTTGCTTAATTTGTTCGAGACGATCCTGTAAGCATTTTTCCATGCCATTTCCCAATTTTCCCATTAACGTATCCTTCTGAACTGCAGGTTAAAACTCATTGACTCCTGATACTCACGTTCACAAGTCAAAATAATTCCATCAACACAGATTAAAATTAATGATTCTAAGTATTGGTACTCGTTGTCCATGACCAATGGTTAAAGGGAGCCCTTCTAAAATTTTGTTTTTGGATTTTTTCAACAGAACCAAGATTCCCAATAAATTCCTATTATTTCAATTTGTTATTCTTATAGGGTCGAAAGAACTTCTTTTTAATTTCTTTGAGTGCACCTCTAGTAGTTTTAGCTTTTAGCTTTGTTTCATTATATGGTAACGGTCCAGAATTATTTATCAGATTTTCTTTACACTCTCTAAGGTTCTTTGGTGTTGGACACCAAGGCTCACTCTCATCATGCAAATCCATTATAAGATAGATAGAGGCACGCACACGGCCAGGAAGTTGGTTAAAAAAAGACGACTTTATTATCTGTAAAGCCCAATCAGATGCCTCCTTTTTGTTGATTTTTCCTGCAAGATAGTCATCAATGATTTTGATAGTTTTTGAACGGTAGTCTTCGATATTCATTCTTCTACCTCTTACCATGGGAAAAAATTCTGATATAGAACGTGATGATGAGTATATTGTCCAGCACCATTTCATGCATGTTGCGTTAATCTTATAGTTCTACCGCTTATTCTGCTGGTATAACGCATATATAAACATGAACCTTTATCTGCCCCTGATGCAACTCGCCAACCAGTACTTATCGATCTTGTTGAAATTTCAAATGCTTTAGTCCCAACTGCAGCAATGGCGGCATCTCGAGACAAACGTGCAAATCCTCTCGACCATTTTCCTGTAGTACCATAATAATCTACCAATTCTGAACCTCGTGTCCAGCCTAAATAGTCAGTTCCACCAAAACTATATTCATTTATAGCTATTTGAGCTCCATGACCAGCCCCTTCAAAAAATCCTTCACTCAAATTTCGTAACCAATCCAACCAGCTATAACTTTCACCTGCTTGCAAAGTCCCATTGTATCCGAGCATTGATACAGATAGAGCCTCTAATGCCATACATGGAAGCCCAGGTACTCCGAAACCAGCAGTTGGTGGTTCTTGCTGATGTTGTTCAAAATGACCATATACCGCATTAGAAATAACAAATCCTGCAGCTGCGGAAGCGGCGCCGTAGAGAGCACCCTGGCCGAAGTCTCCGCCGAAGATTTCCGCGGTTACGCCGCAGGAAAAATGATGGATGACGGATGATGGACGAGGGAAGAGGGGGGAGGGATCAAAAATTCAGAATACGAAGCACTTCGCAGTCCTTGGGACTCCTGCCGTAAGGCATCCTGTGGATAACGGAGGACACCTAATGGTGGAAATTCTAAATGGTTCGACAGGCTCACCATTCCTTCGACGATGAGCTCAGGACTGTCGAACCACTTGAGCAAGGTCGAAGGACAAATTCTAAATTTAAATGTTCAAAATTTTTATGGTGAAATTGCTTTAATAGTTTATTAGAATGCTGTAGAATATCTGGAAATGAGAAATATAGAAACTGATAATCGTTAAGGAAAGGAGATACCAATTTATGAAAGCGGAACAAAATACACGGGATTTTACGTTGCGGCTGATACAGATTCTTGTTTGGTTCGTGATTCTCTGGGCAATCGTCTTTTTCGTCGGACTGGCCTTTCAATGGTCGGGGCTGACCGACCAGTTGGCAGAAACTTTTTTTGGCAGCGCTTTTTGTGTAGTTCTTGTGCTTGCGGCTCTCGCTGTTTTGAACATTACCGCAAATCTTAATATCATTTCAAAGACGCAGGTTCGCGCGGCGGCTGGGGCGGAGATGGTCGAATCCAAGCCAAGTTCGTTTGTTAAGACGCTGCTCGTGGCAGCATTTCTGATAGGAATTTTTGTTCTGGCCCTCGGGTATATTGAGCTGCGTCTTTACAGGACGAAGGTCTCTGAAACAATGTCGAGGATTGAATCGATAAGAGAGACGAAACTAATCGACGAAGCGGTCAATTTGATAAATACAAACGGCAAGGTTGAAGAGCTTGTCAAGATAAGAGAGGCCCTATCAGCATCAATTCAATCCGGGGCCAGATTATCACTGATATTTCCTTTGATGGTAAATAACGTCCCGATATACTATGAACTTACTGCCTGGTGGTATGGATCTGAAGAAGACAAGATTTCGGAAGCAAAGCTGCCCAAGTTTGTCCCGTTGATAAAAGAGCAAAAGAACTGGAAAAAGCTCGTCGCCGGTGAAGTGGACTCGTTTTCCATTTATATGGGAAATAGTATCCGGGTATTCCACAGTGTAAAGACAGACAAGGGTGAAGTGATACTACTGATAGACACAAGCAGACGGTTTGACTCCTTGATCAGGAGGTTTTAATTTAAGCAAATAACGAAACGGCAGATATACAGGAACCCTGCTTCGCCGGGGCTTTGCAGGGCTGGTTAAGGTCAGGTCAGCCATCATAAAAACAATTAGCTGAATAGGAGGTCACTAAGTGATTACGGAGATAATTACGCAGCAGCTTAACGCTGAAAGCTTCATCAGTGAAAGGGTCAAGGAAATTAAGAAAACAGTCGGAGACGGAACGGCAATCAACGCCCTGTCGGGAGGGGTGGATTCATCCACGGTCACGATGCTCGGACACCGTGCGCTGGGAGAGAATCTTAAGACCGTCTTTATCGAAAACGGCCTGATGCGACAGGACGAACCGGAACAGGTCGTAGGTTTTTTCCGAAAACTCGGCGTAACCGTTGAAATAGTCGATGCCCGCAAAGAGTTCTTTGCGGCGCTGAAGGGAATTTCGGACCCCGAAGAAAAACGCGAGTCCGTTACGCAGACTTTTTACAAAAATGTATTCGGACGCATTGTCAAAGAAAGCGGGGCGAAGTGCCTTCTGCAGGGGACTATCCTGACAGATGTCGATGAGACCGTTGCAGGGATAAAAAGGCAGCATAATGTTTTCGAGCAGCTTGGTATCGACCCGGAAGAGGCGTTCGGGTACCGTATCATCGAACCACTGATTCAGGTTCGCAAGGATGGGGTGAGAAAGATAGGCAAGGCACTGGGGCTGCCCGTTGAGGTATTTGAGCGGATACCGTTTCCGGGGCCGGCGCTGGCGGCACGGGTGATAGGAGAGGTAACGTCGCAGCGCATTGAGACCGTCCGCAAGGCAACAGTTGTCGTCGAGCGGCTGCTCAAAGATACGGGTGCATTTCAATATATGGCTATTCTTCATCAAGACCGCGTGACGGGTATGCGCGACGGCAGGCGAGATTTCGGCCAGCAGATAGAAGTACGCTGCTGGGAGAGCGTCGATGCTCGGATGGCAACACCGACACAACTATCGTTTGAGACACTCGAAAAGCTAGCCGATGAGATTATCCGCGAGGTGCCGGGCGTCGTAAGCGTTACGTACAATATAGCACCGAAGCCACCCTCAACAATCGAAGCGGTCTAAATCACGTCGCTCGTGGATCGTCGTTAGTATCTCGCCTGGTTGAAGCCGACTATGCCGGCACTATAATAGGTTCTTGCTTTTTCAGACAATCCCGACCATGATAAGGTAGCTTGGCAACCTTGCCAAAACGTTAAGATTAAAGTTAGCCTTGACCTAAGGCCAAATACTATTGAATTAAGTATTAAGCCCTAAATCGTGGCTGTGAAAAATCAAAGTGATAGATAAAAGTTCAATAAAGGAGGGGAAGTTTGGTAATGTGAGTATTTAAAAAAAAGAGCCTCTGCGAGTAACGAATATAGATGAGCTCGATAAGATAAACGATATTATTCATGATGAGTATTTTGACCTGTGTAATGTCAAGTTTGATAAGGAGAAAAAAACTGTAGAAATTGCATATCGGAGGATTTTTCACGATGGGCCTATGCGCGTTGTTCGGAATTGGTTGCTTTTCAGAACATTCGAAGTTGACGTAATAAGATCAATTTTAACTATCCATAATGTTGAAGATTACACATACAAAGATTCAGCGATGATAGGTACTTTTACTTTCAACAAAATTTCTTATAAGGACAACGCATTACTGATTGAATGTTGCCAGTCTCTTGAGTTGCGAATGGCTATTTCAGATATAGAAATTGAAAGCTGTGATGTTGAGATTAAAGGGAAATCGAGAATTTCTTGCTTTCTTTTAGTAGAAATAAGTACAGGCAAAGTTTATAAATAATAGAAAAATGAGTTTGGGAAATAGTCGACGTGGCAGGTCTCGGGGGCTAACCATCTTCGGGACCCACAGATGAATTTGGGAGCTAAACAAAGAAAAGGGGAAATTATGAAAGGGGTACGACAAATTGGTTCTTTAGCGTTTGTGGTGGGGCTGTTCGTAGTGATATTTGCCGGGGTGCCGTGGCATGTGCTCGTTGCGGATGACCCAGTCGTTCCCTGGTGGCTGCGGATAGCAGTTTTCTGCCTTTTAGGCGGTATCCTTGTGGTTCTGCTGACATTAGCCTTCGAACAAAGGACAGCCAAGAGGGTAACAGAGGCAATACTGCATGGCGAGTCTGAAGCGGAGGTTCTGCTATTGAATTCCGCAGAAATACCCGGCCGAGAGATACGTGAGATTCTCGGCCTAGTGCAGGGCCATACGGTATTTGCTATCTGGCTTGGCAAAGACCTGTCGGCCATAGTCAGGTTAATCCTTGGCGGCGAATTGACTGAATACACAGAGATGATGGGAAATGCTCGGACAGCAGCTACTAAAAGGATGATGGCGCAGGCAGCACAGATGGGAGCCGATGCAATAATCAATGTTCGCTATATGACAACAAGCGTTATAGGTAGTGCTGCTGAACTATTGGTTTATGGTACGGCTGTTAAGCTCAGCAGCGTAGATTAGAAGAGATACCTATAAAGTTCAGTTCGGGACGAATAATCAAACAAAGGCAAAGGAGGTTAGAATGAACAGATTGATGGCTTTGACAGTGATAATTGCCTTGGTGACGGCTTTGGTGTCGGTAGATTTGTACGGTGAATCGGGTAGTAACAACTGGCCGACGTGGCGCGGGCCAGATTCGACAGGGACGGCGAAAAACGGCAATCCACCAATTACCTGGAGCGAGACGAAAAATATTATGTGGAAGGTCAAGGTGCCCGGAGAAGGGCAATCGTCTCCAATCGTATGGGAAGATAAGATATTCTTTCTAACGGCGGTTGAGACCGACAAGAAGGTCGAAACAGACCCAAATACTGAATCACAAGAGCAGAATTCTGGCGGAGGAAGGAGCAGGCGCCGCCGAATGAGTGTACCGCCAAAAGCGATATATAAGTTTGACGTTGTTTGTATGAACCGTAAAAACGGCGATATTATATGGCAAAAAACGGCACGCGAAGAGCTGCCACACGAAGGCCATCAGCCGAACAATAGCTATGCTTCCTACTCGCCGGTGACCGATGGAAAATATGTCTGGGTAAGTTTTGGCTCGCGCGGTGTGCACTGCTATGATATGGGCGGAAATCATAAATGGAGCGTAGACCTTGGCAAGATGAAAACTCGCATGGCTTTTGGCGAGGGTAGCTCGGCTGCATTAGCTGGGGATACGCTAATAGTAGTGATAGACCACGAAGGCGACTCATTTATCTATGCGCTCAACAAAGATACAGGTGAGATAATCTGGAAACAAGCTCGCGATGAGGGCACTATGTGGGCAACGCCAATTGCAGTTGACGTAAACGATAAGACACAAGTAATTACCAACGCAACGAATTTTGTTCGCAGCTACGATGTTAAAACAGGCGATGTAATCTGGCAGTGCAGCGGCCAGACCGCCAGCGCAATTCCCTGTCCGGTGAGTGGTTTTGGAAAGGTATTTTGCATGAGCGGTTTCCGCGGCAGTATGCTGCAGGCGATAGAGCTTGGCCACACGGGTGACCTGTCCGATTCCAATGCGATAAGCTGGCAGGTCAAAGAGGCAACCCCTTATGTGCCATCACCTTTATTGTATGGTGATAAGCTCTACTTCTGCTTTGTAAACAAGGCAATTGTCTCCTGCTATCAAGCCGATACAGGCAAAGCCAATTTTGTGAAGCAGCCGCTTGAGGGAATGAACGAGATTTTTGCATCGCCGGTTGGAGTCGCAGACAGGGTGTATTTTGTCGGCCGGGATGGTGTGACGGCGGTTATCAAGAACTCAGACAAATTCGAGGTTTTGGCCACAAATAAGCTCGATGACAAGTTCGATGCTTCACCAGCCATCGCCGGTGATGAGCTGTTCCTTAAAGGGAAAGAGTATATCTATTGCATTGCCAAGCGATAGGGCTAAATAAACCCCGCGGACAAAAACCCCACGTAAAACGTAGGGCTAAATATCGCGTTGCCGGGACGGCGATGGTTAAGCAATCCTGCCTATGGGCGGGGGGAGAGGCAAAAATCCCTGTAAAACGTGGGGCTAAATAGATATTTAGCACAATGATATGTGAGAAATCGTTAATAGGCGAAAAAAAGTAATAAGTCCGAAAATTAGGCCGAGATGCCATAACCTCTTCTGTCTGCATAAATTAGATTCGCTGTATAACAGTCCTATAAAAAATCATAAAAAAAAACATAAAAAAAATGTTTTTGTTTGTTGACGAAGTGGTAAGAAGTGGTAGAATTTCCCATAGATAATAATTCAGGTGGGACAAAAACCATGCTGTTATTAACAGGCGAATATGAGCACGTTGTGGATGGGAAAGGCAGGGTTCTCATCTCCAACAAGCTGAGAAATCAAATCGATGTGGATGAGCACGGCAGTAATTTCTATCTGGTCCTCGGCGCCAATGGCATCCTCTGTTTGTATCCTGAGAAGTATTTCGAGCAGATTGCCCTTGCAATGGAGCCGCGAACTACGGCTCCTGATGAGGCGGTGGCATTTGAACGAATGAGCTTTGCTCTGGCCAGTAAGATAGAACTGGACAGACAAGGTCGCTTGCTTCTGAACGAAAAACTACGCACAAGAGCAAGATTGAAAGACAAAATTACTCTCGTCGGCGTCAGAGACCATATTGAATTGTGGAACAGCGAAAGCTGGGAACAATATCTCTCGGACCATATGGTTCAATATCAAAAGCAGATGTCGCAGGCAAGACAGATAGTCCTGCAGAAACAGAATGAGGAACTTTAGCATTCAGAGCGGTGGTCAAATGATTGAAGGGGATTGGAATCATAGCCAAATTGTAGCAGGAAGTCTCTGTGGTGAACGAGATGTTGACGAACAGACGTTTGCCTCGCTGGCAGTTCTTTCGGAACGGCTGGAGCGTTTGAAAGAACTTGATATAGCTTTTTCCGAAGTTGAGTTTTCACCGGCCGTTAAGAAGCTTAAAAGCAGGCAAAACGCAGTAGCAGTGGGCTAAGTCGAAATGTCTGATGAGTAATTTTGCGTCGGACGTGATACTATAAAAGTGAATGGTCCGATAGTAGAACATATTCCGGTTCTTGCGGAGACGTTAGCCGAACAGATAACGTTGCCGCTGGATGGGGTAATGGTCGATGCGACCATAGGACAAGGAGGTCATAGTTATCTGTTCGGAAAGAGCCTGGGCCCTGAGGGAGTATTAGTTGGCGTTGATGTTGACAAGGAAGCAATCCGAAGGGCCCAATTTAGATTAAAAGACCTTGCGTGCAGGGTTATATTAGTTAATTGCAATTTTTCTCAAATCAGCGAGCAAGTCCAGGAGCAGGGCATAGACAAGGTTGATTTTATACTGGCGGATTTGGGCGTGAGCTCATCGCAGTTGGCCGATGCCGAATTGGGTCTTAGTTTTCTTCAGGATATGCCTTTAGATATGAGAATTGACAAAAGATTAAAGACCACTGCTGCCGATATATTAAACAAAGCGGACGAAAAAAGTTTGGCTGATTTGATTTATAAATTCGGCGAGGACAGGCGTTCGCGGCGGATTGCACGATTTATTGTCGGGCACCGCAGAAGTAAGCCGATAGCGACGACGAGCGAGCTGGCAACGATAGTCTGTAAGGCACTGGGACAGCCGGAACGAAAACGAAGGTCAAGAATACATCCGGCGACCAGAACTTTCCAGGCGCTGAGAATTGCGGTCAATAACGAACTGGAGAATCTGGAAAAACTGCTTGCTTGTGCAGTAAAGCTGCTGAAGAAAAATGGTTATATAGCAGTAATTAGTTTTCATAGCTTAGAAGACAGGCTGGTTAAGAATAGTTTTAAGCAAAATGAAAGGGAGGGAATTTACAGGATTATTACGAAAAAGCCGATTGTTCCAACAAAAGAGGAAATTGCCGGGAACCGACGGGCGAGAAGCGCAAAGTTAAGGATTGCACAAAAGCAATAATCTCGGTATGCGTTCCTTCGACTACGCTCGGGACAAGCCCTTCGGCGATGCTCAGGACAGACGTGCGTGTTGAGTGTTGTGTATAAAAAAACGCGATAAGCAATACGCAAAAAGAAAAGGAGTTTCATCATGACTTCCGATGCTAAAGTTGGATTACTGTTAGGTCTGGTCTTTATATTTATAATTGCATTTATAATAAATGGGCTTCCAAGCTTTCGCGGAAACAAGAACAATAATGAACTGACTACCAATATGGTCAGTTTTGAGGACGAGCCGGGGCTTGGAGGCAGGGAACGTAAGGCACAGGAAGTCATCAGGCGGACAGAGCCGATAAGAGAACAAACTTTCGGCAAAGTCCAGACAACCGTCGCGGAGGAACCCCAAACTCGCTTTGAAATGCTGCTGCCGGACAGCACATCGGTTGTGAAAGATGTCTTGGTTGAAAAGGCCAGCGAAGCTATTAAGCCTGCTGTTCAGGCGGTTGTAAACGATATGAAACGAACGCCTGTCAATTCAACCAGGCCAAAAACCTATGTTGTAGCAGACGGAGATACGCTGGCTGATATCGCCAAGAAATTTTACGGCGCCGAAGAGGGCAATAAGATAAGAAACCTCGTGAAGATATTTGAGGCCAATCGCAAACTGCTTAAATCAGCCGATGAAATTTATGTGGGGCAAAAACTTGAAATTCCGCCTTTACTATCTTTGGTAGATACCAGCAAGATAAAAGACTTTTTTCCAAAGCAAGTCTTTGAAAAGGTCGATTCAATAGGCCGAAAACAAATCTCAACTACTCCATCCAGAGCGGTCAGTGCGAAGCAAAACAAAATATATGTTGTGCGGGAAGGTGATAGTTTATGGCGGATTGCCGCTGAGCAGCTTGGTAACGGCGAACGCTATCCAGAAATAAGCAATCTCAACACGGATATTTTAGAGGACGAGGATACACTTGAGGTCGGGATGAGTTTGAGACTACCGGATAGATAGGAGTAATCAAAGGTGTAATAGATTCCTGCTCCTTCGACTTGGTTCGACAAGCTCACCACAGGTTGCTCAGGACAAGCTTTCGCAGGAAAGACGGAGCTGGCGGCTAATTTAGATTATGGATTCTCAGTTT
>CAYTTK010000093.1:0-10142 GCA_964440735.1 uncultured Pirellulales bacterium
GGTTATAAGAGAGGTTAGTAGAATTTGTGTTGTGAGGGTTGCGTAGCGAAAAAGCTGGATAACGAAAGTAAAATTTCATTTGTTACCCAGATGCTTCACTTCCACCCTCCGAAGTAGCAGAGCTACTGCTACGGAGGACAGGTCGTTCAGCATGACAACGCTTCAAATCATATATTACGAAGCAATAAGCTAAATTACACTCGTCCGGGCGACCCCGCTCCGTCAAAGGCTTCGCCGGAGGCGAGAGGCCCGGCCGTAGTCCCGAAATTCGCTTACGGATTCGGGTAGTCCGGATGTTCGGACCAGGTGGTGGTATTGCCCACAATCTGGTCGGTGTGGAACAGGACTTCCAAGTTAATAGGACTGCTGCTATCCTTCACCTCAATTTGGAAGTTATTTGCGGCAAAACCAAATCCCGGCTGGCTCTGGTTATCGAGAACGGTCTCATAGCTGCCGCCTTCACCGCTTCCAACAAAGCTGTCACCTCCGGTGGTATCAACGGTGAATTGGTTGGTTACGGGGTCTTCAATTAGGGAGCCGAAACTATCGCGCTGCTCGAACTGATTCTCAGCGGTACCGGTTATAGAATCAGCAGTCCCCTCGAATGTCTGGCCGAGGCCCAAGGCCCAGGTGTCGGTAGCAGAACAGGCACCGGCTTCACCATAGAGATACAGGCCGCTCAACAATTCACCCGTTGTTGCAAATTCCAGCGGGCCGACATTTGTTGCGGAAACGCCCTGGTTGGTAGTGAAGGTAGAGCTTGTGCCTTCTGCGGTCCTGGAAGCCTGTACCTGGAAGGTTGAAGATAGGTTAATTTCTGACCCGAAGTATGTTCCGGACAGATAGGTCCATCCTGTCTCACTATTTATATGGCCCTCAATCGTCCCTGTGGTGTGGCCTGTGCCGGCTGCAGCAAATTCTGCCGAAGCGCTCGCAGGGTTGCCGCCACCAGGGTCGGTCAGCGTAGTAATAATGGAGAAATCCGGCCTGGTAACGTCGAAGTTAACGATTACGTCGGGAGAGGCCGGCGCAGCCATCGCGGGACGACCGACCATTATCAACGAGACAGCAAAAATTATTAAAATTATATTCCTGCTCAATTCGAACCTCCTCCCGTTCGAATTCATAGAAAATAAAAACATTTCACAGTTGCAAACATTAACCTGCCTACCAAATAGGCGCAAAGGAATAGATGTACTCAGCTTAGCAGTGTAGTTCACCACCTTTATTCTAAAGCGAACTCAAATCCTGTCTTCAGCCCTTTCTGATTAAATGTATAGTACAACACTCACGTTTTTCTCTTCATCGTTGACAGGATAACTATATAGGCTATTTTGCACGATAAGGCTTACCAGGCTATTACATCGCCCCAAATCTCATTGGCTACCGTATCAATATGTTCATTAAAGGTTATTCCTCTTTCTCCTCTTGCAGCAGTACTCTGGGTTAAATCACCTGACCATGTAAAGAACCAATCTGCGTTGTAATCGTCCGGTTGATAATACTGTCCGCTTCCATGCTCACCTCTTGCATAGGCGTTGTCCACAAAGAGGTGGCCATCTCCACCTTCAGCTCCAGCACCTTCTGCACTAAAACTATATGACCAGCTGCCAGTGTCCGGTTCGCCGGCGACACCACTATGTCTAAGGTCATGACCAGCAAATCCCATCTCATAGGTAGAAGTAGCCGTAGCGTCCATTTCCATAACTCTCTGCTTTTTCCACTGGTCAACATCCTTTACTCCTCCCCACGTGTCCCAGTGGGTGTTTTGACCAAGCCAGCCAGTATCGTCTGATTGAATCCATGCAAGCTGCTCACTGTGTGCTGGGTACCATTGTGCTTTTGAATTATGCTCTGAAAAAGTAGATAGTTCTCCACCTCCAGAGAACGCTCCATATCTATCTATGTCGGCCCCGTCAGATGCCCACTGAGCTGATTCGCCTACGCGTACGTCTTGCCAACCATCTAAAGAACCAGTGCCTTGTCCGTAGAAGTGGTCGACATCCAGGTGTTCCATTTTAGTCCAAACATTAAATGTCCCGCCACCATTTCCACTAAGATCTACTTGGACAAAAGTTGATGCGATTGCTGGAAAACTAAGCGCTATAGTATAAACTAAACTTAATAAGATTATTTTTTTACTCATTTTTAAACGCCCTTTCATTCCCCCCAAGTTTTTTTAATTTAAAATCTTTTAGAGCCAATTAAGAATACTTACTCATAGAACAAAGTTTAATTTGTTCCCTGCTCCGTAGAAGTCTTGCACCGGATGTCATTGCGAGGCCTGAAAGGCCGTGGCAATCTTTTAACCAACAGTAGAAAAAAGCATCTGAACGTTTGAGATTGCTTCGCTTCGCTCGCAATGACTGGTCTTGGCTCGATGTTTTCTACAAAGCAATTGCCCCCCGAAAAATCTCCGATTATTTCATAGGCACAACCTCCTCCAGTTCTAAATAACTATCTTTTTTTTGCCGCCAGACCCTTCGTCCCCTTATCTTCCTTCGGAAGAAGGCAAGGGGACTCAGGGTGACGTTTTGAGATAGTTTCTAATGTTTTAGTTATATTTCTTCGTTTTCCATGTCAAATTCGCTTGCCGGCTCATCTTCGTATGCCAGATCGTCTTTGCTCGTCGGTTTATCTTCGATTGCAAGCTCATCCTTTGCTTCTTCGCTTTGTTGAGTGTCTATTTTCTGGCTTATTTGCTCACTTTCAGAATCTTGAAATTGAGCACCCACTGATTCGCTTATTTGCTCATCTGATGCCTGCTCTGTTTGCGGGGTATCTGCTGCAGGGCTTGTCTGCTGGTTAGCATCACTTTTTTGAACGTCAGTTTCCGGGCTTTGCTGCACTTCGTCTGGTTCAGTGCTTATTATTTTGTAATTTTGTTCGATGACCTGCTCCTGATTTTCGGTAACCGGAACAGCGTTGCTTAAGTCTGAAAGTCCAATCTTAGCGGCGAGGTCCTCAGCAAGATACTGAACCCTTCCTGCCCTGTAATGCAATCTTTGAGTGAGATATTCGGGCCTGGTTTCTATGAGCTTTTTGAATGCCTTGTAGAACAAGAAGTCAACAAGCTCAACCTGAACCTGCTGCTTAATCATCTCTCTTGCGGTGGTATATTCAATGTTGAGGTATTCTTCATTCCCATTAAACGAGACAATCCTGAAGGCCTCAGCACCAATCTGGCGAGCGGTAACTCTGTTCTGGCCCATAACACAAACGAGAAGCTCACCGGTGTAAGGGTCTATTATCTCAAGACTGCCAGCCACGCTGGTCTGCACAACCTTTCCTGATAGACCACCACCCATAAAAGAAACACCTCCGGCAGAGCTCTCTTCGCCGACAGTAACCTCAGTAAGGGCACCTGTTATGAAAAGCTCCGGCGGGATATTGTTTCTCCAGACCTGCTTTTCTATCACATCAGGCGGCAGTGCCGTTATTTTTGTTAGAATATTGCCCTCACCTGTAACCTCCATAAGGACTTTTCTAATCTCGTTCCAGTCAAAAGGGTCTCTTGGTGCGACTCTGAGGGCCTTTGACCTGTGAGCGCTCCATAAGAAGTATTTTCGAGTTGCCAGACCCACAACGGTGCTCTGGTCTATTTGTCCGGCAGCGGCTCTTTCGAAAACGCCACTTTCATTTGTGATTTTTCCTCCGATGGCTACATACCAGGGCCAGACGAAATTCACTTCCTGTTCTTTGTCCTGCTTGTTTTTGCCTTTGAACTCGTACTCAGGGACCGGTATTTCATCGATGCAGGCCTCCTGAGTAGCCGGCTCAACCAGGGTTAGAGCAGGTCTGCCGGAAACCGTTTGACTTGTGGAGCAGCCAGCTATTGAGAAGGAAAGCATGGCCAACAAACCCAACAACATTAAATAGCTCAGTACTTTTTTCATTATTTAAATCCCCCTAAATTAATATCAACCTTAGTCAAATTTAATAAGTGCTATTGATTGTAACGTTAGCGATAGAATCGCCAGAATTAGAGACATCGACGTTATAGGTGTTAAAGGTGCCGGAGTTGTTGTTGGTCGAGTGGTCATAGTTATATGTGTACATTATTGTCGTGTATCTGTTTTTGAACCCAATATACGTGTCGATGGCCATCGAGTATTTTAGCTGGCTAATCATGGCATCGCCATTAACACCGCCAGCAATAAAAAATGCGCCGACGTGAACACCTCTATCGAGTGTTCCGGCCTGGACGTGGTTTGCCAATAACAACGATACAAGCAAAACTACAAATGTAACTAACACGCGTTTCATTTTATTTTCCCCTTTCTACATTTGCCCTATTGGGGCAATGAATTAAAAAGCAATAATTTAAATTGTCGTTATTAAAACTACGTTTCCTTGTCGGGATCTTTTGCAAGGTGTAAGTAAAAAGTCATTCGCAGATGCTGATTTTTACTTTCACAAAACCCTCCCTGTTAGATGTAGTTATTCATATTATCTATTTTGACTATTTTACCTAATTTCACATAGTTAAGTCAAGTAAAATATAGGTCTTCGACAAAGATTTTTAAGGAAGTGTGTGATTAGGAATTGTAAGAAGTGCTTTTGGACATTGTTGTATATTCTTCATTAGAGAAAAAGATGCAAAATTATCGCTACTATAATTGCTTGCCTGTCTGCTATATACACCATATCTATTTGTATTCATTTTGGAGTTAGAATAGTGAACTTATAGGACGTATTATTATCTTTTTGATATCACCTTCAAGATTGTGATATAATAGGACTTGTAAAGGCCTTTTTAGGCCAAAAGGAACACCATATAAGGGTTCCGATGGATGAATCCTGCATCCTATAACCATACAAGCCGGCCCATTTTTTTAGCGTGGTTAACTGCCTGCTGAGATATAAAGGGAAAGTCTTAAGAGGCGCAAAATTTAGCTTTTTTTGAGCTTTTCTATCATCTCCTGTACCTCTTCGGCGCCTTCTTTGTAGAATTTTTCTTCGTCAGGGGCGAGGTGCTTTAAGAGTCGAAGAAATTCACCGGCGTGAACACGCTCTTCATCAGCAATATCAGTCAGGACTTCCCTGGCAAGTTTGTCATTGGTTGATTCGGCAAGCTGCATATAAAGCTGGACGGCTTCATACTCGGCAGCCACCAAAAACCTTATGGCGCGGACGAGCTCGGACTTCGTGAGCATTTTGTCATTTGCAAGCCCGGAAAAAGGTGAACCAAATTCTGGCATAACGAACCTCCTTTTTCAAAATTTAGAATTCTTCCATAGAACACGTAAAAAATATGTGAATCCCGTTAGAAAGCTCTGGCGGCTATGTATTTTTTACCCTGCCAAACAGCGATTGGGCAGGATGCCCAAAGGACAGAGCTTGCTTTCTAACGGGGTAAAATTTTACCATTGGCCGGCCGAAAAAGTCAAACAAATAATCTTTAAGTTTGTAAATGTATGCCATAGGGGTTATATTCTTATCTGTTTGATAAAGAGTCTATAACAAGACCTAAAAGGACTTTAATAAAAACATCTGGATTCCCGCTTTCGCGGGAATGACAGAAGGCAAGTAATAGTTTTTGCTATGAGCTCCAAGAAATTGAGGGAGATAAAAAATGAAACCTAAACTTGTAGTAATAGGCGCCGCCGGCCGGATGGGCAAACAAATCCTTTCATTGGCAGCCGAGTCAGGCCAGTTCGATATTATTGGAGCAGTCGAAAGGCATGACCATCCTGATATTGGCAAAGATGCGAGCGTTCTGGCAGGAATAGAGCCGCTGAATGTTGAGCTGGCTCATTTCTATCCATATCCGGCCGATGCTGATGTGGCAATCGATTTCTCTCAGCCTGTGGCAGCGGTCAAGACAATTGATTATTGCCGCGAAAGTAATGTTGCCTTGGTATTGGGCACTACCGGACTGAGCGATGAACAACACGAAAGGTTAAAGGCCGCTTCCAGGGAAATTCCCATTTTGTATGCGACTAATATGAGCATAGGTATGAACGTCTTATTCTCCCTGGTCGGCAAGATCGCATTATTGCTCGGGGATGAATATGATATAGAGATAGTAGAACAGCACCACCGCTTCAAAAAAGATGCGCCCAGCGGAACAGCTTTGACATTAGCAGAGAAGATATATTCGGCAACCGGCAGAGACTGGCCCGGCGCTCTAACGTACGGCAGAAGCGGCAGGGACATGATGAGACAGCAGGGGACAATCGGTATCCACGCAGTTCGCGCCGGAGATATTACCGGCATTCATTCTGTGATATTCAGCACGTTGGGCGAAACGGTCACTGTTACTCATACCGCTCACAGCAGAGATACTTTCGCCAGAGGTGCATTACGGGCGGCACAATGGCTGGTCGGGAAAGAACCGGGCCTATATTCCATAGCTGACGTGCTGGGAAAGATTAGTTGAGGCAGGAGAATCAGTATCTGGCTTATTAAGGTATCAAGGCCAGTCGATGCCTTTTATGCCGTGAATAGTCATATTAGGGTTCGGACATTCATCGCGTGCCTTGCGAATCTGCCTGGCTTTGAGAAAATTAACCTGACCATCTGCGAAGAGATAATTTCGGCTGCCGTTCCAGCTCCACCATCCATTGCACCACCATCTGTTGTCCTGTTCTATCCGTAAATGATTAGAGTCCCATTCCCCGATAAGTATTTTTGCAGACGGTTTTGCAACATCAGAGCTTTGTTGTGGCATTGATTCTGTGGGAGAACCGCATTGTTCTGTATGCTTTTCCGTGCAGGTCATAGAGTCGATTTGTTGGGGGCTGTGATAAAAGGCCATCGAATATGCGTAACTGGTGGATTCATATTTTTCTTCAGGGGCAAGGTCTTCGGGACAGAGCAAGACCGAAGGATTATTTACATCGATGTTTACACTCAGATATGGTTCGACAAACCTTCGCCAGCCACGACCCATCCACAGCCAATAAGGCGGATTAGTTGAGACGGGGTCCGGGGTGCAAGGATATGTATCATTATTGGCATCCAGATACAGACGCATAGCTAAATTGATTTGTTTTAGGTTGCTCGCGCATACCAGGCGCTTTGCCATAGACCTGGCCTTTCCAAGTGACGGCATAAGTATGGAAAGTAAAAGAGCGATGCTTGCTATGACAACGAGCAGCTCGATGAGGGTAAAACCAGTTGAATATCGAATATCGAATATCCAATGTCGAATTCTGGATGTTGAAGTTGATTTTAGATTCATAGGACAAAACAATGAGCGATGAACAATGAACTATTCAACCGTAACGCTTTTTGCAAGGTTGCGAGGTTTGTCAACATCGTGGCCACGAAGCACGGCGGCGTGATAAGCCAACAATTGCAACGGCACAACGGTCAGCATCGGCTGTAAAAGCTCCGGGGCATCGGGGATTGCAATTAAATGGTCGGCGTGCTGTTTGATATTCTCGTCTCCCTCGGTAGCAACAACGATGATTTTTCCTCCGCGTGCCCTGACTTCCTCGATGTTACCCACAATTTTTTCATATTGCGGCCCGGCTGTGGCGATGAAGACAGCGGGTATACCGTCACTAATCAAGGCAATCGGGCCATGCTTCATCTCCGCAGCAGGCAGACCTTCAGCGTGGATATAACTTATTTCCTTTAGTTTCAAAGCGCCTTCGAGGGCAACAGGATAGTTAAAGCCCCGTCCCAGGAAAAGCCAATTGTTCTTATCGATATTTGCAGAGGCAATACCTTTAATATGGTCGGACTGCTGAAGTATCTGTCTTATTTTATCCGGTATCTTGGAAAGCTCGTCGATATATCTTTCCGCCTCGGTGCTGCTGATATGTTTTCTTCTGCCTAATTCAATCGCCAGCATTGTCAGCACTGCGACCTGTGCGGTAAATGCCTTTGTGCTGGCAACGCCGATTTCCGGCCCAGCATGGAGATATATCCCAGCATCGGTGGCTCTTGCGATGGAAGAGCCGACGACGTTGACAATTCCAAGAACCGTTGCTCCCCGCTGCTTTGCTTGTTCCACTGCCGCGAGGGTGTCGGCTGTTTCGCCGGATTGACTTATAGATATGACGACGGTGCCATCTTCGATGATAGGGTTGCGATATCGAAATTCGCTGGCGTATTCGGTCTCTGTGGGGATACGTGCCAGCTGCTCAAACAAGAATTCCCCCACCAGAGAAGCGTGAAAAGCGGTCCCGCAGGCAGTCAGGATGAGTTTTTTTGTATGTGTCAGAGCGCGCAAGTGCGAAGTTATGCCGCCGAGTCTGATTTGTCCATTTTGTTTGTCAATTCTGCCACCCATGCATGTGCTTAAGGCCTGCGGCTGCTCAAAAATTTCCTTGAGCATGTGGTGCTCGAAACCGCCGAGCTCGATTTGCTCAAGGGAGAATTCAATTTGCATCAGGTCTTTGGTGACGGTGACGTTGTCAATCGTTTTGGTATAGAATCCTTCTGGTGCGGCGGTGACCATTTCGTTGTCGGCGAGGTATATCGCCTGTTCGGTATGCTCTACGATAGCGGAGGCATCCGAGGCCAGTATATATTCATCGTCACCGACGCCTAAAATCAGGGGGCTGCCCTTTTTTGCGCCAATGAGCATATCAGGAAAATCGGCGCAGGCGATTGCCAGGCCGTAAGTGCCGTGCAGCTCCCGAAGTGCCTGCTGAACCGCCCATTCGAATTTGTTTTGGCCTTTGGAGAGGTTTGTTACTTTGCCCTTGTTAGCTTTTGCGTAGAAATAACCGATTAAGTTCGCTATCACCTCGGTGTCGGTTTCGCTTGCAAAAACAGCACCTTCATTTTGCAGCCAGGTTTTCAGTGTGCCGTAATTTTCGATAATGCCGTTATGAACAACGGCGATTTTGCCTGTGTAGTCCAGGTGTGGATGCGCGTTAATGGTGTTTGGTTCGCCGTGTGTGGCCCAGCGAGTGTGGCCGATGCCGAATGTCTCAGCGATGTCAGGTGGGTCTAAAATCTCTTCCAGGGCAGTGATTCTGCCGCTGGTTTTCTTTATTTTTATCGAGCCGCTGCTTAGCAGCGCCACACCAGCTGAGTCGTAACCGCGGTACTCGAGGCGTTTCAAACCCTCTATAAGGATGGGTTGCGCTGCTTTTTTTCCGAGATAAGCTATTATACCGCACATAGGTTCGACAAGCCCTTGAACCGTATGGTTCAGGGCAAGCTCACTACAGGTCTATTATTTACTATTTCATATTTATTATTTACTAATTTCGATTTATTATTTAGAGTCTATAACAAAACCGAAAATAACTTTTCCCCACTTTCGTGAGGACAAGAATAAAAGCATCTGGATTCCCACTTTCGCGGGAATGACAGAAAGCAACGGACAGTTTTGTTATAAGCTCTTACTATTTTTTGAGCTGTTATGTTCAACCATTATCATTATAAATGATAAATAGTCAAATAAGAAATTATGATAGTTGTTATCGATTATAATGTAGGTAACGTCAAAAGCGTATGCAATGCGTTTCGGCATATTGGCTGCGATGTTACACTCAGCCGTGAACCCAGGATTATCGATGGTGCAACAGGTCTTGTTTTACCGGGCGTTGCGGCCTTTGGCTATGCAGTGAGCGCTCTTGGAGCAGTTGGGGAGCTGATAAAAGAGGTTGCTTTGGCTGGAAAACCGCTTTTAGGTATTTGCGTGGGCTACCAGATGCTTTTCGACCAGAGCAACGAATATGGTTTACATAGAGGCCTGGGATTAGTTGGCGGCAATGTCACCGCCATCCCTGCCGGGAGGACAATCCCGCATATGGGCTGGAATCAGGTGAAACTGCCTGAAGGGATGGATTTGTTTGCCGGGTTAGGAGAAGAGAGACATTTTTATTTCGCACATTCTTTTTACGCAGATGTTACCGATGCTCAGGCAAAAACTGCTTATACCGATTACGGCTTCGATATGTCGGCTTCGGTGCAGAAGGCAAATATTTATGGTGTGCAGTTTCATCCGGAAAAAAGCAGTAAAGCCGGCTTGAAAGTCCTGAAGAACTTTGCTGAAATCTGTGATAAAAGATGATTAACCACAGAGGACACCCATCCTCCGCCCCATAGGGACTACGGAGGGCAGGCAGAGAACACAGAGAAAGCATAGAAAAGGAAAAGACACGGATTAACACTGTTTTAATTAGACACGGATTCCTTCGACAAGCTCAGGACAAGGTAACACGGATTAACAC
>CAYTTK010000094.1:0-10103 GCA_964440735.1 uncultured Pirellulales bacterium
TAGAATCCAGTCAGCTTAAATATAAGTCAGCTTGTCTGACTTTGCCTGCCCTGCGTAGTCCCTTAGGGACGAAGCGGGGTGGACGAAGGCAATATTTTGTAAACTTCCATGATTTTTCACAGCGTGCATAGTATTATGCAGGCCGATTTGTCTCGGCCTAACGGACGTCGGCTGTTGAATTCGCAGATGCTTGCATCGAGGATTTTGCAGCCAAGTCCACAATAGCTGTTAAAACCTATAAAGGTTACTCCGCGCTCTCAGCGTTCTCCGCGGTTAAACGAAATTAGTGCAAATTCGTGTGTATTCGTGGCAAAAATATTTATAAAAAAAGCTTGAAAAACGGGCCTTATCTGGTATAATATTTATCGTGTATCCTACGTGGTACACGGCAACTGGGGGAGGCCCCGAACCCAGGGCTGCGGAGCTCCGCACGCAACAGGACAAGCCTGCCCTGAGCGACTCGTGGTGAGCATGGTCGAACCAAGTCGAATGGGCCGTCCAATTTATCCCGAGCTTAGTCGAGGGAGTCAAATTTAATCGTAAGTTAATGTATACTAAGGGTTAGCCAATGGTTAATGAACCATTTACCAATAAACCAGTTTACCAGTTACCTATGCCCATTGGTATTCTTGATTATTCTTTACATGCAATCTGTGTAATCCGCGTAATCCGTGGTTAAAATATGAACTAAAATATGCAAAACAAAGCCAATTTTACCGGATGCCTAAAATGAACATAAGCTCTTTTATAACAAAAGGCTATGAACCACGAACTATGAACTACGAACTCATAAAACAAACCCAATCAAAGCCAATTTCAAGCGAGGCGCCTATGCTGGTTAATTTGTCTTGGTGACTTCGTGGCGAAAAAGAAAAATCAGGTATTAAGAAATGGTTGATTCTATGTGGCTCAAACTGACAAAATTGTTTTACGATATTAGTTCTTTTTTCTTTATCTTGTATTTGATTAGTTCACTACGTTTACTTCTTGCCGTCTTAAGCAGATTCTCAATTTGTTTTTTATTTTGTGTTTTGATTGCCTTTTTTGTCTTCTCTAATTCAGCGATGGTTTTATCGATTGCTTTGGTGATGTTGTCGGTATTTGTCAGTAGCACATCAGCCCAGATATTAGCTGGTCCAGATGCTATTCTCGAGGTATCTATAAATCCCTTGCTGGCAAATTTCAGGTCTTCGTTGTTATTGGCATTAATCAATGCCATTGCTACCATATGTGGCAGATGGCTTATATTTGCAAAAATTCTGTCATGCTCAGCGGGTTTCATTAGTTTCACAGAGCAACCAAGACCCGACCAGAATCTCTTAAGTGTTTGAACAGATTTGTGATTGGTATTTTTTGTCGTTGTCAAAATGCAGGTGGCTTGCTCAAACAAATCATCCCTGGCAAATTCGATGCCCCTTTGCTCTGAGCCGGCAATTGGGTGTGAGCCAACATAGTGAACGTTTTTTGGCAGTTTTTTGGCTGCCCAGCGGTGGGGCAGAACTTTTGTTGAACCGACATCAGTGATAATGCAGCCGGTTGGTAATGAATGGGCAATTTCGCAAAAGATTTGCTCAAATGTGCATATAGGCGTGGATAAGATGACAAGGTCTGCATCTGATACGCTTTTATTTATGTTATCGACGATTTCGGTTGCTACTGCCAGTTGTCTCGCTTTTCGACGAGTAGAAGTGCGATGTGTGTAACCTACTACTTTTACTCCGGCAAAAGTGCGTAAAACGGCTAATGTAATTGAGCCGCCTAAAAGACCAAGTCCTATTACAGTTATTTGCCTTAAGTCTTTCATATTCAAGACCTTATGAAAAGAAGCTTCAACACGGATTCAGCTAACAAAGTATAATAAAGCACTTCGGATGTCAATTTTTTTCTTTGATTTATGCTATGAAAATGTTATTATTTTCTATTCAGTAGAGAAAAATAAAGTGTTGGTATTTAACCCCGCGTTTTACGCGGTGTAAACTAAATATAGATATGCCCGAAAGTAACAATAGAATCGGTAATGGCGACCATCTCGAATTCGAGGAAAAAGTCGCCGACCTTGACCGCCAGATGAACGAGTTGCGCCGGCTCAGTTCAATCAAGGGCATTGACTATTCCGCTGAGATTCGTCAGCTCCAAAGAGAGCAGGTTACCGAGCTGAAGCGAATCTATTCGAATCTGACCGCCTGGCAAACCGTTCAGGTGGCACGTCATCCGAAAAGACCTTTGCTCGATGATTATCTTGACTTGATGGTAAAGGATTTTCGAGAATTGCACGGCGACAGATGCTTCGGCGATGACCGTGCAATCATAACGGGTTTTGGCCAGATCGGCAGAGAGAAAGTATTGGTTGTTGGTCAGAACAAAGGCAGAACCACAAAGCAAAAGATTAACTGTAATTTTGGATGTCCGAATCCTGAGGGCTATCGCAAGGCGATAATCAAGATGAGATTTGCTGAAAAGTTTGGCATTCCTGTTGTTACACTCATCGACACCCCAGGGGCCTATCCTGGCATTGGTGCCGAGGAGCGGGGTCAGGCACAGGCGATTGCCATCAATCTTATAGAGATGTCACGTTTAAGGGTGCCTGTAATTTGTATTTGTATTGGCGAAGGGGGTTCAGGCGGCGCTTTGGGAATAGGTGTCGGCGACCGGCTGGCAATTCTTGAGTTCGCATATTATTCGGTTATATCACCTGAAGGTTGTGCCGCAATTTTGTGGCGCGACGGCTCACAAGCCCCCGATGCAGCAGAGGCACTTAAACTGACAAGCGAAGATTTGTATAAGCTCGGGTTGGTTGACGCAATTATTCCTGAACCACTTGGCGGTGCGCATCGCAATGTGCACGACACCGTTTATAATGTCGAGCAGTATATTATAAAAACATTGCGGGAACTCAAACGCATGAAGATTGATAATCTGCTTGAGAGTAGATATAAGAAGCTGCGTTCGATAGGCAATAATGTCGTAGACAGCCGTGGCAGTAAAGCCCGCACCGGCAAGGCCCGGATAAAAGCAGCGGCGAAAGCCGTCTCTGCGAAATCAAAGCCTGTTCATGCAAAAGTTTGATTTCATTTTCGCGCTTAGCCCCCAGTTTTACTTTGTCGGCTGTGAATCATAGGTCACGAAAAGAGTTCAGTCGTTCTTAACTTCTCTCGGGTCTTTGCCTTCTTCAATAGCTGCTATTTTTCTGACTCTTCTTTGGTGTCTGCCCCCCGAAAAGTCGGTATTAAGCCAGACTTCAACTATTTTTCGCAGTATTACTTCATTGATTTGGTCGCCTGATAGGCAAAGAACATTTGCATCATTATGGTCGCGTGAAATCTGTGCACTTAGCTCGTCATGGCATAATACAGCTCTAATTCCCTTTATCTTGTTTGCGACTATACTCATTCCCAGCCCGGTTGCGCAGATTAATATACCTCTATCGGCTTGTTTTTTCGACACTGCCGTTGTTGCTAAATATGCTGTGTCAGGGTAATCAATGGGATTGATATCATTGGCACCAAAGTCGATGCAATCATGACCCAACTGGGTCAATATTGCCTTGATTTGTTGCTTGGCCTCGAAACCGCGATGGTCACTCGCAATTGCTATTTTCATAATATGAGCTCACTAATTCTTTTTTTTACTGCTTTTTCAATCATTTCAGCACAATTGTTGTAGAACTCCTGTGGCTGGCCTATCGGGTCAGGAATTTCTTCATTCTCTGCTAACAGCATACATTTGTTTGCTAACGCAGGGCAAAGATTAACGATTCGCTCGCAATGAACTCGCCCCATTGCATATATAAAGTCGCTTTCTTCGATAAGCTGCTGGGACAAAGTTTGGCTCTTGTGAGCTGTTATATCAATTCCCTTGGCGTCACAGGTTGCTATCGCTTCTGCCGTTGCAGGCGAGCCTGCAATATCAACAATACCAGCAGAAACAACTTTATAACCGATTTTATCGAGTTGGTCAATCTCGCATTTCAATTTTTTTGCCAGATATTTACGAAATATTCCCACCGCTATTGGGCTTCTGCAGGTATTGCCTGTGCAAACAAACAAAAATTTAATCTCCGACATCGCTTCTAACTCTGCCTGCGAATATACCCCTGGCCTTAGCAATTTAAACCTTCCGTTGCTTATCTTCACAACGGTACTGCTTTTTTTATATTTGCAAGGCCCACCATCTATAAGCATTTCAATTTTACCTGAAAACTGTGCAAGAACCTCCTTAGCTTCTACTGATGGCTCTCCACCTGTTATATTTGCACTCGGTGCAACCACAGGATACCCCACCTCTGCCAACAGCATCGATGCTATCGCGTTATCCGGGCAGCGAATCCCTATGCTGTTATCTTTATATAAGCTCTCAAAAACCTCCGCTTCAAGACTTTCTCGTTGATTGTTAATATCATCCTCGCTTAATTCAAACACAATTGTGACAGGTCCAGGCCAGGCCATCTCAACTAACTTTTTGGCCTTTACTCCTACCATTGGTACATATTTTCTAAATACGCTTTTGTCGTAGATATGTAGTGTATAGTATTTATCAGGTCTTCTGCCTTTGAGTTTATTGAGCTTTGATAGGATTTTGTTTTTGACCTGGCAGGCAATTCCATAGACTGTTTCGGTCGGAAATGCCACCAGTCCCCCATAATCAATAATTGCTGCTGCTTCCTTAATTTTGGCTGGGTCAATATTTGTGGCATCGAGTTTTACAACTTTTGTTTCCATCGAACCTAATAAAATTACATCAAACGACCTAAATTCGCAAGATAACTCACCTGATATTTTAATGGAATTGTGCCTTTTCCATTTAAGATATTCATTGGTTTATAGCTTGGTTGGTAATGGATGAAATATACTTCAATAAATAACAGATTATGTTTGAGAGGTTTTTGTTCATTTGGCTGCAGGATAATAAGCCCGATAAAAAAGATGAAAATGAACGGGTATCGAAGAAGATAAAAAAAGTTTTGTGAAATCCTATAATATTGCCTATACATGCTAAACTATCTATTTTAACATTACCGATAACATATTAATTGATGGAACGGTAATTTTAAGGAGATTAAATTATGGAGGCCTTAGTAGAGCAACGTAAGGAGAATCGCAGTAAACTTTCTTGGCCTGTTAGTGTTTGGGTACCGCAGGCCAATAGATTCTTTAACGGCCGGAGCGCAAATATTAGCAAAACAGGAGTTTTTCTTACAGTTCCTATGACGATGCCAGTTCGTCTTGGCCATGTTTTGGAAATAAATTTTCCACGTTCAGCCACTTTAGCAAAGCAAAAAGGACAATTTGCTCGTATTAAAAGTGGCAAAATAGTTAGGGTTGACCGTAAGAATATACTTAAAAATGCTGAAATTGGTGTGGCTGTTGCATTTAATTAAATTATAAAAACCTTTTTAGCATTTGTAGAATTGATTGTGTAAGGGCTGCGGCTATCAAATAAACGGGGCAATGAAAAAGGAAAGACTGATGGTTAAGGAAAATCATCAGTCTTTTTTTTGTCAATATAATTAATTATGGTTTGGAGCAATTCTCACTTATATATATTTTGGCCGATGTCACTGCTGTTATGAGTCGGAGTGTTGGTGGTGCTGTTAGCAATCGCAGGTGTGGTTATTTCTATTGTTATGCTTATCGATTGTTTGAAACGGCCGGCATCGAAGTTCTATCATCCACTTACAAAACAAGGCCAATATGACAAGTTGATATTGGCTGCAATTGTCCTGTCGCTTTGGTTTTATTTTTTGGGGCGATAGTTTATTTGTTTGTTGTAAAGACAGCTATACTGAAAGATAGTGAGCAGACCCACGGAAAAAGTGAGGAGGCAAAAGGCAGAAGCAAAAAGTCAGACCTCTAAAGTCAAAAGTAGTAATGGTTTTGGCAACCGCTGCTTCGAGTCTGCTTTTCTGGCACTATGTGCCTTAGATTTAGATAGTGTGGAGGAAGAAGAGGATAAAAAAAAACAGGTGTTTGCTTCTGTGTTTGTGACATTTTTTATGCTCGATAAGAAAAAAATAAAAATTTTTTTTAATTTTTGATGTATCTTAGAAAAAGTGAAAAATGGCTGATTATCGGGGTTAAACAAGGGAAAATGTTAATTGTGGGAGAAAAAAAGGAGACAGAAAGTTGAAGACTGGGTCGAGTGGAGAAGTAGTGAGAAGATTTTAATTTGTCTATAATTTTACCTGCTTTCAAGAGCATTATATTGCGGTTGATATGTATGCCGAGAAAAGCTGGAGATGAGAGAAAACTTCTGCCGATTAAATAATTTGTTAAATAAAAAAGGGTGGCTCTGGAAAATGACCAATCGGGCCATGTTAGCTTGGAACTTGAATTGCCAGTTAGCTTTCATATAACACACAAGTCAGAGCGTAATCAAGGCATAACAAGCAAAGGGCTAAGATATAAAGGAAAGAGCCACATAAACAAGGGGAGAGCTAAAAAAGCTCTCCCGTTTTTATTTTTAGGTTAACCATTTGCTGCGGTTTTGGAATTAGAGTGTTGCTATTCGGTAGTTGATTTCTTTATAATCAATAAGTGAGTGAGCGAATCATTTCTGGAATACAATGTTGCTGGCTACAATGGTGGTGTAAACCAAGCGGTTATAGTCGAGAAGAACCATATCGGCATCTTTGGCGGTTTCGATTGTTATCATTTTAAGATTGCGGCCTGTCATAATTTTTTATATCAGGATAACAGATTTGAGATTTGATTGCAAGCGGAGGTGTATGCTGGGAACCTTTTCTATTGATGGCTGATGAATTATTATTGATAATCAAGATTCTTATGTACTTGACATAGAGTAAAACGGGACTTACGATTAGCAGCAAATGATTTTAATTTCGGAGTAAAGAAATGGCCAAAGCAGAAAAAAGTTGGGAAAACCGGTTGGCCTCTGAGCCGGATAAGCTTGTGATTGATTTTGTAGAGTCGATTTCTATCGATAAGCGCCTTTACAAATATGATATTGTCGGTTCAATTGCTCATGCACAAATGTTGGCTGAGCAGAAGCTGATTACCAAAGACGAATTGAAGCAAATCAAAGATGGACTTGTCGAAATATCGCAGGAAATTACAGAAGGGCAGTTCAAATTCGATAAGATATATGAAGATATTCATATGGCCATCGAAGAGGCGTTGGTAGTAAAAATTGGTGAAGCCGGTAAGAAACTGCACACCGGCAGAAGTCGCAATGACCAGGTAGCTACGGATATTCGGCTTTGGATGCGAGACCAGGTTGAGATTTTGCAGGCCAAAATAACGCTGCTTCAAAAGGCGTTTGTTAAACTCGCAGAAAAATATGCGGAAGATGTAATGCCGGGTTATACACATTTGCAACGTGCTCAGCCGGTAGCTGTTGCATCGTATCTTTTGAGTTTCGTAGAGCAGTTGGAGCGTGACTTTATCCGTCTGAAGAATTGTAGTGAGTTACTGAATATCTGTCCGTTGGGCAGTGGAGCAATAGCTGGCTCGACCCTGCCATTAGATAGAAAAAACACTGCAAAGCAATTAGGATTTTCCGACATTAGCTACAATAGTATCGATGCGGTCGGCGACAGGGACTTTTGTGCAGAGTTTATTTTTGTTTGTGCACTTATTGCGACACACCTGAGCCGAATGGCTGAAGACTGGATAAACTATTGCTCAGAGGAATTCAGTTTCGTGCGGCTTGATGATAGTTTCTGCACATCGTCAAGTATGATGCCTCAGAAGCGAAATCCCGATGTGCTCGAGCTGATTCGAGGTAAAACCGGTTCGGTTTATGGATGCTTGGTGGCTATGCTGACGATACTAAAAGCCCAGCCGTCGGGCTACAATCGCGATTTACAGCAGGACAAGGTTCATATTTTCACCGCCAGCGATACGGTTGAGGCCTGTCTGGATATGATGCGAGCAGTTGTTTCAAATATGAAATTTGATACGAAAAAGATTTTATCTGGACTGGAACAAGGATTCCTTGATGCTACCAGCTTGGTTGAGTATTTAGTTGGAAAAGGTATTGCCTTTCGTGAGGCGCACCGTATTGTCGGGTCGCTGGTTGCGGACTGCGAACAGCAGAATAAGAGGTTGTCTGAGCTAAGTCTGGACCAGTTCAAGCAGCATTGCTCTTCAATCGAGTCAGATGTGTATGAAAATCTCGGGGCAGCAAAAGTAGTGGGTAAATATGTTACTGAAGGCGCAGCAGGACCTATACAGGCAAAGAGACAAATTGCGTATTGGAACAAACAGTTGGCACAGCGATGAGTAATGGTGAAGATGAAATTACCGCCTGGTTTGCTCGCCAAAGTAGATTGTCCGCAGTAGATTTTCCCATTGGTATTGGTGATGATATGGCGGAGGTTCAGCTGGCTGATAATGCGTCAGTCCTCGTCACCACAGATATGCTGCTGGATGGTGTTCACTTTGACCTTAAAAAAGCAACCTTAGAGCAGGCAGGTTTCAAAGCTATGGCGATTAGTCTTAGCGATTGTGCTGCAATGGCGACAATGCCTGTAGCTGCGGTTGTATCCGTCGCGCTGCCTGAAGGATTTGGTGAGAAAGAATTAAAGCAGCTTCATTCCGGCATCACTGCTGCAGGCGATAAATTTAGATGTGCGCTTATTGGCGGTGATATTACAAGGTGGAATGACGTTAGTCCCTTCGCAATATGCGTATCCATGCTTAGCAGGTCTTGTGGCAATAAACCTGTTCGACGCTGTGGCGCCAAAGTTGGTGACAGTATCTGTGTAACCGGCTCACTGGGTGGCTCAATCTGCAGAAAGCATCTGGAATTTGAGCCGAGAGTAAAAGAGTCCATAAAAATCGCTCAAATGGTAACCGTAAATGCAATGATTGATATTAGCGATGGCCTTAGCAGCGATTTGAATCGAATCTGTCAGGCCAGCCAGGTGGGTGCTATTATAGATGCGGAGAAGATTCCGATATCGGATGAAGCGCGAAAGGAAAAAGACCCGATAAGTTCGGCGCTAAATGACGGCGAGGATTTTGAACTGCTTTTTACACTTTCGCAAACAGATTGCCAGGAATTGCTTGAGAAATGGCATTGTTCGATACCGATTGCGCAAATCGGACGTATTACCGAAACAAAAAAATTGCTGATAAAAATGCCCGACGGCAAAATCAGCAACTTGCAACCGAGAGGGTACAATCACCTCAGATAATTGATTATGGTTTTGGAAATTACTTCAAAGTCACCTGAGCAGACTATAGAGCTTGGTCAAAGACTTGGCTCACAATTGAAAGGCGGTGAGGTTATAGCTGTTTGTGGGACTTTGGGCAGCGGCAAGACACTTTTAATTAAAGGGATTGCAGCCGGGACAGGGGCAAAAGACCGTAAGGAGATTACAAGTCCTACATTTGTTATTGTTAATGAATATACCGGCCGTCTGGATATTTACCATATAGATGCTTATCGATTAGATTCCATCGCTGAGTTTGAGATGCTTGGCTTTGATGATTTTTGCTATCCGCAGTCGGTAGTTCTGATTGAGTGGGCCGATAAGATTGAATCTGCCTTAAAAGCCATTGATTACATTCGGATAGAACTTAACCACATCGGCAAGGCCAAAAGGGAAATACATATCAAAAATGCACCTGAATATATTACCGCATAGGTAATTGTCTTGCGTATTTCATTGGGGCGTTATTTTGGACGTTATCCTCATTTATTTCCGGCATTAGCAAAGCTGATGATTTGGCAGTAAAAAGTTTATTTTTTATATTTTGCTTGGATACAAATATAAGTTTTGCAAAGGACGTTCAGCTATGTTTTCGGACGTGAAAGTTTGAAGTTCTATTGTTGGTTAAAGGAACCGGATAAAATTCTTGAAGTATTTATTGAAGATATTTTTTAAGTTTTTTTATTTGGGAGGATTTACTGTTTACAGAACAATGTATGGGGAGTTAAGTCTTGTATCGATTAGGTCGATATCTTTGGTTGTGTAGAAACAATTGTATTGGATGTTGTAAGTTATAGTAAAAAGTAAACAAATTTCAGGCTGAAGAGGAGTAGAAAATGAAAGCGAAAAGTGGTTTTACATTGGTGGAAATTCTGATTGTGGTAGTTATTCTGGGCATCTTGGCGGCTATCGTGATACCTCAGTTCAC
>CAYTTK010000095.1:0-3654 GCA_964440735.1 uncultured Pirellulales bacterium
GAAGTTTTCGAGATGGGCGACGATATGGCACAGGTTCTCGTTGACGAAGTCCCTGACGAGCACAAGGAGGCCGTTCAGCAGGCCGCCGATGAGTGCCCTGTCGAGGCAATCGTAGTTGAATAGAAGCTCTTAGGCAAAAAACAGGTTTATTCATTTCTTAAACTGCCGAGCCGAGACCAGTCCTTTGCTGGCCAGTAGATATAATCTGCCCTACCTATAATTGTTGCCAAGGGAATAGGACCAAAGCGCCTGCTATCGCAGGAAAGACTGCGATTGTCACCAAGCACGAAGCAGTGATACTTGGGAACCGTTATTTTTGCGAAATCAGGCGATGCCTGGTCATGTGGAGGTTGAGCTAAAAAGATTTTATACTTTACATCGCCATTTGTCTCTTCGTATACATTTCCTTTAAGCAACTGGCCGCGAACTTCTGTCCTTATTTTATCTAAAACTGAGTCGGGCAGTTCACGCCGCTGAAGTTTTTGGTCGTTTATATATAATTCATGATTTTTAATCTCAACTGTATCACCTGCGATAGCAACTACTCTCTTGATCCATTTTACTCGTCTGTCTATTGGGCTAATAAAAACGACAGTATCGCCTCTCTTTGGGTCACTGGTTTTATAAGCACGCTTGTTGGCAAGTATCCGGTCGTTAGGCACAATCGTTGGATAGTTGAAAGCCACGGGAACTCTAAATGCTTGAACAAGACTTGCCTTGACATTAAAAGAAATTTGGCTCGAATTTCCCGCGCTCATGAGTATCAGAATTATGTACAGATACCATTTATTGTAATCTTTAAGTATATAACCGGGCGTTGTATGCCTTGCCACATACCATGAGTCAATAATTGCGACCAGCTCTACCACCAGAGACGCAAATAGTGCTGTGACGATGACAGCAATCCGAACTGTTGAGTGGCTTACTGAGAGGGTGCCAAAAATTATGGGAATGAATATACCCGAAAGAAAAGCTAAGATTATTCCTCTTGCAATTCTTCCACAGTAAATATGACCAAGGCCGGGCAGGATTAAAGACAGAAAGATGGCTATTAAAGGGTGCCTTTTCTTGACTATGCCTGATTCTGTTTCTGACATTTTAGAGCTCCTCTATCTTAAGTTCTCAACAACATACAAAGGACAAATGCGAATCGGAAAAGACCGATTATGGCACCTGCTATTACTAAGGCAGCTTGTGCCAGAGGATTACTGGTCATCAGGTTATAAAACCACTGAAAGTTCAAGGGTGGCTCAGCTTTTTGCTGTTCATACTTATGTATCTGATTCATTACGCCATCAGCGAAGGTCTGGCTGATATGTACCTGATGTTTTTTCTCTTTCCAGGCGTTATAGATTTCCTGCTTTTTCATAGTAAATCCCCATCAAGACTCTCGAGGGCCGATTTAATTTTTTCTTTTGCCCGGCTGATTCTTGATTTTATGGTTCCGATTTTAGTGCCTTCGATTTGGGCAATCTCGGCATAGGATAATTCTTCCAATTCGGCCAATACAAAAGCGGTTTTTTGTTCAGCGGGTAAGGTTTGTAAAACCTTATCCAATTCACCAAAAAATTCCCTTTCGCTAAGATTATCAGAAGGACTATGTAGATGAGTTTTCTCTGGAAATTGGCTCATGGCAAATGGCTTTTTCTTTTTCAGAACATTAAAACTTTTGTTTTTAGCTATTGTGAATAGCCAGGTCGAAAAACTGCTTCGATGAGAATCAAAAGAGCGGAGCTCCTTATAAGCAGCAAATAATACATCCTGAGCAATGTCTCCACAGATGTGGTCATCGTTTATCATATGGTTAATGAATCTGATAATTGGTTTTTGGTATCTATCCACGAGTAATCTGAATGCGTCAATATCACCCTAAAGGACTTGATGTATCACTTCTGTTTCATTCACCTTTTAAGATTACCTGATAATTAGCGAGTATCTATGCTCTTTTCATTATAGTTATACAATCAGGTGCGGGGAAAGTTCCACAAACATAATAAGTTTAGAGGCCGTGCTTATTTGATGATAAATGCCGCAAAATGTCGGGATTAAGCGGATAGTTCTTTGCTTCTTTCGCAGGCCCTTTTTAGTGCGGCTTGAACCAGTGGGCCGAATTTGCCCTCAGCAAAGATTTTTAGAGCTGCTTCAGTAGTTCCGCCGGGCGATGTAACTTTTCTGCGAAGCTCAGCAGGAGCTTCTCCGCTTTTATCCGCCTCTACTGCAAGGAGTCCTGCCCCTTTAGCGGTCTGCAAAACCAAATCCTTCGCCACATTTTCAGGCAGACCTAACTCAACGGCTGCTTTTATCATTTCCTCCATTAACAAAAAATAGTAAGCAGGGCCACTGCCGCTGACTGCGGTAACGGCGTCTATTAAATTCTCATCTTCAACGATAACGGCTTTGCCGACCGATGAGAAAATTAACCTTGCTTTATCCAGCATCGGCTTTGCCTTTTTGTTAGCGAATAAAGCACTGGCACCTTCGCTAATCAAGGCGGGTGTGTTGGGCATAACTCGGACTATTGCGATGTCACCTAAGGCACCAGCAATCCTGGAAACCTTTATACCCGCTGCGATGGATATAATGAGAACATCCGGCTTGATAGCATCTTTTATACTTTGAAGGGCCTCGGTCATATTTTGCGGCTTGACACTTAAGACGATGATGTCCACTTTAGCCGCCAGCTCGGCGTTACTACCAAGGGGGACAACATTATATTTTTGTGCGACAAAGTTAAGTCGTTCGGCCTTAATATCCGTTATGAAGATACTTTCGGATTTATAAACCTTTGCCTTTATTATGCCCTTTATCAGGGCCTCAGCCATATTTCCGCTGCCGACAAAACCGATTGTATTCATTTCTTTGCCCTTGTTAAAATTAATCCTTAATTTATAATCTTATCAGTAATTCCTTTAATCCAAATATAAACCCAATTGAGGACAAGAGCAATGCAAAAACAAGTCGATTATTCAGAAGCGATAAAAACCAAATATCCGGAGCAGGTTGTAATCGCAATCGCCAAAGACAAGTCCGGCCGAGCCAACCCAGTTACACTGGGCTGGACAATGATTGCATCTGGTGAGCCGCCGATGATGGCCATAGCCGTTGCAAAGAAGCACTATTCAATCGAGACCATCCGGCATTCTAAAAGTTTTACAATTGCGTTTCCATCCTCGGATATGGCTGACGCTGCGCTATTCTTCGGCTCAAGGTCCGGCCGAGACGTCGATAAATTTGCCGAGCTCGATGCGCAGCATGGCCGAGCCCACTGTAAGACCGAACCAGCCAAAAAAATCGATTCGCTGCTGCTCACAGATGCCGTAGCCAATTTTGAATGCATGTTAGAGTCGGAAGCAGAAGCCGGCGACCACATTATCTTCGTGGGAAAAATAGTCACCTCTCATATCAATACCGAGCCGAAAAAGCGCCTATACACCATCGGCACGGGACATAAATTAGGCTCGGCCTCGTAAAAAGATGGAACGTTTTCACAAGTTCGAGCGACTTTAATAGTAGATTATGCGAAAGAGCCGGGCCCAAATTTATGATGAATTGCTTGTTCTAAAATGCCAGGCGGGGCTTCAATTCAACAATCCTGATGAAGCTCTGGTTCTGGGTTGTTCATACAAGAATCAATCTTCAAAAGGAGCTAAAGCA
>CAYTTK010000095.1:3754-10096 GCA_964440735.1 uncultured Pirellulales bacterium
AATGAAAGGATTAATTACCTGGATTATTGTAGCCGGAATTGGTTTTGCGGTGATGGCCTTTTCGTATTTCAACTACCAGTATCAGCCCGGCCAAAATCCGTGGGAATATGCCTTTATGTATATCGGCAAGGGCGACCCAAATTCGGAATTTGAGGGAATGCAGTATGCTCAAAGACCTATTCGCCTTTCACCCATATCTCAGGGAGCACGGCATTTTACAAAGGTCGCTAAAGGTTTCGGCTTGGATGTTGAGAAATCCTATCGTGTTGCTTTTCAGGAAAAACTCGTTCTGTATCCAGATATTGCCGATGATTTCACAGGCCAGATGCTCGAATGGGGCCGACTCCCCGCAACCGATGCCAACGAAGTGGTAGCCGGCTTTACCACAAGTAACAAGGGCAAAATTGCCATTCATGGCCATATTATCAAGGTGGTGGGGCAATTCAAAAAAGAGGTTCGGCTTTTTGCGAACAGTTATCTTATTGGCAATAGTGCTGCGGCAGTCGAATTGTTCAACCCTGAAGACGATGCGGTTCAAAATGCCTATATCTTTCAATTTCCAAAAGAAGAGTTGGCCAGTCCAGAGATGCGTAAGCAGCTTAAAAAGGCCTTTCCGAAGTCGCAATTCACCACATACGTTCCATTGATTCAGACAGAGCAAATTCCGTTTTATATCTATATACTGGGAATGGCGCTTCTTTTCTCAGGCGGTTCTGTCGCGCTTTTCAAGGCCTATTGCTTTCTATCTGAAAAGGTCAGCAACAAATGGCTGCGTCTGCCATTGGCCGAGATACGCAAGTCCGGGCGTCTTTTCCTCGGCTTGCATCTTGTTTATTTTGGATTAGTTGTTTTATTTATGCTTTTAGTGTACACAATGCCTGAGCTACAGGTTTGTTTTTTGGCAGGCATCAAGGCCTAGGTAGCGGGCGGTTCAGGCCCTCTGGGTGTCGCAGGTAAGGCCTATTTGAGCAAAAGTATCCCGCTGGCAGCAGCAACTACATTTGTGATTAATTTTTCCCTTGGGTCTTTAGTTTACATAACCATCCCATCTGTCATAATTCCGGGTGTCGGGATATTGACTGCTATTATTAGGGCATCGATATGGGGATTGCTGCTGGCACCAACTTTTGATGCCCTTGCAGGGTCGATGCTTCCACACAGTTTTACCTTGTTGCTTGAGGGCGAGGCCTATATTGTAGCGACGTTCTTTGCCCTTCTGATTTTGATTTATCTCTTTCGCAAAGCCGAAGGGCCAGGCATATTACATAGATACGTCAAAGCTCTATCGATGAATGTCAGGGGCAATCTATTAGTGGCGATAGTCTTGGCGATAGCTGCAATTTATGAGGCAATCGAAGTGATTCTCATGATGATGATAAAAAGTTAGGTCTTTTAAGATTAGCCCGTCAGAAGCTCGAATTCTTCACTGCTAAGGGACTGTCTTAATTTTTGCAGGGCGGTTAATTCGATTTGCCGGACTCTTTCACCACTCAAGCCAAGTTCCTCGCCGATTTGCTGCAATGTTTTTGTCTTCTTTTTTATCGGCAGTCCAATCGGCCCAAAACGATTCAGGATTATATGCTGCTCGCGCTCGGTAAGCTCGTTCTTTATAACCTGGGTTAAGCTCTGTCTCGCTCGTTCAAAAGCTGCGAAATCCACGGCCTCTTTGGTTCTCAAACCCCGCTGGACCTCTGCCAGCGAAGCTGCTCTTCTCCTGTCGGGCTCAGTATCCTTGCCGGATACTTTTGCGTATTCTTTGGCTATGTTTAACGAGGCAAGTCTGCTAAAGCGCAAGCCCTTTGTGTAATCGAATTCTTCGACCGCATTAATCAACGCAAAATTACCTTTGCTCACAAGCTCGGTAAAACTCACACCGATTCTGATATGTCTGCTTGCAATGCTCACGACCAGTCGCAGGTTGGCCTCGATTATCGTTCCTCTTATGTCTTCGGCCTGGGCTAAATAGTTTTCTATTTCTTTCAGCCTGGCGCTCGAGATACGATTAGGTTTTATGTCGGCTCTTTTTATGCCGGCCAGGTATTTCAGGTAATTATATCTGCGGAAAAGTTCGACTTCGCCTTCTCTATTGAGCACAGGGGCGTCCTTTAATATCTGCAAATACTCCGGCAGCAAATGTTCCCCAAACAACTCGAAGGGTCTAATATCTCCGCTTGAGGCCCTCTTTTGAACACCAATAGGTTTTGCGAGAATCTCCTCTCCGGCGTTTTCTTTAAAAAAGTCATTGCTGGCCACAAATTCGATTCTTTTGGCGAGAAGCGCCCTTGCCCTTCTTACATTTATAATTCGGTATATCGAACTTTTACTGCGATTGAACCGCGACATCAACTCACTGATGTCGCAATCCTGTTTATACAGCTTGTAGATATCAGCGGACTGGGCGGTATCTATTATGCCGGAAGGTCTCGAAAAAATAGACTTGTCCGGATGGGCCTCCTCGTATCTCAGCAGGGTATACCTGACCGTTTCGTGGGCTTTATCAAATTTAGCAGCTACTCTATTTATGATTTGATAACGGGACAATTTGGTCGTAGCTGCAAGCTTGGCTGCCTGCTTTATAATTTGCCGTTTTTGTTTATCCGTCATCCGCTCGAAAGTTTTTGCTTTGGCGGTAAGGTCTGGATTTTGACCGGCAAATTTATCAACGGTCGATTGCAAAAAGCCAAAACGCTTTTTGCCGTCATCAAAGATAAACTTCCTCGCAATCAGGCCTCGTTTTCGCCAGCGTTGGGTTGTCTTTGTTGAAACGTTGAAGACCTTTGCAAGCTCTTCAATGCTATAAACTTTTTCGCCTTGCTCAATCGCTGGCTGGGCAAGCCGGCCGCTCAGCTTTGAAATGAAAATCTGCAAGTCCCCGACAAGCTCATCGCCTTTTATAAGCTGCCGGGCTGTCTCGCCTTTGGGGTGGTAACCTGTGATACGAAAGCACACAAACTCAAAAGGATACTCCTTGTTCTTATCGACAACCTCAAAAAGTTTCTCAGCAGCATCAAGTTGTTTTCGGTGTTGCTTTTGTGGGGCAAACCGAAGCTGCATCAACAATTCGGCTAAATTTTGGTTTTTTATCTTACGCATAAGCTAGATAAATCCGAAATCCGAAGCATGAAACACAAAGTATGGTAATTGGTTAAATGGTAACTGGTTAAATTGTTACTAATTACCAATCACCAATTACCCGTTACCAAAACATTTAAACCTGTTTCTCCACAGGACGCCTGTCGGCGGAATTTCAAAATTAGATATTCGAGTTTTCTTACTTGACCAAATGTCCATTTTATCATATTAAGCGAAAAAAAACAGCGTTTTTCAACGCTGTTTTTGTTCTATCTTGTCGAACTAAGGTAATCAACCCACATCGCAAAGACGAGGGCTAAGAATTTAGCGTTTTATGACCTGCGTACTTATGCTCTTATGTTCTTGTCCTTTTTATTTAGGCAACAAGACTCTTTGCCAAATCCACCGCCGAAGCGGCATCGGCTGCGTAGCCGTGGGCGCCAATCTTGTCGGCATAACCCTGCGTTACAGGCGCCCCGCCTATCAAAATCCTCACCGGCAGGCGGGCTTGCTGGATAGCCTTTATGGTCTTCTCCATACCGGGCATTGTCGTCGTCAAGAGCGCACTCATACCAATCAACTGTACCCCTGTTGTCCTGGCCTGCTCGACAAACTTTTCGGGACTGACATCGACACCGAGGTCAACAACGTCAAAGCCGGCACCTTTGAGCATCATTGCTACTAAATTTTTGCCGATGTCGTGCAGGTCACCCTGCACAGTCCCTATCAGGAACTTTCCGACCGGTTTGACACCGGCCTTAACGAGTTCCGGCTCAAGAACCTCCATCGCCATTTTCATAGCTCGTGCGGCAATAAGCACCTCGGGTATGTAAATCTCGCTCTTTTTGAAGCGTTTACCTATGATGTCCATACCTGCGATTAGTCCCTTGTCGAGAATGTTTTTAGGTGCTGTTCTTTCATTAAGAGCCGACCTGGTAATCTCTGCCGCTGCACTCTGGTCACCTCTAATAACCGCATCAGCTAATGACTTCAAATCTGCCATCTCAACTCACCTCAGACAATATAAATCCTGATTAGATTAAAAGCTTCTAACAAAAAGAAATATTCTACCTTTGTCATTCCGTGCTCGACACGGAATCCATATCTTTTACTGGATTCCTGCTTTCGCAGGAATGACTATTGGTCATTTTGTTAGATGCTCTAAATTTGCTTTTCCAATCCATCATCCGTAGTGCCGTAAGGCCGTTAGGCATCCCCGAGCGGAGGCATCCCTTCGGGACTACGAAGGACGAACGACCAAAAATATTATTTGACAATATTCTTCAATCTAAAACAAGTGCTAAATAAAACTTTTTTCCCACAAAAAGGTTTTCTGCGAAATAATGGGATAATGGTGAAAAAGCAAAATTACATTATTTGAAAAAAACCTCAGATAATAGTATAATACTCTTTTTGCTGCTTGGGTATTATTTGCCTTATGTAAATAACCCTGGAAGATAATTAGGTTACCATTTTAAGGTCTTTGCGTCGAACCCTGATGGTTCCCCAATAGATGAAAAATATAAATACGAAATATGAGTAACTATATAGTTTTAGTAAAACAGGTTCCTGACGTAACACAAATCACCGACAATGCGTTCGACCCGGAAAGCGGCACGCTTATCCGAACACGCCTTGCCAGCGTCATCAACGAGCTGGACGCACAGGCACTGGCTTTTGCAAACTACATGAAAAATGTCAGCAGCGACCAAAAGGGTAAAATCATTGCTTTAACTATGGGGCCGCCAATGGCTGAAGAGGTCCTGCGATACGCCCTGAGTAGATGTGCCGATACAGTAGTTCTGCTGACGGACAAAGCTCTCGGCGGCGCAGATACCGTGGCAACGGCTAATCCACTGGCATTTGCCATCAGAAAAACAGTCAAAGAAATCCTAAAATCCGACAATGATTATTTCGTGGTCACAGGAATGCAGTCGGTTGATGGTGACACGGCTCAGGTGCCTTCACAAATCGCCGAAGAGCTGGCCCTGCCCTGTATAGCTTATGTTACAAAAGCAGAATACAAAAATAACCGTTTTGAATTCACGCGTATTATAAGCGGCGGCAGCCAGATAGTTGCGGCAAAGAAACTGCCGGCCGTAATAACCGTTGCAAAGTATGAATATCCACTCTTTACCACATTTGCAAAAACCAGATGGGCAAATAGAACAGAAGTTATTCAATGGAATAGCGATGACATTAATGCAACCCTCATCGGCGTTAAAGGTTCAAAGACCAGCGTGATAAGAGTTTTCCCGCCCGGAAAAAGCACGAGAAAATGCCATCAGGCCAGCGACGTAAAATCATTAGCTAAACTGATTGTTGAAAGCTTCAGGAGCGGAAACGGCGCCACCGGTAAGGCCGACAGCGGCCAGGAACCCCGTTATGTTTTGCCCAATAGGCGGGCAGATAAATTCGACAGAAGCTTCGAAGGAACGAAAAAGGAACAAGAGGATTATGAAACTCTGGTTGGGATGCTTAAAAAGCTTGGCATTACCGACATCAGCCGCATCGATGATGCCGAGAAGCAAAGAATTCTTGACGCTGCAAGCGAGCGATTTCATAAAAAGGCCCTGGAGGATATGCTCGACGGCCTGAAGCTGACAGAACCAAGCTTTCAAGGCGAGGTCTGGGTAGTCCCCGAACACAGCGATGGTACCGTTCATCCAGCTACATTTGAGCTTATCGGCAAAGCTCGCAAACTTGCTGATTCGCTACAAACCCAGGTGGGCGTTGCTATAGCCGGCTACGAGGTCGAGCCGATGGCGAATGAGCTTATCGCAGCCGGCGCAGACAACATCTACATCATCGAGGATAAATTGCTCAAAGCATTCGACCCGACCGCCCATCGAAAAGCCATCGCCAATGCGATAAGCACATATTGGCCGCAAATCGTCCTGTATGCGGCGACTCCACAGGGCAGATTGCTGGCACCTATGGTCTCATACAGAGTTGGCTGTGGACTGACTGCTGACTGCACCGGTCTGGATATCAAAGATAACTCACGAAATGGCTATATAGGTATCCTGTTGCAGACCCGCCCGGCCCTCGGCGGAAACGTTATGGCTACTATTCGCACCAAGAACTCAAAGTCTCAAATGGCTACAGCAAGACCCGGTGTTATGAAACGTCTGCCACCTGATTATTCGAGAACGGGTAAAGTAATCAAACACAAAGTTGAGCTTACCGACGACGACATTAGTCTTAAAATCCTCAAAACCGAGCTCGGTACCGGTGAGGTAGACTTCGGTGCCGATGTGATTGTCAGCG
>CAYTTK010000096.1:0-10053 GCA_964440735.1 uncultured Pirellulales bacterium
TGACTTCTTCATCGGTCAACTGCAGACGCGACAGCTTGGCGACTTTCTTTACCTGTTCCTGGTCAATTTTTTTTGCCATTTTTTCCTTTGCGCTCTCAGTGTTCTCTACGGTTATTCTTCTGCACTGAAATACAAAAAGCGAGGCAGAACCCGCCTCGCTATAAATAGTTCAAAAGCAAAAAACTTTTTAATTGGTGGTCTTTCAGGCTACGGCAAGGCCTACTCCTTGACGAGCTCAGCAGGTTTATAATTGCGTTTGGTCGGCTTTTGAACAAGCCCCATACGAACTGCTTTGGCTGAGACCTTAATCCTGCAGAGCTTGCCATTAACAACAGCTCGAACTTTCTGTATATTGGGCTTAAATTTTCTTTTTGTAACGCCGGTAACTTTTCTGCCCACGCCGCCGAGGTATTTGGCCTTACCACGGCGGGTAATGGTATTGCCCGATAGCGTCTTTTTGCCTGTAAAATAACAAACTCTGGACATCAAATAACTCCTAATACTTGTATCTCGTGAAGCGTATTTCGCTTAACGAACCACTAAATAGCGATTTTGAACGAAAATTGCAAGTGCAAATCGGCATTTTACCACAAAAATCCCTTCTATACAAAAGTTTTCCCGAAATTACACCGGAATATGAGCTATCGGTATACAAAACAGCTGCAACATAAAGCGGAAAAATCTCAGGTTGTCCCACTTTCGCTGTATGTTTTCAGAATTATCAATGGCGGATATTTCGATATCCAGAATAGTTGCGTTTAAGCTGTTGCAGATTATAATTATGCGGTATGAATATTCTTGGAATATCGGCTTTTTATCATAATAGTGCAGCAGCGCTGGTGCGGGATGGAGAAATTATCGCCGCTGCGCAGGAAGAACGCTTCACCCGGATAAAGCACGATAACCGATTTCCGTTAAATGCGGTTGAATATTGCCTTGAAGCAGGGGGGCTCGACGCCGAGAAGCTCGATTACGTTGTTTTCTATGAGAAACCACTTTTGAAATTTGAGCGGCTGTTAGAATCATACATAGGCTATGCCCCACGAGGTTTCAGGCAATTTCTGATGGGTATGCCATTATGGCTTCGGCAGAAACTACACCTTCCCCGGGAAATGGATAAGGCTTTGCACAACAAGTACAAAGGCCGTTATATTTTCACTGAACATCACGAATCGCACGCTGCCAGTGCCTTTTTTCCTTCGCCATTTGACGAGGCAGCTATCCTGACCATGGATGCAGTGGGTGAATGGGCGACAGGCAGCTTCGGTGTTGGAAGAGGTAACAAAATTGAGTTGCATAAGGTGATGCACTTTCCACATTCATTGGGACTTCTATATTCTGCCTTTACGTATTTCACCGGCTTTCGTGTCAATTCAGGTGAGTATAAGATGATGGGCCTGGCGCCGTATGGCGAGCCGAAATATTACGATGTAATAATGGAGAAATTAATCGACCTCAAGGAAGATGGCTCATTTTGGCTGGATATGTCATATTTTCCATACTGCCATAAAACGGTGATGATAAGTTCGAAATTCGAGAAGCTTTTCGGGGGACCTGCCCGCAAGACAGAGGCATCTCTTACCGAACGCGAGATGGATATTGCCGCCTCCATCCAGGCGGTGACAGAAGAGATTATGCTCCGAGCCGCCAGATATGTGCATCAACAGACAGGGATGAAAAACCTGGTTCTGGCCGGTGGCGTGGCTCTGAACTGCGTCAGCAATGGTCGTATTTTGCGGGAAGGCCCTTACGAAAATATCTGGATTCAGCCAGCAGCAGGTGATGCCGGCGGAGCACTGGGAGCAGCTTTATTTGTATGGTATCAATTGCTCGGCAATGAACGTAAAACCGACGGCAATGACAAACAACAGGCGTCACTTTTAGGGCCACAATATGGCAATGAACAAATCCGCCGGTTTCTGGACTCGGTCAATGCCAGCTATCACGTGTTTTCCGAACAGCAGGAGGTTTTTGACAAAGTTGCGGATATGATAAATGAAGGGAAAGTAATCGGGTGGTTTCAGGGACGAATGGAATTCGGACCTCGCGCTCTGGGAAGCCGCAGCATTATTGGAGATGCCCGCAGCGAAAAGATGCAATCGCTAATGAATCTCAAAATCAAGCTCCGTGAGTCTTTTCGGCCTTTCGCCCCGTGTGTGCTGCGAGAAGATGTGCACGACTATTTTGATATGCGGGATGGTCAAGACAGCCCATATATGCTTCTGGTTGCTTCGGTTAAAGAGAATAAACGTTTGCCGGTCCCGATACCGATAGAGACGCTAAAGGGACTGGATAAATTAAAGGTAAAACGCAGTGTCGTGCCGGCTATTACCCATGTGGACTACTCAGCACGTATCCAGACCGTCGATGCCAAACGTCATCCGAAGTTATACCGCCTAATAAGGGTGTTTAAGGAAAGGACCAACTGTCCGGTGATTATCAATACAAGTTTCAACATTCGGGGTGAACCTGTTGTCTGTTCCCCGGAGCATGCGTATCGATGTTTTATGGCCACCAATATGGATGTTCTGGTTATGGAAGACCAGTTGCTTTACAAAGAAGAACAGCCACAGGCCAAACAGCACGAGATAGACGAATACAAGGCCCGATTTGAGCTGGACTAATTTTTTGCCTAAACAGGAGCAATTAAAGATGTCGTTAGTTGAAATAAACTGGAATCCAAATCGTAAAGAACTTCGTAATTTTGCGATAGTTGCGCTGATTGCGTCGGCGGTTATCTCTGCGCTTCTTTACGTGCTTAAAGGACTTGCGGTTCAGTGGGTCTTAATTATCTGTGCTATGGGTTTTGTTGCTTTTTTAAGCAGCTTTATTTGCGTAAAAATAACCAGAATAATATACCTGAGTCTGATATTAGTAACGTTTCCGATTGGATACGCAGTTAGTTTTGTATTATTAGCGGCCTTTTACTTTTTGCTGCTGACACCGCTGGGACTTCTATTTCGCCTGTTTGGTCGCGACCCGCTGGGCCGAAAGTTTGACCCTGGCACTGACAGCTACTGGGTTACACATTGCCCGCCTGAAAGTCTCGACCGCTATTTTCATCAGTTCTGACAAAAATGGAGAGTATGAATGTCTAAAAATTCTCAGCAGAAAAAATCCAGCGAATTCAGCAAGTTTGCACAAAAAAAGCGACCTAATTTTATCGCTGAGTTCTGGTGTTTTTTCAAACATAATAAAAAGTGGTGGCTTCTGCCGATAGTTATTGTCCTGTTGCTTCTTGGTTTGCTCATTCTGCTGGGCGGAACGGCAATAGCACCGTTCATTTATCCGTTGTTTTAGGTATTCTGACAAAAAAAATTTAATTGGACAAATTCCGCTTATTGTTACAGCATTTAAGAATGGCTATGAAAACCAATCTCGGCAAATGTGTCATTACTTCAGCAATAATACTTGTTAATCTGCTGTTTTGGATTATCCCGTCTGATTTAGCTTATAGTGTCGCTCAAGAAAGAGATATCTTACTGGGCAGATACACAATTGACCATTTCACAACGCTTTTGTTGCTTATCTTAGCGAGTGTGTTAGTTCTCTGCTTTGTCTGGTCAAAAAAGAAAAAACGGGGAAGAGAGGATTTGTTTCGATTCATAGCAGTATTTATATCAGTCATCATTTCAATAGTAATAGCGGACATCTTTTTGCGTTTAATACAACATCAACACTACGTTAGAAAGACCAATTATTACCATCGCGTACCCAATATGACCAAGTCCGGAATCGCTAAAGATGTCCCGAAGACGGCTTTTTCTTACCCGGTGATACCGCCGGGATACTCTGATATTGAATATACACTGACTGTTGACAAACGAGGGTTCCGCAACAAAACCGATCTCGATAAATATGATGTGGTGGTATTGGGTGATTCTTTTACAGAGGGTTCGAATGTTTCCGATGAGCAGGTCTGGCCGGTTTTGTTTGCGAAGAAAAGCAATCTAACAGTTTACAATCTGGGAATGTCGGGTGGCAGCCCCGTTACTTATCTGGAAACCCTGAAGAGATTCGGCCTTGGACTATCTCCTAAAATGGTCGTTTGCATGCTCTATGAGGGAAATGACTTCCGAGCTGCCAACTTTTCTCCCGAAAAATCCGACCGCAACTGGTCTCTGCGTAATCTTTTAAAAACATCTCCGTTGCGTCAGTCTATAATGAGCGCTTTCATCCGCTACCTTGGGCCGATAAACTGTAACCGACAAGAAAAATTTGATGCCGGCAGCAATAAAATCAACTCGTTTTTTCCTTCATATCCGCTTTACGCTGTTTCCTGGCTTCCACTGGCCATACCTGATGGACCGGAAGCCAAATATTACGCATTCAAGGTCAAGCGGCTGTTGGCGCATTTTATAAGCAAGGATGACTTTCTTAATTCAGGGGGAGTTAAGGCAACGTTTAATATTCTTGGAGAAGTCAAAAAGATGTGTGACGAGAACAACATCCGCATGATAATTATGTATGCACCTGATAAGCCACATATAATTTTGCCGCTTGTCAGCGACAAAGTCTCGCCCGAAAAGCTCCGTGCATTTATGGCACTGAAAGAGGACAATCTGCCCCCAAATGATGAACTGATGGAAACTGTCCTGAAATATTTGTCAATTCAGGAAACTGTATTTGAAGAATTTTGCCGGCGAGAGTCGATTGAATTTGCAATTCTTACAGAGCCGCTATGCCAAAAAATTCTCGAAGGCCGGCAGGCCTATTTCACCTATGACCAGCACTGGACACCCATCGGTCAGGAAGTAGCCGCAAACACTTTATACCTTTATATAAAAAACAATCAGAAAGAAAAAAGCGGCATTCAAACAGCAAACATTCAGTGACATCGTGCCGGCTGTTTAGCTAATGGCAGTTTTTTTCAGGTATTCTATTTCGGCTTGGGTTAGCGTTCTGAATTTTCCCAGGCCGAGACCTCGGTCGGTAAGTTTTCCGATTCAAGTTCTCTTAAGCGATTTTACAGGCAGGCCTACTTTTGCAAGCATTCTGCGAACCTGGTGATTTAGGCCTTGGCGGATAGTAATTTCAATCATCGATTCTCCCGGACCCCGTTTTAATATTTTTACTTCTGCAGCGGCTGCTTTGCCTTCTGCCAGCCAGATTCCTCTTTTTAACTTTTCTATCCGCTGAGCATCAATTGTGCCCTTGGCCCTGACCACATAGCTCTTACTTACCCCATATCTTGGATGTGTTAATTTATTCGTTAGTTCGCTGTCGTTAGTTAAGATGATTATTCCTGTTGAATCGGCATCGAGCCAGCCGACACAAAAGATACGCTGCAGAACAGAGACCATATCTATCGTTTTTTTTCTGCCTTGGGGGTCAAAACTTGTGCAAACAACACCTCTCGGTTTGTTCAAAAGGAAATATACCTTCCATTCAGAGCGAATTTTTTACCATTTACGGTTATGATATCCCTGTCGGGGTCAACAAAGGTCGGCAGAGTATCCACTACCCTGCGGTTCACCTGCACTACACCACTGAGTATCAACTGTTCGCATTTTCTGCGTGAGTCAACACCCGCAGCAGCTAAAACCTTTTGCAGTCTTTGCAGAATCATTGCACTGTTACGGATTTTGTTTTCACACTGACGTTTTTTGTTATTTTGTGCTATTCAGGTCAGGTTTGGTAATCTTGATATTTCGGTATGCTACATGGCCGTGATTGCCATAGAACATAATCGGGCCGAGGGGTACCTCTTTACCGGAAAGACCACGAGGTGTTGAGATGATATCTCGACGTTCTCGTGCAACACCTGGCCGTTAAGCACCACCTTGACAAACCTGGCATTGGCGGTCTTTTTGCCATCGGCATCGAACTTCGGTGTCAGAAACTCGCTCTCGTATTTCTGCTGCTGGCCCAGCTTCCAGTGCACCGGACGCATTATCCGCAGAATTTTCACGGTTTCTCCTTAGGTATGACCTTGAAATATTCTATCGTTATCTCATCGTTAAAGCAAACAGGATAATTGGTAAGAATCGATATCTTGCTTAAATTTCTGCTTATATTTCCCCTGAACACATTACAAAGGTTATTGTTGTTGATGTGTTGAGAAAGGAATATACCATTTTTCGCATTGGAAAAGACAAACCTGCATACTTGTCCACTACCTTCATTAAAGAAACCGAAATACACCCTTGGAGGTTTAAATAAAAACTTCAATGTGTGCCCGAGCAGACTGTATTCGATATGGACCTTTGCAAAGAGCAGTCCATTACCGACTTTAGGTAAAGTAATTTTTTCCCCAAACTTTACGACCGTCTTGCCTATGTATTCTTCCATAAACACACCGGCTGGGTCTTTTCTTCGCAGTATTATAAATTTTTTGTCGCTGGCACAAAATTCATATCTTTGTAACAGCACTCTGAACGTCGCCGGCTCGTCAAACAATGGGTACCTGTAGTCAATAGTCCTCATATTGTACAACACGTACTGCGGCGCAGAAGTTGACGAAAAGTAATTCGCATTAAGCAAATCAAGGTAATCTGTATATGCCGAATAAGATTGAAACACCGGCCTGGGATGCCAATTAAACCCATATAATTCGGTGATGGCAATATCAATGTTAAAAACATCGACCGTATGACCCGAAAGCATCCTGACGGTCTTTGTATCCAGACTATAATACCTACCTAAATCTTCTTTAAGTTTCCTGTTCTGCTCTTCCGTGCCGATGCCCCTTAACAAATTATAGCCAAGCCGCACTTCCTTCATCTTATCGGCAGAACTGCTGCCCGTGTACCCCCTTGAAACATGGGGGATGCTAATGTGTTGGTAAAGCATCATCAGAATCAGCAGCAATACTGCGTATTTAACTATTCGCGCCTGGGGAAACGAACTCAAGTAATATAATGAGAACACTAACATCCATATTGAGTAAAAATAAACAACATGATGTGGGTCATTCCTTACAAAGCCATACTTAAAACTCACAAAAAGTAGACTGGAGCAAAAGGCTAGGTAAATCAGAACGGGTCGGTTCTTTTTGAAGGCGTTGTAGATAAACAGTGCTATATATGATAACCATGCAAATGCGGCAAACAAAAGTTGGTGCATATCCCCGTTGACGGTCATTGAGCTATTATATCCACTTGAAATATGCAGACAGCCGTTTAAGTACGTAACTATCGCCTTAGGCGACCCAAGCAACAGCAGTGTCTGTGCAAGCAAGGCAATCAAACCCGAAGTTACGAAAATAAAGGCTTCTTTGTATCTTTTATTCAGAACGAGAACAAACAAAAATGCCGCCCCGGTAAAAGACACCATCAGCGCATACGAAAATTTAATAAACAGCAATGTACTGAAGAGAAACGCCAGGCCGGGCAGCAACCATCGGTGTCTTTTCCCAAGGACATACAGATAGCTAAGGATAAAAACCGAAAGCGGCAGACCGAAATCACTGCCCGAGCAGAAATCTCTGAACACAACAACAAAAACAACGGTAAAAATAACCGTATCCAGCAGGTTGGCTTTTGTTTTTCGGACATATAATGAAAAACTCGATAACGTCAGTCCATATACCGACAGAGTATATACTGCCGAATACAGCCATTGATTTCTGCTGATGAATATCGGCACGGTGAGAAAACCCAGCGGCCCGTATGTAAAAACGATATCTTTGCCGTGAATCATCCCCTGCATATTCGCCTTGTGCAGCCCTATCATCCACGATCCATCAAGATTACCGAACACCGAGATATCTACAATTAAATCAGGGATGGTTAAAAGGACTGCACAGGCAAGCAGCAAAACCTGGAGGTATAGCAGGATTTTATGATTCGGCCGGGTTAAAAATCCAAAAATCTCCATATTTACAACTACTGACAGCTATTGCTCAGATTAATTTTACGAATGGCTTCGAAAGCGATTCTTAATGCCGAACCAGTACCACTTAAGGTACTTCGGCAGCCACTTCCATAAGCGGAATCTCGACCTACCTGCAGTTCTCTCGCGCCAGACAGAAGATACTTCTGTTATCTTATACCCCTTGATAAAAGCTTTTAAAACTATCTCCATACCTAATTCAAATCCGCCGTTGCTTTCGATAGCTATGTCATTAATAATCCTCTTTGTATACATTTTGAAACTGTTGGTAATATCATGTGTTGGCACGCCAATCAAATAGTGCAAAGAGATTCCTGCAATCCTTGATAGCAGTTTTTTGAACCATGGCCCACCAATTTGTTTGCCGCCTTTCATATAACGTGAGCCACAGACAATGTCATATCCTTCGTTAATCTTCTCGAACATTTGGTCTACTTTGCCGAGGTCGTCAGAAAGGTCGGCCATCACAACAAGGATAACCCCGTCCTCTACGGCCTTAAATCCGGTCTTGATGGCATTTCCCGCACCCTTGCCAAATCTATTTTTTACAAGGCGTATATTTGGGTTCTTTTGCATGTAATCATCAACGAACGGAAGAGTATTATCATCATCAAAATCGTAGATGATGTATACCTCGTAAGGCGTTTTAATTTTCTGTTTCATTTCTAAAAAGGTGCTTATTATATTTTCGCCTTCGTTATACACGGGGATAACAACATTTATTGTTCTATACATTCTTCGTTCCATAAATAAATGTTTGTTTGCCCATGATTTTCCAGATAAACGGCATTTTAAGGTAGAGCTTAACGAACCATGGATTCTTCGGCATTCTGCTTTTTGTTGTATAAGGCAGAAATCTATCGATAATCTTCTTGATGGTAAATCCTGTGATTTGTAACGACTCTGTAAGACTCTTATCGCTCGGTGGAATCTGGTGGTCGAAATAATCCCAGTATTGTTTGTATAGATATCGTATGTTTGGCTGAAGGATAAGTATGCCGCCACCCGGTTTCAAAATGCGGAATACTTCAGAGAGTGTTCTTGGAATATCTTCTCGGCTTTTAAGATGCTCGGGGAAATTGCTCATAAAAGAAGTATCTAAAGACGCATCTGCAAAAACTGAAAGAACAGTCGATGGACATTGAAAGATCTTTACATCGGGACTTGCGAATTTCGCAGCGTCCTCGTTCAGGTCAATTACATATTTTTTTGCGCATTGTATATTGTTAATGAATTCACAATAACCGGCCCCAATATCAGGGACAGCAGAATCTTTTCGTGTATATTTTTGTAAATAATCGTTGCAAAGAACTTTCCAAATAGCGTTTTTTTGCGGGGGCTTTTCTTTTTTAAACCGTGTTCTGTATAATTCTTCCGGATTATCAATTACCATCCATTATATTCCGCCAATCTCAATCTGTTTTTTTATCCACGGGATGATTTCATCCAGGGCATCACTTAAGGAAAATTTTGCTTCGAAACCAAGGATGCGTTTTGCCTTTTCAACGCTTGGAATTCTTTTTTGGACGTCATATTTATACGGTGGGTCGCAAATATATCGAAATGGCTTATCACCTTTCATTTTTTGCCATATAAGTTGGGCAAGTTCCAACACTGTTGTGTAGACGGGGGAAGAAAGATTAAAGTCTTCATTTATTGCTTTTTCGTCCTCGATGCACATTCTTATCCCGCGGGCTAAATCGCCGCCGTAGGTATAATGCCTAATCTGGCTGCCGTCACCTAAAATGTGCAGAGGGTCCTGCCCTTTTGAAACCTTTTGAACAAGGTCAGGGACTACATGACTCATAGCCAATTTGATATTTCCGGACAATACTTCTTTGTCGCACAGTGCCCTTTTCTCGCCGATGCCGATGCAATTAAATGGCGTAACTATCGTATAAGGCAGTTTATATTGCTCCCATGCTCCTTTAGCGAAATACTCGCACGCAAGCTTTTGAAATCCGTATGTCGATAACGGAGGGGGACATTTGTATTGTTCGCCTTCCGGGCTTGGATAGACTGTTGTACTTTCAAAGACCATTGATGACGACATAACGTTTATCTTTTTTAAATTTTTATTCTTGAATGCCCATATGGAAGCATCAAATGTGGATGCGGTAATTCTTTCGTTTTCTGCTATAAGGTCGTATGCGTATTCATGAAATAGTGAAATGCCGCCAATCATAGCTGCGCCGGCAACTATCTGGTCGCAATCTTTTA
>CAYTTK010000097.1:0-2463 GCA_964440735.1 uncultured Pirellulales bacterium
ATCCATACGGCAGCTATTCTGGAAAACTTCTGACCGCCAGTATAGCGGCTAAATACATTTAAATTACAATAAAAACTTCTAACAAAAAGATATATTCTACCTTTGTCATTCCGCGCTTGACACGGAAACCATATCTTTTACTGGATTCCTGCTTTCGCAGGAATGACAATGGGCCATCTTGTTAGATGCTCTTATTTTCTCATTGTCCTTCGGCCGGTCGGGCCCGATAGCGAATAAGGCCTTGATTTGAGCTGCCCGCCGCTGCTCAAATTCACCCGGCGACAATGGCTTTCTCTTTTTCTTTTCTCTGCCGAAGTTCTGAATGAAATGCTTAATCGCAGCATCGGCCTGTTTATCGCGCTCAACCAGCAACGCCGGAGCCCCTTTACAGGGCGGAGGCGAAGGCGTTGCTGTAGTTTTAATATTATTCTCTTTTATAGTATTGTTATTAATAGTTAGAGAATTTATACCAAGTCGATGACGGTCTTTTGCGCACTGATTTTGTAGATTTTTGCCTTGTGGGTTGGCAGAATTTTCTATCTTTTTGCCCCTATAATAAAGTTGCGCCGCCGTTTTGACTAAAGGGTGTGATTTTGCATAGATTGTTCGATAGTATCCTTTTGGACATTTTATCTGCACCAGGTTTTTTTCAGCAGTATGCTAATATAATCGGTTATCGTCCTTGCTGAAACCATAAACATATCAGCGAGTGTTTTGTTGCTCTGCCAGCAGCCCTTTTCGCCGAAGCTGTAAATGTGCGCCAGCAGCACCTTCTCAGGTACTCCCAGCTTCGTGATGTTGAAGATGCGGTAAGGAATTTTTAGATAAGGTTCCTGATGCGGCTTTTTGTTCATAGTTCTTTATTTATTGTTCATTGTTATCAAGGTAAAACCGGCAGATGGCCGACAGCGCCGATGCCCTCTTCGCGGAACTTGTGGGCGCATCGCCAATGAAGGATTTGTCTTTTTGCAGGGCAAACGCTAGCGCATTTTCAATGACCTGCTGCTGGGCATCGCTTACGAAAAAGACAAGCGGATTTAAGAAGATTTTCGCTTTTCGATTTAGGATTTGCGATTTGAAGTTCTCAATCGACATTCGGCAATCGGAAGTCGTCAATTGAATGAGCTTTTCGAGCTGAGCTTTTGTCTGCGGAAGAAGCTTTGCAATCTCAGCCGGCTGCATCTTTTCGTTGAGCCGTTTGAGTAGTGCGATTTTTTTATCGAGGACGTCCTGTCCGCACAGCCGGTTGAGCGTGGCAAGCAGTATATTAGCCTGGCCATCGTCAACATCCCACACGATCGCATCGGCGGTTTTATGGCCAAGCTGCTTTAAGGCCAGCCAGCGGTGATGGCCGTTGATTATCTGGAAACAACAGGATTCTTTAACCGCAGAGCACGCTGTGACCGCCGAGTTTTCTAAAAATTTTTCTCTGCGAGCTTTGCGCTCTAGGCGGTTAATACTCTTTGTGATTGGACGGACAATCAGCGGTTCATATCGGCCGGTCCGCTCGATGTTGCGAACGAGCTTGGCGAAAGTCACCTTACTCATTTTGTTGGGATTGTCCGGATGAGGCATCAGCTTATCTATCGGGATTTTTCTTATTACGTTAGACATAAAACTTCTTTGTGCTTCGAATTTCTCCGTTCTACATTCTCAATTCTAAATTCTTATTGAACCATATATAGTAAACGGGTCTTTCGGTCAGCCTGGTCAAAATGAACCTTGTCCTATCAGGGCCTGTGGGCATCGTTCTGCGTCTTCCGTAGCACTGCAGGAAATTTCTGATTTCAAACTCAATGAAATCGGATTGTTCGCCCGGGAGCCAGTCGAGTTTATGCTGAACGAATTCAGTATCGATGAGGCGGCTTTTTTCTATCCCGACCATACCAAGCGCCTCGATAAGCCGGGCACATCTTTCGGGAGTTTTCGCCGTAAAGGCCTTCATATCCGCCTTTTCAAAAAAAGGATTAATAAGACCCATCACGGCCATTGCTTCTATGATGGGGACATTCAATAGCGGCATCGTCTCGCGGACCAATCGTGTCGCCAGGCCGAGCGAGCGAAACCTCGGCTCAACAACGACCCTCCTGATGGTGCGGATATTTTTATTTATAAGAGCGAGTCGGTCGCATCTACTCAGGCCTGCGAACAGATTGCCCGTGGCGACATTGCGAAGCTCCGATGCTATGGTCGGCATTGTATAAACGATAACGCCCGCTGTTTTTACTGATACTCTCCAAGCCGCCGCAGAATCGGGCTTGAGCGCAAAAACAGCGGCAAACGGCCCCAGCCGACTGTCACGGTAGTGATAATGCGCCAGTGTTTCGTAATCCTCGGCGCTACCCGGAACAATCTGCAGCTTTTTACAAATTGAGCAGATTCGCATGTTTTAGTTTTTCCTGTGTTTATAAATAACCTGCGTTTCGCCGACCAGCTCCTTTACGACCAGGATATCGGGCGCCA
>CAYTTK010000097.1:2563-10005 GCA_964440735.1 uncultured Pirellulales bacterium
TAAATAACCTGCGTTTCGCCGACCAGCTCCTTTACGACCAGGATATCGGGCGCCAAATCGAGCAGTATGTCTTCGTGACTCGAAGCCAAGATAAATGTCACGCCGTGCCGCCCGGCAAACTTGTGTATATTGAATGAAATCACGGCGGCGGTGATTCTGTCGAGGTTCGAGCAGAATTCATCTGCGAAAACAAACTTTTTCCCCGCAGCCAGGGCCATTGCCAGACGGAACCGGTATTTCTGGCCTTCGCTGAGATTGCAGGGCTGATTGAGAATACAAAAGACATCGTTGAGCCCTGCTGTGCTGAGCGTTCTCAGGCAGGAGAAAAAATCATCGTCGATACAATCGATGAGGGTTTTGTCTTTCGGCAGTTTTATTTGTGCAAGGTTGATTCTGTCGGTAGGGGGGACAGATTCTTCCAGCGCATTAAGAAGGACGCTTTTCCCCGCTCCCGACGGACCGGTGATATATACGATGTCACCATCATTGATTTCCAATCGGCAGTTAATGTTGGTATTATTTCCCCTTAGCCGGTCCACCGTCAGGCCGAACATCCTGCACACCTGCGATACCTTGTCAGTAATCTTTCCCTGCCACTGAAAACTTTTTAATACGCTGTATGTAGGCATAGCTCCGCTCCGGTGAGTTAACAGATAAATTCAATCCTATTTTGCAATATCTAATATTTGCTTCCTGATTTTTCTTATGGCTCTGCGAGCCCGGTAGTAGGTCCAGGATCGCTTCTCGGCTATCTTTCTCATCGAAAAGCCCTGCAGAAAATACTCCTTTGCGAGACTCATTTCTGCCGTTGTGAATTTGTCGCAATTTCTCAGGCAGATTATATATTTCCCATCCACCAGACGTTTGATAATACTGTTTATCCTTCGAGCGATATTCGCATCGTTGACACCAGCCAGCCGGGCCAATTGACTAACACTATTTCCTTTGTCCAGATACATTGTCATCAGCAGTTTTTCTTCGCCCTTGAGCAGATTTATTCTGCTGCGCATCAACTCTATCCTGTCGCGATATTTATCTCTTGTTTGCTTAATCCTTTGCGGAATATTTTCCCGGATTTTCCCCATCTACTCCCCCCTCTACCATTAATCCCATCCCGCTGACCGCTGGACAACTGCCGGTTCAAGCTGCTTTTCAGAAAATCCGCATTTTTCAATATCTATGGCCAATTTTGTTATGTATCTACTTAACATAATCACAAAATTAACATATCACCAAACTTTGTCAAGTGTTTTGTGTAATTTTTTACAAAATTTTTTAAAAGTTAGCAAAATAGTGAACTTTTCGATGATTTTAGCGCTTTTTTAGGGGGTCTAATCGCTGGTATGTTTTTGTAAAAGTTCGATGATTTCTGTTTTTGTGGGCAGCGCCTCGATTGAGCCGAACTTTGTGCAGGCAAGCGCCCCTGCCGCTGATGCGAATTTTGCCGCCTCTCTTACATCATCCTTGACGGCACAATAAGCAGCCAGTGCCCCTGCAAACGCATCGCCTCTTCCGGTCTGGTCAACGAGTTCAACCTCAAAGGCAGGTATATGGTCGGCACCGGTCCTGTCAACGACCATACAGCCGCGCTTTCCCATCGTTATAACGGCACAGCCGGCACCGCGGGCTACCAGGTCGGAGCCAATCATCTTCGCCGTCCGCATACTGGCATCGGACTGGTCGGTAATGTCAGCGGCTTCGTAAAGATTCGGGATGAGTATATCAGCGGTGAAATACTCGATGGGTAAATCATGAGTTTTTTTGCTTGGTTTTTCTATCGGCCTGACGGGGTCGAGGATGACCTTTTTGCCGTGTATTTTTGCGCAGCGTATGGCGCTAACAATCGCATCCTGCGGCAGTCGGCCGTGTATCAGGCAGACATCACAGCCGAAGATAAGCTCCTCAGCGGCCTCGATATCCCGCGAACTTAAAGCGCTATTGGCGCCCGGATAATAACAAACAGCGTTTTCACCGTCAGCGTTGACAAGCGTTACGACAACGCCGGTGTTCTTGGCCTTGGCGGTATAGACGAAGTCGATGTTAACATTTAAATCAGTCAGACCCTTTTTGGCCATCTCAGCGAACGGGTCGCTTCCGACTTTGCTGATGAGATACACCTCGCAGCCGCACAGGGCGGCTTCGGCCGCCTGATTCGGGCCGGGGCCTGTGGCTGTGTACGAAAGTGATGAGCCGACAACGCCTTGACCCGGCGATGGGATTTGTTCGCACCTTACCGCCATATCAACGTAGGTGCCGCCAACCACAACGACCTTAGGACTCCTTCCCGTCATTTCTGTCCTTACTTCTGTGATTACTTAAATGTTTCTTTGTTGCTGATTTTCGTGATGTTCTTTTCGTAAATTCAGTATAACTTCTCAAGCTGCAGGAGCAAAGAAGAATTTTTCAAAGCTGCAAATCAATTTTCCATTGTAAAAATGATAGATGAATATCCAGAGCAGGCGCAATTAGTTGTTCTGGTAAATGTCAGTGGAAGAACAGGTGAGGTCAAATAAACGGGGGGCGGGGGTGTCTGGGTGGCCGGCACCCCCTTAGATGTCTTTTGAATTTTCTTTATCTCTTGCTGCTCTTGGCAGCACGAGTTCTTTTGCGAAGAAGAGTCACAGAGCCGACTACCAGCAGCCAGACCGTAGCCGGTTCCGGAACCAAGGTTATGTAATCCTGATCTCCATTGACAACAAACGCACGCAAATCTGCCTTCGGGCCTGTCCCATCGAGCATATGCAGCATATTGTTTGCGGTACAAACATCCAAGTCCGTAGCATAAAAACCGAGCGGCCCGATTTTTCCGTCAACGGAAATATCCCACATCGCAGGTGTCGTCGGCAGGTCCTCGTAGATAATCTCCCACAGGACAGCGGCGAAGGCCTCGGCTTTTCTGTTCTGTGTTTCAGTAAAAGGTCCGCTGCCTGCCCAGGCAGGGTCGTAGAATCTACCCCAAGCCTCGCGAATATATTCGGCCTTTTCAAAACCAATATTCGTACCCAGAAAAGTGGTCGGCTTATGTGCATCTTCCGGAAGAACCACATCGTATGTTTTCGTGCCTACCGGAGCAAATTCGGATAATTCCAGACAGAAGGTTCCTATCAAGCCATTCTCCCAAAGTTCTCCTTCTCCGGTCCCGCTGGTTTTATTGAGAATATATACACCAACTTTTGCGCTGGTGCCGTTCAGTCCGCCGCCCCAGAGTTTCGCTATACCGCCTGCTCCATGTCCTACGTGGCAGACATCTATTGTTCCTGTCAGGCCGGCCCAGGTTAGAGATGGTAGAGTAAGAATGATAACCGCCAACATTACTGCGAGTGTTTTGCTTTTCATCTTTCTGCCCCCATTCAATTTGTTAGTAATTACTTGTTAAGATTTTTTTCAAGGTGCCGGATTACTTAAATCAAGTGTCTTATCTTTACCCCCATTCGTTGATTGTATTTTACCTGTTTTCAAGCCTAAAGTCAAGAAAATTGTTGTCTATATTCTCAATTTTAGTCAGATTAATTTTTATGAGGAGCTCATCGGCTAATATTCGGAGTAAAATTTAGTTTTATAGGACTTGCGCAGAATAACAAAGTACAGATAACAGACGAGGGACGAGGGAAGATGGAGGCTGGTTTTCCCTTGACATCTCTGATTTTAAGTCTATAATAAATAATGGATTTACCCCGTTAGAAAGCTCCAGCGAGGATTTGAACAATAACCTCGCCGTTATACCAAGAAGGATAGTTTTTTTCTAACGGGGCAAGTCGTTCACGGGAGGAGCGGCTCTGCTTCGCCAAAGCGTCAGCGAGGCGAGCATATCTTATTTTTCACACGGATGATAGTTTAAGGTAAGTGCTTTAAAAAAGACTTATCAAGCGAGGAGAAGGAGTTGATGAAGAGTAAATCGTTTATTGTGTTGGCAGTATTGTTTCTGTGCGCCTGCCCAGCACTTGCAACAATTCACTTCAAAGACGGCCAGACACACAACATCGACTATCGAATCACCAACAACGTTTACGTGGACTATCAGACACCCAATAAGTACACTAAAGTAAACTGGCTGGCAGGGGGGAAGATATATTATCCAAATAATTTGAGTGGATATGAACGCAGCATGATAAATGTCCTCGGCGGTATCATAGACCAGTTTTACAGCTACGATTCCAGCAGAGTAAGTATCTCTGGGGGTTCAATAGACAGTCTTAACAGCCGTGATTCAAGCGGGGTTAATATCTCCGGAGGTTCAATAAGATATTTTCAAAGCTCTGCTTTCAGCTTCGTAAAGATCTCCGGCGGGTCGGTAGATAACCTTATCAGTCGCTCTTCCAGCTCAGTAAAAATCTCCGGTGGCTCAGTAAGCTGGCTGGGTAGCACAGGTTCCAGCCAGGTGTATATCTCCGGCGGCTCAATAAACTGGCTTCGCAGCTACGATTCCAGCCGGGTAGATATCTTTGACGGGTCGATAAACGCAATATACAGCTACGATTCCAGTCGGGTAAATATCACCGGCGGATCAATAGGCGGGGATTTAAAACTACAGGAACAGAGTCAGATACAAATTTTTGGCTTCGATTTTACAGTCAACGGATCACCTTTTGGCTACGGAGAGCTCACAAGTATTTTTGGCGGCTATCCTAAGTATGAACCCCCCAGGCACCTGACTGGCACGCTGCTAAGCGGCGAACCAATTGATAAAGATTTTTATATCGGCAATAATGCCAGAATTATTCTTATTCCCGAGCCCGCAACGATTTTACTACTCGGCTTAGGCGGACTGATGCTTAGAAAAAGACACGATGGATAATAGATGCTATTGGCAATATAGACAGGACTAGGTCATTTCTTTCCTCCGACAATATCAAACCCCAGTCCTCCATGAGGAGTCCAAAGTACTGTTTTTTTATGCGCACAAAAACAACAGGATACAAAATAAAAATCAGTGTTTTTGCACGTTAAAATAGGTAAAATTTTGGTGAATTTTCAACCAAAAACGTAGGTAGTCAGAACCAAAAATCGAAATTTTTAAAAAATTTTTTATTCATTTCTAAATAAGCACTTACGCAAAATTCACTTCTTAAAAATTTCTCAATTTTCGACACTTTTGCGCAAGTTCGTCCAATGGTAGAGACACTCGATGCGGGCAACTCGATAATAAACAGCTGAGACTCGAAAATGGAGAATAAGTATGGGATTTGAACTTGATATTTTTAATACCGCTAATGCTGATGACGAACTCAATGCGGATTACCTTGAATGGCTCGTCGATGAGCACTCAATAGACATCCAGAAGCACTTCACGAAGCTGTGGGAGTATTACTCAAACCCGATGTATGAGATAAGCAACATCGGCGGCTATGACAAGAAAGTAAACGAATCGGGCAGGTGCTATGTGCAGGCACAGGAATATGGTCTGCCTGCGAGAATAACAGGCATAGTGCACTGCAGCGATGCGGGGGTCTTCGGCGCAAGGGCAGTCAAAGATGTGCAGCGAAAAGAAGTTGTAATCGAAAACGACATTGCCTGGCGAGTAAACGCAGCGGTGGATTTTCTATTCGGCAAACCATTTATTTTCGTTTCGAAGTCACCGGACAGCCAAAAACGTGCAGAAATTGAGTCCATACTAAAGGCAGCGTTTGCGGCTAACGGCGGCATCGAATTTTTCCAGGATATGGCGGTGCTCGGAAGTGTTTACGGATTTGTTGACTGCCTTGTCAGGCCTGGCACAGATATCTTCGAACTCACTTCAACCTCCTCCCAACCTCCCCCGTTCGAAGATGTGCTGCAACTGGCACGAACAATAAGCTTAGAGCTGATTGAAGCACCAAGAGCACTGCCTGTTCTGGATGAGAACGACTACAAAAAGATAAGATTCTATGTTCAGCACTTTTATCAGAAGAAAAATGCCCTGAGCAGAAAAAACTCATTTCTTGCCGGTTTGTTTCCCTGGTTCAGGCGAAGCGGCGATACGCGTCAGGCGGTTGCGGTGACGGAGATTACATCCGAATCGGCCTGGCAGAGATACGAAGACAAGCAGCTCGTCGCAGAAGGAGAATTTCCGTGGGGATTTCTGCCGGTGGTGCATATTCAAAACATTGCCCAGCCATATTATTACGAGGGGCTAAGCGACGTTGAGCCGCTGATATCGCTTCAGGATGAGCTTAATACAAGACTGAGTGACAGGGCAAGCAGGATTACCTTCCAGTCGTTCAAGATGTATCTCGGCAAAGGGATAGAGGGCTTCGAGGACAGGCCCATCTCGCCCGGCAGGATGTGGTATACCGATAATCCTGAGGCGACCATCGAAGAGTTCGGCGGAGATTCATCGGCGCCGAGTGAGGGTCTGCACATCACCGAAATCAGAGAGGCGATGGACAAGGCCAGCGGAGTAACGCCGGTTGTGGCAGGGGTTTTGAAAAACAAGCTCGGCAACCTTACAAGCGCCGTGGCTCTTAAACTGACGCTTATGGGAACGCTCTCAAAGAACGAACGAAAGAAATTTACATACAGCGAAGGGCTGAAAAAAATCTGCCGGATGATTCTGGGGATACTCGACAAGGCCAACATTTACAAAAGCTGCGGCGAGGAAAGAGAAGTCGATATTATTTTCCCTTGTCCGCTACCCGAAAACACGACGGAAAAACTAAAAGAAGCCCAGATTAAAAAAGAGCTGGGCGTGTCGACTGAGCAGGTGCTCAGAGAATTAGGCTACGAGAGTTCATAGTTCGTTGTCCGTAGTTCATCAATGAACAATGAACTATCAACTACGAACAAAAGGAGCTTTTATGAGTCAGATTGACGCAGATGTACTTGAGCTGCCAGAGGCAGAAGCGGGACACAATGACGAGGGACGAGAGACGATGAACGATAGACGTGAGATGCTCGACAGCTCGAAACTTGTCCCGGTGGCTGAGTCAATCCGCTACCGCAGAAGGGCACAGGGTGCCGAGAAAAAGGCCGAGGTTTTAACCGAGCAATTGGCACAGGCAAAAAAACAGGCAGCAAAAATGTCTGAGCAGCTGAGTGACATTCAGGCCGAGCAAAAACTAATGCGCAAACTTGCGGCTGCGGGAACGGTCGATATAGAAACTGCCGTGTTAATTGCCAAAGCCAGATTAGAAAATGAAACCGAAGCGGATTTAGACGGAGTAATCGAGCAGTTGAAAAAAGAAAAGCAATATCTGTTCGCAAGTAATGCTGCCAAAACAGCAATGACGACAAAAAAGACCGCAGCAGCCAAAGAGCGAATGCAAAGCAGCCAAACAGTTCTCGAAAGGGCAGCAAAGAAGGCGGCAACAACAGGCAACCGAACAGATTTGCAGGAGTATCTGAAACTGCGAAGGAATTTTCTATAAAAATCAGCCACGAAGGCACAAAGACTCAAAAAAGTTAAAAGTTTTAAAAATTAGTGACTTCGTGTCTTGGTGACAAAAAAAGAAGGAGAACTAAAAGAT
>CAYTTK010000098.1:0-1356 GCA_964440735.1 uncultured Pirellulales bacterium
GATTTTCAAATGTGATAATACAAAAGTCTATCAAAGAAGGTTTCTGTCTTTCTGTCACTGAAGCCCTGTGGAAAGGCAAACCAGTTATTGCATCAAATGTCGGGGGGCTGCCTTCACAAATCGAAGATGGTAAAAGTGGATTTTTGCTTGAGCCGAACGACACAGAAGGATTCGCAGAAAGGATTGTTTATATACTGAAAAACCCCAAGGAAGGCAAAAATCTGGGTAACAAGGCAAAAGAAACGGTTCGTCAGAAGTTTTTGGTGACTCGTCTGCTTTCAGACCACCTGGATATGCTAAATTCTATAATAAACCAGTAGATTTCATTAGAAATAAGTGCGTTTTTAGTAACAATTCTCCTTCGCCAATTTGTTTATGGTCTTTCTGTATCATATTTACTGACCCAAACCTGATTTTATTATCATAAAATTCGCGTTTTTTAGCATTGATTGAAAACATACGTATAACTACGGCATTTTCTCATTTTTAGCTCTTTTTACTTGACTTTTATGCAATATTAGATAGATGTAAAATTCAGATGTAGATTTTAAGGAGAGGGGGTGAGAAAGATTCCAAGGAGAGTCTCACACATCTTTTTGCACCAAGAAAAATTATGCGTTTAAAGCATGGTTGCTATAAAGCTATGCGAGAAAATCTGGAGGAGAAACTTTATGAAAAAATCAGTATTGATTTGTTCTGTAGTAACAGTACTTTTGGTTCTCAGCAGCGCAGTTAACGCGGTCGCCCCCACTATTGATGGCGATTTGAGTGATTGGGTAATCCCGTGGTTTACGGACAATTCGGAAGGTCCCGGAACAGGGTATGATGACGCTCCATTGCCAGTATTTAGTGGTTATGTGACGAACGACAGCCTATACCTTTATTTAGCGATGAGTGTACAAGACCCTGCTCCGCAGTCAAGTCGAGGAGTCCATGTTTACATTGATATTCCACCCATGAAGGTTTTCAATGATCCTGACGTGATTCATTTTGTTGTTAGCCCAGGTAATGTAACAGGTTATTCGTATGGTGCATCCACAGGAAATGCATTTCCATGGATAGACAGTTTGTGACTGCACCTATGCCTGCTGGCGTGACAATTGCGTCAATCTATTCGGGTGGCATTGGAAATTATGAGTTTAGTATCCCCTTGACTTTACTCGGTGCTGCTGTGGGGAATACGATCGGGCTTCAATACCAGGCAACGGACAACCCCAGTGGTTGGAAATACAACTTCTATCCTGATATACCCGGCGGTGTAACACCTATATATACTTCTTTGCGCGTGGAGGTAGATGGTCTTTACGCTCCCTACTTGCTTATTCCTGAGCCGGCGACGATATGTCTGCTTGGCCT
>CAYTTK010000098.1:1456-9900 GCA_964440735.1 uncultured Pirellulales bacterium
GGTGCGTGGGTGATTTGCTTTGTCAATTCATCGAGAAGGGCTTTTGTTTTCGGGTCGGATTTTTTTGCCTGGTCGATTTTGCTACAGGCGTGCATAACGGTAGTATGGTCCCTGCCGCCCAGATGGCCGCCAATCTCCTCAAGCGAGTGTTTGGTTAAATTCCTGGCCAAATACATACAAATCTGACGCGGCTCAGTAATGCTCTGACTGCGTCTTTTGCTCTGCAAATCAGCAAGACGAACATCGAAATGCCTTGTTACGACGTCGATAATATCAGTGATGTTTATGTGTCTTGCTGCCGAATCAATTTGCCCTTCGATGGCCGTCTTTGCCAATTCAAGGGTAATCTCTTCGCCGATGGTAGTTGCTACTGCGTAAATGGCTGTCAAAGCCCCTTCCAGTTCTCTGATATTTGCATGCACTTTGCGGGCAACGTACTCAGCTATTTCGTCAGAAATACTTAAACCTCGAAGATGGGCTTTTTTTTGCACGATTGCTATTCTTGTTTCATAACTTGGCGGGTCTATTCTGGCAACTAATCCCCAGTTGAATCTGCTGATAAGCCGCTCCTCAAGTGAGGGAATCTTGCCAGGTGAGCTGTCAGCGCTGAGGATGATTTGCTTGCCATTATTGTAAAGTGCGTTAAATGTATGGAAGAACTCTTCCTGACTCTGCTCGCGTTCACGTAAGAACTGAATGTCGTCAATTACCAGCGCATCGACGGTGCGAAACTGGCTTTGAAAGCCAGCCAGGTTACCTTCCTCGATTGCTCTTATAAAGCGATTAACAAAATCTTCACAGCTTAAGAATTGAATTACCGCCCTATCAAACATTTTTCTGGCTTCGAAACAAACAGCGTGCAAGAGATGGGTTTTGCCTAAGCCGACACTGCCGTAAAGAAAAAGCGGATTGTAGGTATTTCCGAGGGATTGACTCACTGCGACACAGCTTGCGTGTGCAAGGCGGTTGCTTGGTCCTACTACGAAATTATCAAATGTGTAATCAGGATGAAGTTTAAGCTCGCCTCCGGTGGGCTGAGGGCGAAGGCCGGATTTTTGGTTAGTGTCAACGTCGAAATCTACGGTGACAAGGTGTCCGGTTATTTGTTGAGCAGCCCGTATAAAACTGTTTTTACAGTTATCACGCAAAAAATGTGTGATTGCCTCATCAGGGCAGCCGATTCCGAGTGAGCCGCCATCAAGATGTAAGACCGTTAAGTTATCGAACCACTTTCGTGTGTTGGCCGGGTCAAGTGCTTTTGTGCGTTCGAGTATATCAGTGAAAATGCTTTCAACGTCACGAGCCACTAAGCCACACTCCTTTGTGGACCACTCCACTACACAAAAAGATACTGCTCATCAAAAACATCCCTATTAAACTCAGTTACCTAAATCTTACCCTGCACCAATCAGGTTTGAGCCTCAGCTCCATTAGTGATAATAATAGTTGAAATCTAACCGTCTTTATTAATTTTGTCAAAAAATTTCCATTATAATAATGCAAAAACGGGAAAAAGCAAGCATCCTTTAGGCCGATTGAAAATTTGGAAAATTAAAATCTTGGATGAGCTTGAAATTTTTGCAAATATCTGCGAAACTCATCGAATGGCGTAATCCTTCTTGGCAGATAATTAGCTCTGTGAAAGCAGTCAACCGGAAAAAGGATAGTAGAGGAAACTTTCGCCAGTGCAGCAATGGCATAGAGAAAGAGGCAATTATGGGAATTTTTACCAAAACGGCAGGTTATCTCAAAGAGCGGCTGGGCAAAACACGCAACAAAATCAGTTCCTCACTCTCGTTGGTATTGACTTTCGGCAGAAATATTGATGAAACTCTCCTCGATAAGCTGGAAGAGACATTGATAAGCGACGATATCGGCGTAGAAACAACAGAAAAGCTCATATCATCTCTGCGAGAAGCTTACCGTAGCAGACAAATCGCTACAACCGACGAAATAAGGCCATTTCTCAAAGAGAATATTAAAAGCTACTGGCCACATCACGACAGGCAATTACACCTTGCCGAGACAGGCCCGACCGTCATTCTTGTTGCAGGCGTTAATGGAACAGGCAAGACCACAAGCATAGCCAAACTCGCCTATATATTTAGGCAGAATAAAAAAGATGTTATTGTCGCTGCATGTGATACGTTCCGGGCCGCTGCTGTTGAGCAGTTATCCATCTGGGCAGAACGAATTGGCGTTCAAATTGTAAAGCATAAAACCAGCAGCGACCCGGCAGCGGTTGCCTTTGATGCCTGTGAAGCTGCTGTCGCAAGAAATGCGAATATCCTGATTCTCGATACTGCTGGACGCCTGCACACCAAAAAGGACCTGATGATGCAGCTGACAAAAATTCGCGATGTCGTTGCCAGAAAAATCCCCGGAGCACCGAATGAAGTATTACTGGTTCTCGATGCCACTACTGGTCAAAATGCAATCGCACAGGCAAAGATTTTCACAGAAGCGGTTAACGTTACTGGAATATTCCTGGCCAAACTTGACGGTACCGCACGCGGCGGAATTGTCATTGCCATTAAAGACCAGCTCGATATACCGGTGAAGTTTGTAGGTTTAGGCGAGAAGCCGGAAGATATTGCCGAGTTCGACCCTGGCAAATTTGTAGAAGCGTTATTTGATTGACGTAGTAAGGAGAGTTATCTACCTGCATCGTCGTACTTACTGCGGGGTAAAAATCTTGTCTAATCGATAATACAATCGTATTCTTCTACTGCTTGTCTTTTGATGTGATACATAAGTGTGGCAAAATCCTTATCTGGTTCGACCTTTTCCCCGTTTCCATCCGGATAAATAGTTCTCAAAATCTTGCCTCTTTCCCACTCTTTTGGATATATTTCATGTTTCATCGAAAAACCATATATTTGCAATATGTCTATAGTAGGAACAGCAAGAAGTTCAGGCTTCGCACCGTAACAAATACCAGGAACAAGAACTGGTGTCACATAACCGTCGCCTAATCCAATATCCATATTTTTTCTTAGCATGTCGACAAGCAAATAGCCGGTATACCACTCTCCCTTCATCTTTTCAGATGCATATATTGCAGTGCTTCTTGGTTGAACACCAAGCTCTTTTAGTTTACGGTCAATTGCCAATGTCATCGCCTTATTATAATCATGTTTGGTATCTTTAATTGCCTCAACAGCAAGTTTTGTCCCCAGAAGATTTGAATATATATCCTCCCACGAAAACGATGAGTTAAACTCGGGCTCAACTCCGATAAAGTGGACACCAAACCATGTAAGAATTTCATGCCATACTGTTGCGTTAAATACTAAATATGGCCCAACTTCAAATGCAATTGTTTCTGCAATTTTTTCTTTATTTTTGTGAGATATGTTATCCCAGTATTCCGGATAACTAAACCGAACCTTATGACGTGAACGTTCTATTGATATATTAAATGTGAATTCCTCATCTTTTTTCACCAAAGTTTCGCGGATTTTTATGATAAAATATCTTGTATAGTCGGCACTCCACCTTAAATGAGTTACGTCTATATGACCAGCATTACAGGTATATACGATGCCATTCTTCTCAAAAGGGCTATAGAGGCGGTAAGAATGATTTCCAAGACCATCCGGTTCATAAAATCTTGGCCCCGGTGGCGGAGTGGGTAAAGTGCCCATGCGAAGTCTTGGGGAATGAAGACCACATCCATTTACAAGAATTACTAAACCTAATGAAGACAAAAAGTATAGAGTTTTTGCTAACATGGTTTCTAACCTCTCTTTATCGACAAATTTTCCTGGCTATAAAATCTGTAATTCGGAAAATTATATTTTGGGATGGTTTATCGGATGCTCTTTTTCAGCAGGTTACCTATTAAGGGCATTGCGTATTCAATAAAAGCGTCGATTATGCTATTTTATAGGCAAAAAGTCTTCACCTGTTCTTTATAAGCAGCTTTAAAAGCTTCTACAATTAAAATTAATAATCCCGTCTAATCGATAATATAATTATATTTTTCTACCGCTTCTTTTTTTATGTATTCCATATAAATGGGAAAATGCTTCGCTGGCTCTACATTTCCATCCTGTCCATCCGGATAAATGACTTTCAAGATTTTGCCTCTTTCCCATTCATAGGGGCGTACTTCATATTCCATCGAAAATCCGTATTTAGAGAGTACGTCTGTAGTAGGGACTGCAAGCAGCTCAGGTTCTGCATCGTCACAAATACCAGGAACAAGAACCGGTGTTATATAGCCGTCATCTAAGCCGATATCCATATTTTTTCTTATTGTGTCGACAATAAAGATGCCGGTATACCACTCTCCCCTCATTTTTTCAGATGCATATATCGCAGTGCTTTTTTGTTGAGGACCCAGCTCTTTAAGTTTATGGTCAATTGCCAGTGTCATTGCCTTATTATATCTGTGCTTGGTATCTTTAACCGCCTCAACGGCAAGTTTTGTGCCCAGAAGATTTGAATATATATCTTCCCATGAAAAAGAAGAATTAAACTCAGGCTCGAATCCGGCAAAGTGAACACCAAACCATGTAATAATCTCATGCCATGTTGTTGCGTTAAATGCCAGATATGGGCCTATTTCAAATGCGATTTCATTTGCAATTCTTTCTTTTTCTTTGTGTGATAAATCATCCCAGTTATCGGGATATTTAAATTTTACTCTATGTCGCGAAAGTTCCAACGATATGTTAAATGTAAATCCATCATCTTTTTCATGTATAGTTTTGCGAGTTTTCTTTATAAGATATCTTGTATGGTCGGCATTCCACCTTACATGAGTAATATCCAGATGGCCTGCTTTGCAGGTATATACTATGGCATTTTTTTCGAAAAGGCTGAAGTTGTAAGAATGTTTACCGAGATTATTCGGGTCTGCAAATCTTGGCCCAGGCGGTGGAGTGGGTAAGGTTCCCATCCGGGCTCTTGGGGCTCCGATATTACATCCACTCGCAAAAATGACTAATCCTATTCCAGCAACACTACTCAATATTTTTTTCAACATAGTTCTCAACATTTTTTTGTTAGCTTTTTATATTTTAGAAACATTAAAAAATCGGATAATTATATTATTGGATGGTTTGCAAGATATACTGTTTTCGGCAGGTTACCGATTAAAGGCATTGCGTATTCAATAAAGGTGTCAGTTACGCCATTACCATCTGCATTGAAAAATTCGTCAGGCATAGATTTTGTTTTCTCAGCTACGTTTTGTAATTCGGTGCGGAATAATTCCACCTTGTAATCTTTACCGTTGCCAAGCCGTTTTATCGCGACTGAGCCGCTGTTTTCTTTCATAGCATATTGAACGGCCTTGCGTCCGCACCATCGTGCTTCGCGAGCATCAACCTCTGACCGCAGCCCGGCAAAACTCCTTTGCAAATAGCCGAAGGTATCAGCCCGGACACGCTTTGCACTAAGCTTGTCCTTTACTTGTTGAGCCAGGAAGTCAGCCAGAGCACCTGTGCCGGACAATTGTACATTACCATGAGCATCGGTTTCAATTCCTTCGGCGAGTTTTTCAGCCCAGGTAACACCATCGGTATCGCAGATTCCCTCGCTGACTGCAACAATACATCTGCCGAGTTTGCTGAAAACTTTATCCACATCGCTGACAATCTTTTCCAAAGAAACTGACCTTTCGGGCAGATATATAAGATGCGGGCCATCATCATTCCTTTGTTTGCCTAATGCAGTAGCGGCTGCCAAAAAGCCGGCGTGTCTACCCATAATCACATCGATTTTTATACCCGGCAAGGCACGGTTATCAAGGTCGTCACCTATCAGGGCGCAGGCCTCGAATTTCGCTGCACTTCCGTAACCAGGACAGTGGTCGGTAACAAGCAAATCGTTATCAATTGTTTTGGGGATAAGAAAAGCCCGCAGTTCATAACCGCTTTCAGTTGCGATTTTGTTAATTATGTTTAGAGTGTTTGCTGAGTCATTCCCGCCGATGTAGAAAAAGTATCTGATATTTCGCTTTTTGAAAACTTCAAGAATCCTTGCACAATACTGTTTATCGGGCTTTTCTCTGCTGGAGCCAAGAGCCGAGCAGGGTGAAGCAGCTAATTTTTCCAGCATATCGGCTGACAGCTTATTCAAATCGATAAACTTGTCGTTAGCCATTCCAACTACGGCGTGAAACGCACCATAGACATTTTCGATTTCCGGATGCTTATTTGCCTCTTCGATGATACCAACCAGGGATTCATTTATCACCGCTGTCGGCCCACCTGATTGAGCGACTATTGCATCTGCCTTTGGTGCTGCTGCCATTTTTACAACTTCTCCATCAAAACCATTAATAAAAACCGATGGTTCGTTTTGCTCTCCAAACACGCAGAGCCACAATACCTTTTGTTAAACACTTAACGGACAGGCCTTCTTATTATGCGCCCACCTATCTTTTTGTACTCAACTAACTCAAAGCCCCTGTTAATCGCTTCTGCAAATTGCTCTTTTGTTAATGGCTTGGGAACAGCAAGACTTGGGACTGTATGATGACCTCCAAGGGGGTTGGTATATTCAAAAGTTCCGGTGTAGATGCATAGTGTGCCGGCTGGCAAGAAATCTTGCCCATCAACAAAAACCCTTTCTAAACCATGGACATGTACGATCCTTGGAGTACCATAAATATTAGAAATTAAAACTTGCCCCTTTCTAACAACACCTGTTACAGTAGTTTTGTAGTTAATGCGTACCGGAGTTCCTTTTGGCCAGACCCTTTCGGCGGGTGTCATCGCTCGACACTTTCCGGGACTAATGTCGATGTATTTACCCTCAAAACGAACAATTTTATCACGGAACTTCACATACATCATATCAAACCACTTTTTGTCTCGTTTTCCCCCACGATATACAATCTCGCCAGGGTCAAAACTTGTTTTGGATGGTGTAGTGGTTTTAACCCCAGCTTTTCTGCATATAGCCAGCAACCTTTTATTCTCTTTAATCTGGTCAGCTAATTGGTTCTTTAATCGGTCTATGGTTTTTTGCTGAGATTCTATAGTCTTCTCCAGCTTCCCGATCTTGACGAGTAAAACCTTAACGTCTTCGATTTGCCTCTTTTCTTCTTGTCCCCATGCCGTTGTCGCCAAACCAGCTGAATAAATCACCAATACCATTACTACCCAAATCCAACTCTTTTTATCCTTCATTTCTCCACCCTTATAAAAAGTTAAATTCTATTAAGAAACTCGGGACCTATTATACAAATACAACATCAACAGACAAGATCAATCCTGGTACTTCTTCACGTCATTCCTGCGCAAGCAGGAATCTACTTGACCTCAATTGCACAGCTTGGCGTCAGAAAATACAGCCATTTTCCAAGGATTTTAGATTTTTGGATTGCGCCAGCGGCTCTGCCATAAAGCTCCAACTGTCGGCGATAAAGCTCAGCACGCTGGGAAACCTGCTCAGCACCGACATCATCTGTTTTGAAGTCTATGACGATTAGGCTATCTGTCGTTTTGACAAGCATATCAATTATTCCCTGAACAACAATGATTTCGTTGCTCGTCGGTGGCCGCTCGTCTCTCGTGTTTCCAAACTCCGAAGCAGATAAGGCAAAGGTGAATGGCCATTCTTGCCAAGTGGTGTTTTCGCGATTAACCACGATGCGTCCCAGGTTGCTTTGGAAAAAGGCCAGGATTGCTTCTGCTTCAATTTGAGTAGCTACAACTTCGCTGATAGCACCGTTGGTCAAAAGTTTTTCTTTTGTTTTTTCAATCGCTTCACTCGTTATCGGTTTGGTCAAATCAAGTTGAGAAATTACAAGGTGTGTGGCTGTGCCGATTAGTCGATTTTGCGGTTCAGTTAATCCTGCTTCGGTGGCCATAATGGCAAGTGGCTTTCGCTCCAGAACCTTCGAATAGTCGAATTTAACATATTCGTCGTTGCGGTGAGTAAGCTGAGTTACTGATTGTTTGGCAGGAAGAACCACTGCATCGCCGAATTGATACCGCCAGGCCAATGATTTCTTTATTTGCGAAAGCAGTTTTGATTCCTTTCGTTTTGTGCGTGACTTTCTTACGGCTGAAACAGGTTGGCTCAATTTACTATTTCTTAAGTCACTGACATATTTAGATAGCTGTTCAAGCTCTGCCTGCTGGTAAACCTTCAAACTAAATAATTCACCATCTACTGCCCGTGCTGTTAAACCTGTCTCAAAAGCATTGTGCAGGCTCTTCAGGTCGGAAAGCCCGTAGAGAATCCATTCCAGAGGGCTCTGGCAGCTGCGAAGCAGCCAGCCGGGTATCGGCTTAGGACCGAAAAACAGTCCGTTAGAGATAATTTTGCCGCAGTCGATGTGCTTTTGCGAAGCGGTTAAAATAAGTCGGTCTCTGGCTCTGGTGGTCGCAACATAAAGGATACGCATTTCTTCCGCCAGTGTCGTCGATAGTTTTTCTTCTGCGATAACCTCATGAGCAAGCGAACGGAGTTTGCTGTTTGTT
>CAYTTK010000099.1:0-9732 GCA_964440735.1 uncultured Pirellulales bacterium
TAAGAAAAAATGACCTCATTGCAACAATACTATTCTAAAGCCCAGGCTCAGTGGAGCAAACTTGAAGACAGCAAAGTTCCCGTCTTCTTCGTTGGTGCAGCTACGTGTGGGCGTGCCGCCGGTGCCGCAGAAGTATTAGAGCATCTCCGCAAACGAATCAAAGCCAAAAAGCTAAACGCCAAAGTGATTGAAGTAGGCTGTTTTGGCCCGTGCTCGTTTGAACCGTTGGTAATTGTGCACAAACCCGGTGCGCCGCGAATTTGTTATGGGAATGTCGGACCCGATGAGGTAATCCGTATTCTGGAGAATTACGTTTTGGGTGATGACCCCTGTGCTGAACTGGCTCTTGGGAAAATGACGCAGGGAGAGCTGAACGGTATCGATGATTTAAACGAGCATCCGATGATGCGTCGGCAGGTAAGGAACATACTACGCAACTGCGGACTTATAGACCCTGAAAACGTTAATCACTACCTTGCCCGTGACGGATATCGCGGATTTCTGCGAGTGCTGGAGATAGGGCCTGATAAAACTCTTGAACAGGTCAGGGCATCAGGGCTTCGCGGACGCGGCGGAGCTGGTTTTCCCACCTGGCGCAAATGGAAATTCTGCAGAAGTGTCCGAAGTGAAACAAAATATCTAATTTGCAATGCGGATGAGGGTGACCCCGGTGCATTTATGAACCGTTCGCTAATCGAAGGCGACCCGCACTCTGTGCTTGAAGGCATGCTCATTGCAGCTTTTACATTAGGAGCGTCCGAAGGTTACATCTATTGCAGAGCGGAATATCCCCTTGCTATACATCGGTTGGAGGTCGCCATCAGCCAGATGAGAAAGCTTGGTCTTCTGGGTAAAAACATCCAGGGTTCTGGCTTTTCTTTTGAAATTACTATAAAGAAAGGTGCAGGGGCGTTTGTGTGTGGTGAAGAGACAGCTTTGATTGCCTCGATTGAGGGCCGACGAGGAATGCCGCAACCCAGGCCCCCGTTTCCTGCAGTCAGTGGTTTATTGGGTAAGCCAACAGTTATCCAGAATGTAGAAACACTCGGCAACCTTCCTTTGATTCTTCGCAACGGCGCTGAGTGGTACACACAATACGGCAGTAAGACCAGCAAAGGCACAAAAACCTTTGCGCTGGCAGGCAAAATCAAATATACAGGTTTGATTGAGGTGCCGCTTGGTACCAAGCTAAAAGACATAATATATGACATTGGAGGCGGAATTCCTGGGGGCAAAGCACTTAAAGCAGTTCAAACAGGTGGCCCTTCTGGTGGGTGTATCCCGACAGAAAAAATGGACCTTGCGGTTGACTACGAGTCACTCACCAAGGCCGGCAGTATTATGGGCTCAGGGGGTATGATAGTGCTCGATGAAGATAACTGTATGGTTGATATTGCAAGATACTTTCTGTCATTTACGCAGGAAGAATCCTGCGGTAAATGTGCTCCCTGCCGGGTCGGAACACGTGCGATGTTAAGCATTCTGGAACGCATTGCTGCCGGTAAGGGTGAGATGGCAGACCTCGATAATCTCGAAAGAATCGCGCGGACTGTCAAGGATGGTTCGCTGTGCGGATTGGGTCAGACCGCCTCTAATCCGGTACTGAGTACATTGAGATATTTCAGAGCGGAATACGAAGCGCACATACGCGAGCATAAATGCCCCGCTGGTGTTTGCCCCGAGTTGCTTCATGCGCCATGTTCCAACGAATGCCCTGCCGGTGTTGATGTCCCATTATATATCTCACTAATTCGAGAGAACCGTTTAGAAGAAGCTCTTGCCTCGCACTTAGAGCGAAATCCTTTTCCCTATATATGTGCACGTGTATGCCCGCATCCGTGTGAGGGCAAATGCCGACGTACTCAGCTTGATGCACCTGTCGCCATCCGAGCTCTGAAGCGCTATATGGTGGATACGGCCAAACGGGTCGAACCGCGGGAGATGGTCCACGAGAACCCTCACTGTGCCGACAAAAAGATAGCCATCATCGGAGCCGGTCCCGCAGGCTTAAGCTGCGCTTATTTTCTACGCCGCCTGGGCTACCAAGTTACTGTATTCGAAAAGCAAGACAGACCAGGTGGTATGATGACCTATGCCATCCCTGAGTACCGTTTGCCACGCAAAATCCTCGAGCAAGAAATTGACTGGCTCCTGGGAACAGGTATCAAACTTAAAAATAATATTGAGGTAGGTAAAGATATAACGATTGAAAAATTGAAGAATCAGGGATACCAAGCCTTCTTCTTAGGCTTGGGTGCCTGGAAAGGAATAAGCTTAGGTATCCCGGGAGAGAATCTCCTGGGTGTAATGCAGGGACTTGATTTCCTGGTTAAACGAAACAAAGGCTTGAATGTCACCGTCGGTAAAAAAGTAGCAGTCATCGGTGGAGGCGATGTGGCAATAGATGCGGCACGCACATCTTTTCGTTTAGGCGCCGACGTTACGGTCGTTTATCGCCGCACAAAAGAGGAGATGCCGGCGATTGAAACTGAAATTCAGGAAGCCCAAGCCGAGGGTATCAATTTCCTTTTCCTTGCACTGCCGGAACGCATCGAAGGCGATAATAAACAAGTGAAGAAGATAATCTGTCGCCGGATGAAACTGGGCGAGTTCTCACTGGACGGACGGCGGCGTCCCGAACCAACCGAAGAGACTTTTGACCTTAAAGTTGACACTGTTATTGCTGCTATTGGGCAGCGTGTTGTGGCTGAGAATATTGCTAAACAGATTGGCCTAACCTTGAAACGCTCTGGACGTATCGAAATAGACCCGTTTACTCACGAAACCGAAGTGGCGATGTTCTTCTCAGGTGGTGACGCTGTCACCGGACCGAGTATTATTCTGGAAGCGGTCGGAGCAGGCGAACGAGCGGCTGTTGCAATAAACGACAAACTTTCACAAAATCTGTCGCTGCAGGAACGCCCCAAACCATTCTGGCGTCGAACTCTGCTGAATGATACAGCATTTGACCCTGAAGCCGAACCGGTTGACATTCCACGAGCAAAACAAAAAACGCTGCCGCTTAAGGCACGCCACAATTTCGAAGAGGTTGAATTAGGAATCGATAAAAAAACAGCTTATCAGGAAGCTCTGAGGTGTTTACGGTGCGATTACCGTTTGCAGGATTGATTATAAACTAAAAAGTGAACTGAAATGTTAGAAAAACGTAATGAAAAGTAGTGTAAATTAATTAAACAAAAGGAATCGGCTAAAGTGAAGGTGACTATAGATGATAGAACGGTAACTGCCAAGAAAGGTGAAACGGTTTTACAATGCGCCTTGCGACATAATGTTTCGATTCCGCATCTTTGCACGCATTCGAGTTTAACACCGTTCGGCGCATGTCGGCTGTGTATAGTCGAAATTGAAGGTATGCGCGGATATCCGACTTCTTGCGCGACACCGGTGGCTGAGGCAATGGTAGTGCGAACCAACACCGAGGCGATACAGGAATTACGCAGAAATATCCTTGCTCTTATTATGCTCGAGCATCCCAGCGCCTGCCTGGTATGCAGCAAACGACAGCTATGCGAACAATACCGTCCTGAAGCAGAAAAAGTCGGACGCACCACGGGCTGCCATACTTGTAACAACAAGGATGTCTGTGAGGTGCGGGTGCTGGCGGAAGACCTTGGGCTTGTGGAACTGCCGGCTGAACCGTCTTATCAGCGGCGACATGTCGAGCGGTCAGAGCCGTTTATAGACCGTGACCTTAACCTCTGTGTTCTGTGCGGGCGATGTGTGCGCATCTGTAAACGCCAGCACGGTAAAGCTGTCATTGACTTCATAGGGCGCAGCACAAAGACGCACATCGGCCAGGCATTCGGGCACTCGCTGAAGGACGCTGGTTGCTCGTTTTGCGGCTCCTGTGTTGATGTATGTCCGACCGGCAGCTTAGCTGACCGGTATGCTAAATGGTATGGCAAGCCGGATACGGTGATAAAAACAACATGTATTTTTTGTGGGGCCTCCTGTGCGTTGGAGCTCGGGGCCAAAAGCGGCAAACTGATTACCGCAAAAGCGGTAAATGAAAATGTCCCTGTTTGTGTGCTGGGCCGATTTGCTATCCCTGAATTTCTCAATGGTATGGACCGTCTTCGCACGCCGCATGTGCGTGTTGGTAAAGTTTTACGCGAGACTGAATGGAAAGAAACCATCGAAACCACAGCTAAAAAACTAAAGGAGTTTGTCGGCCAGGGCTTTGCAATGGTTTGCGACACGACGAGCACCCTTGAGGACCGGTATATCTTTGAGAAATTTACAAAGGATGTTATGAAATCGAAAAACTACATTGAGATTGAACCCGATGCAAGAGGTGTTTCGCGCAGCTTACTACCGGGAACTGTGAAGGCAGCACTGCTTACAGGCAATTTCGTCGATTCAGCGAAGCTGAAGAAACTCAAGTTGACGATTGTACAGGATTGCTATCCGAGTGCTGCAAGCAAAGTTGCCGATATTGTGTTGCCGGCAGCGGTGTTTGCTGAAGTTGATGGGACCATTCTGGATAGTTCCGGTCAAAGACGGCCCATACGCAAGGCGTGTGAGCCGCCGGAACATGCAAAACCCGAATGGTGGATTATTTGTAGGCTCGCCCAGGCAATGGGAGCCAAAGATTTTGCATACGGCTCAGCCGCTGCAATCAGGAAAAAAATGGGAATATCACATGCAAAATTGTGGATTGAGCGGAATGAAGCACCTGATGCAGCCAAAAATCCAAAGCTCAGACGAGCATACTTCCGCGGTCATCGAATTGATGAAAAGGTTTGCGGACTGAGATATTTACCTGTTGATGATGTGAATGTCGAAACTGTAGAAACAACAGAATTCAAAGGTAGATTTCAAATTCTGGAAAAAAGTGAGATTGCACCTAATATACACGAACTCGTCATAGGTGCGCCCGAGGTTGCGAAAAAGGCAAAGCCAGGACAGTTCGTTATTGTGATGGTCGATGAAAAATCAGAAAGAGTGCCCTACACGCTGTGCGACTGGGATGCTGAAAAAGGCACCATTACCCTGATTGTGCTTGAGAAAGGGCAATCCAGCCGAAAGCTCGTGCTCTTAAATGCAGGTGATAAACTGGCACACGTGGTCGGACCGCTGGGTGTTCCTCTGGAGATTAAACATTACGGAACGGTAGTGCTGGCAGCCGGATGCTATGGTATTGGAGCGATTGTGCCTATTGCAAAGGCGATGAGGAAAGCGGGCAATCGGCTGATAGCAATTATAGAGGCCCGCAGCCTTTACCTGCATTACTACAAGGAGAAGCTGGAGGGTATTTGCGACGAGCTGATTCAGACAGCGATTGACGGGTCGATGAATATCAAGGGACATTCTGTTGATGTAATTGCACAAAAATTAAAAGCCGGCGAGAAGATTGACTGTGTCATTGCGATTGGATGTCCCTTCATGATGATGCTGACAGGGCAGGAAACAAAACCGTATGGTGTAAAAACATTGGCGGCACTAAATCCAATTATGTTGGATGGAACGGGTATGTGTGGTGCGTGCCGTGTGACTGTCGGTGACCAGATGAAGTTCGCCTGTGTTGATGGGCCGTTTTTTGATGCGCATCTGATTGACTGGGATGAGCTTCGTGACCGCCGTGCCGCGTATAGTGCCGAGGAGATACACTCGCTTGGCCGAACCGAGCCGGTGACGGTTCACAACAGCGGCAAACATAAATGTATGGCTCACATTGAGCAAAAGTAAAGAGCAGCAAATGGCTAAAAACAAAATTCCCAGACAGGCAATGCCGGAGCAGGCTCCCGAAGACAGGGCCAGAAACTTCGATGAGGTTCCTTACGGCTATACGGAGGAGCTGGCAGTTTTGGAAGCGAGTCGTTGTTTGAAGTGCAAAAAGCCCCGGTGCGTAGAAGGTTGTCCCGTTAAAGTTGACATACCGGCTTTTATTGCTCTTGTCGAACAGGGTGAATTCATCGAGGCGGCATTGAAGGTCAAGGAACAAAATGCGCTGCCGGCTGTCTGTGGGCGTGTTTGTCCTCAGGAGGAACAGTGTGAGAAACTGTGTGTGCTTGGTGTTAAGGGTGAGCCGGTGGCCATCGGCCGGCTGGAACGTTTTGTTGCTGATTATGAGCGCAACAGCGGCAATATTAAAATACCCAAAATTGCGGCGAAAACAGGCAAGCGAGTGGTTGTTGTAGGTGCCGGCCCAGCCGGGCTTACCGTTGCGGGCGATTTAATTCGGCTCGGACACGAAGTTACCGTCTTCGAGGCGCTGCAGGAGTCAGGGGGAGTCCTTACTTACGGGATACCCGAGTTTCGTCTGCCAAAAGCCGTTGTTCAGGCGGAAGTTGATTACCTGAAAAAACTCGGAGTTAAGTTTGTGATGGACTTCGTGGTCGGCCGAAACAGCACCATCAGAGAGCTGTTGAATGGAGATGGTTTCGATGCAGTTTTCATCGGCAGCGGTGCGGGTTTGCCGTCATTTATGGGGGTTCCGGGTGAGAACCTGGTCGGGGTTTACTCGGCCAATGAATATCTTACCCGTTCCAACCTGATGAAGGCGTATTTGTTTCCGAAATACGACACTCCACCCATAAAGCGTGAGCGTGTTGCAGTTATAGGCGGGGGTAACGTGGCTATGGATTCTGCACGAACGGCGCTTCGGCTGGGGGCGGATGTAACGGTTGTTTATCGCCGGGCGCGTGAGCAGATGCCCGCACGTCTTGAGGAAATCCACCACGCCGAACAAGAAGGAGTAAAGCTGAAGCTGCTTAACAATCCGGTTCGTATCATCGGTGACGAATGTCACCGTGTTGTGGCAATGGAATGCATCAGGATGAAGCTTGGTGAGCCGGACGAGTCAGGCCGGCGAAGGCCCGTTCCCATCGAAGGTTCGCAGTTTACTATGGAGCTTGACACGGTCATCGTGGCCATCGGCAATAAACCCAATCCGCTCATACAACAAACGATGCCGGAACTGCAAACAACCAGGTGGGGCACAATTGTTGTCGATGAAAACACTATGCAAACATCGGTTGCGGGCGTTTATGCAGGCGGTGATATTGTCTCCGGGGCTGCAACGGTGATTTTGGCAATGGGCCAGGGCCGAATCGCCGCCGCTGCAATAAACGATTACCTCATGAAAAAGAAGAAAGCTCGAAGCTAACTTTTAGTCCAAAATCAAGCACAGCTACGGGTTGTTCACTGTTATTTCGGTGCTTCTGCTGGCTTTGGTTCTGGCAAATTGCCCATAACTTCCTTCATTTTTTCTGCCCTGATTTTCTGTAATTTTTCAGTCAAATCCTTTTCGCGGAGCATAAATTCAAGAAAGTACTTTCCATTATCCATCGGAATACTAATCTTTCCGACGTAAGCACCATCATCGGCTTTGCGGGTAGCTGCTCCTGACTGTGGGGGTATTGTTTTAGGCCGGGGCTTGTTAATTTCTATAGTACCTCTAATTTCGCAAAAAGCGCCAACCATATCAGATATATTTCTAATGGCCTGTTCAATCGTTATATTTTGCATATTCACCGAGAGTGTGTACTCGTGCAGAGAAGACCCTGGCGCCGCAAACAATTTGACACCAGCACGGCTGGCCAAATCCTGAAGAATTTTGTTCAACTGCTCGTCCTTGTAAGAAATGTCGACCTTCTGATTAAGTTTTAATTGTATAAAAAAGTAACTATCTATCACACGGATTTCCGGATTCTGGCCTGGAAAATCCATTCCTGAAATATACCACCTTGTGTTAGTGGGTTCTTCTTCAATACTTACCTGGCTTAATAGCTGGACGAGAGTTACAGAGGTAGGTAGATTAAATGCTGTAGATTCCGGCACATTTGCCATTGCCGACATAGGTCGTTTAGCAAATATCGGCCGGTCTCTACGGCCTCTGTTCGTAGCTACTTTTTCATATATTGGTCTCTTTCCAGCAAGTTGACTTAATAAATTATTCATTTGTGCGTGCACGACTTCAATCGGTGAGATTAAAATCTCTTGTCCCAACGCTTCATTTATAGTACTTTGGATTTGGTCAAAATAGTAAACTTTGATAGGCCTTGTGTATATGGCTTTCAATAGTTCGAGTTGTTTTGTTGTTGGTCTACCAAGAATATGCTCCAATTCCGTCCGGGGATATATTGTAATCTCCTCATCGCCTATTGCGTAACGCATAAAAAAGGCATTTAGCATCTCCGTCATACTATCTGCCAGTGGACCATCCAGAGCCACTGAAAGCCGTGTTGCTTGGCCTTGCGGCAGCTTCCAGGCCGCTTCATCGGATAAAACAATTTTAACGCTGGCCTTTTGCCCTATTTTTTCCAGCGCTTCAGCGATAGTAACATCTTTTAGTTTTATACTGACATCTTTGCTGAGATTTTCCTGCAACTGCATCTTTTCGGCCTGGGCATAAGCAGACAGAAACCCAACTAAAGAAATTGCAATTATCATTTTTCTTAAATTCATCGCATTCATTTTTTGCTCCTTTATCTAAAATAAAATTTTTCACAACAAACAAATCAAGTCCATCTCATATTCGTTATCGCTATAACCATTATCTGCTACCATCGGCTCAGATTTACTGATAATAATCCACATTGGCTGGTCGCTGTCTTTTTTCAAATCACCTTTTGAATCAATAATCTTAATATAGCACCTTGCGATTTTTCTGCTGCTATCTTCAAAATCAATCATCACCCGTGACTTACTAACCTCCTGCTCGATTTTAACGGTAGCTATCCCTTTTGTATCAATGAGTCTGACCACAGCTTTGCCACTTTTTTCGAATTTGACTTTGTGTGGTGGTTCAGTTTTAACCATCACGGCGATAAAAATAATCGCAGCGGCTGCGGCTATTGAAGCCGCTATTTTAAACACAGATGGACATTTTTTTGCATAAAGCTTATTGCTTTCTGCCTCATCCAGCTTTTGTGATATTGCCGTGTTCAATTTGTCCCAGTCAACATTCTCTAACTGCTCGGCGACGTTACCCTGTAGTAGAATGTCTATTTTTTCTTTTGCATCTTTCATTTGAGGTACTCTTTCAATAATACTTTTAATTTTTGCCTTGCCTGAAATACATGCCACCTTACTGCTTCAGCCGAGCAGCCCATAATCTCAGCGACTTCTCTATGTGATAAATCCTTTAAGCCAAAAAGCGAGATTGCCTGAGCTTGCTTTTTCGGGAGCTTCAACATTGCCTGCTGTATTGCCTGTTTCAAATCGATTACATCTTCTGCATTTGTCGGTGAAAATATCTTTTCCTGGTCATGATGGCAATTAAAAGTTCTGATTAGCTCTGTTCTTCGTTTAACTATTTTTCGCTGGCTAATTGCTGTGTTTGAGATAATCCTTAAAAGCCATCTCTCAAAGTGCTTCGGGTCTCTTAGTTTATTGATACTCAGATAGGCCTTAACGAAGCCGACTTGTACGGCTTCGGCTGCATCATCTATATTACCTAATATACTGACAGCTACCTGCATTGTGCGCCGTTGAAAAATTTTTACAAGCTCATCAAATGCCCCTCTGTTTCCACCTTGGCTCGCCTGAACCAGCCGTTTAATATCAATGGCGTTGGGTTTCTGAGCATTGTTCACATCTGTGCCCTCGTCTTATATAGACTCATAAATTCCGCTAAACGTTAGTAAATTTTCGTAAGAATCTTACATGATAGCCCATTTTGCCTTAATGTTCTAATCGGATTTGACAATTTATATATTTTTGGTATTATGCTTACTTTTGATATTTTTGACAATCTTATAGGTGAGT
>CAYTTK010000100.1:0-9596 GCA_964440735.1 uncultured Pirellulales bacterium
TGATATGATATTCGAGTAAGCCAAAAGGCTTAAGCCAAAAGGCATATTTTATTTAATATGGATGAGGGTTTTCTGGTATAATAAAGAACAGGGCTGTTTGGAAAATTAAAGGTTTATTTTAAGGGGCCGGCTAAAAAGCACTTTTAGGAGAAAGGGTTTATAAACGAGAGCAAAAATAATAGTGGCAGTAGAACCATCACTATTTGATTATTATCATATTTGTAAGTGTCTGTGATTCCATCAAAGCGGCAGATTTGCCTTATAAGCAGGGCGAATTGCTTGTTCATTTTATGCCTATGCCCAGGCCAGATGGAAAACAACGAACGGTAGCCGAGTGTCGGCTTTATGTGAGAAACCAGGGCTATGTCATTTAAAAAACTATCCAGAACCTATGGCCTCTTTTGTTTTTTGGTGGTATTTGTGAATTCATACGCCGCAGCAGAAACAAAAAACTACATAATCGTATATAAGGGCCACATTCAAAAGCATACAATGTCAAAGAAAGCGGAGTTCGCAACGGCCAGAACTTTTAAAATTATTCCTGCCATGGCTGCCAAACTCGATTCGGAGCTGTTAAATCAACTTCGGGAAAATAAGGATGTTGCTTATATTGAGCCGGACTATCCAATCTACGCAGCAGGTCCTGTCGAGACAAGTGGTGATACCACTGATATTATTGAGAGCCTGTCTTCGCAGGATATTCCATACGGCGTTGAAATGGTAGGCGCTACACAGGTTTGGTCAAAAACCAAAGGCACCGGCGCGGTTGTGGCTGTTCTGGATACAGGGATAAGTATGTATCATCCGGACAATGGAAATATAATAGCATCGACAAGCTTTGTAACTGATGAAGCGGTTGAGGATTTTGAAGGACATGGCACACATACCGCAGGGACGGTAGCTGCTGCGGATAATGATATCGGCGTAGTCGGCGTTGCCCCGGAAGCGGATTTGTTGATTTGCAAAGTGCTCGATAATGAAGGCGAGGGCCAAATGAGCTGGTTGATATCCGGCATAGAATGGGCAGTAGATAACGGGGCTAATGTTATAAGTATGAGTCTTAGCGGAACCGACTATTCTGTTTCTCTTGAGACAGCGTGCGATAATGCCTTCGCAGCAGGCGTTTTGCTTGTGGCTGCGGCGGGAAATGATAACACTAATGAGCTGAATTATCCGGCAGCTTACGAGTCAGTAATATCAGTAGCTGCAGTTGATGAGGATAAACAAAAGGCCGGTTTTTCAAATTTTGGACCAACTATAGAACTTACAGCGCCGGGCGTAGGCGTTCTTTCTACAGTACCTGTTGGACCAGATGCAACAGGCGATGCGATATGGAACAGCACGAGTCATCAATCGAACGTTGTTGAGGGGACCGCTGCTGGCATAGTTAGTGGTCGGATTTGTAATTGTGGTTTGGCAACCGGCCTGGATCCTGAGAATACCTGCCCTGATATTGTGGATGGCAATATAGCTCATATCCGCCGTGGTGATATCACTTTTGCTGAAAAGGTTGCCCATGCTCAATCCAAAGGTGCAGTTGGTGCAATTATCTCAAATAATGTTCTGGGCAATTTCCTCGGTACTCTTGCACATGGCAGCCCGCTGATAGTTGTATCGGTATCGCAGGCAGACGGTAATGACCTGCAACTGCTTGCCGAAAGTGGAATAACCGGAAGCGTATCTGTTACAGCGGACCTTTACGATTATTCCAGTGGAACTTCAATGGCTACTCCGCATGTTTCCGGCGTCGCTGCATTAATATTTGCCGCTCAGGGTACAAATATTTCAGCCACAGATGTGCGGGATATACTGATTGACTCTGCAGAAGATTTAGGCGACCCAGGTCGCGATGACATATTTGGCTATGGCCTGGTCGATGTTAATTTGGCCTTTGAAATAATGCAGCCGAGAACATGCGATGCCGTATGGACCCTTTTATACGGCTATCCGTCTGATATCGATATGGATTGTTATATCGGGTGGAGTGACTTGTATTTGTTGGTGGGCGAATGGTTGAATAATGATTGCAGCAGCCTTAATGAATGGTGCAACAGGGCCGACATTGACCAAAGCGATTCAGTATCATTTGCAGATTTTGCTGAGCTTGCTTCTATGTGGCTGGTTTGCAATGACCCGGAAGATATTATCTGTATACCGAATTGGCCATAGTATTTGACAAATCAACCTTTAATCCGAACATTTGTAGAATAAATAGGTGGAAAATGCTGATTGGAATGATGGTCAGGTCATAAAGGCGATTTTTTAAATTAGAATCTATTGGTAATTTTACGATTTTTCTCCTGACTTTTAGCCACGGGGGGGAGGGTAAGATATGGTATAATAAAGCAAGATATACTTGGCATCCTGATACAATCTATGCTGAGGAGGCAGTTCTCGGTAGAAATTAAAGGCAGGAGCGGTTCGAGAATTAAAATCCATTTTTAGGAGGTAAGGTCATGATTAGAAAAAAGTTACTAACAATTTTGGCAGTAGTAATATTGTTAAGTATGTGGTCAGTTCCAGCCTACGCCGTCTGGGATATTTACAGCGATACGGACATCTATAGCGGATTCTACGACTTTATTAATATCTATGACACTCCGCCAGACCATACAACCGTTAATATGTACGGCGGTGGATCGGATTTTATAATGACTTACGATAGCAGTACACTCAATATTATGGGCGGTAGTGCTGATATCGGAGCAGCCGATTTTAGTGTTATAAACATGTATGGTGGTGATATCGGATATATAAAAGCTTGTAACTACGCTGTGGTAAATTTCTTTGACAGCGATGATTCCACATCATTAGGCGCTGAAGACTTTGCAAATATATATGTGAAAGGTGGCAATATCGGTAATCTTCACGCACATCAGTCGGGTGTAATATATGTATACGCAGGATATATGTCAGGACACGCAGGAGCTGCAAGCAGCATTATAGCCGATGATTTTTCTGCTATTAATATATATGGCCATGATTTGTTTAAAACATCATCCGGTGGAACTTACGGTTATGGGCAGGTTTCAGGTTTTTTGATGGATGATACATATATTTGTGTTGACCTGTATAATCCTGAGGCTTACTCGCATATAAACTTAATTCCTGAGCCTGCAACCTTCGCATTGTTTGGAATAATTTCTTTAATAATGTTACGAAGAAAGGATTTCAAAAAAAAACAATAAAAAATATTCCAAGACTATCAAGATTTTAGGAGGTAAAGTCATGCTTAGAAAGAAAATAATAACAATTCTGGCGGTGGTATTACTTGCAGGAAATGTTCTTTACGCTGTGCCGGATAAAATCTTTACATCCAGCGGTCACATCCTTCCGGGTGAAGAGTGGAATCGTGTAATGATCTACAACGATAGTACAATCGTTAATATGCTCGGAGGCCTAGTTGACCAGATGGAAACCTACGATGGAAGCATGCTCAATGTTGCCGGGGGGGAGACATACAGTCTCTACACAAGAGATTCCAGCATCGCAAACATCTCAGGAAGTTATGTTTACGGTGCCATGGCTTGGGACCTATCTGTCATTAATCTTTTTGATGACGCCATTGGAGTTAGTTTTGGCTCGAGAGAATTTAGTATTTTGAACATGTTCGGAGGTACTATTGAATACCTTGGTGCCCTTGATTCGGGTACAGTCAACCTCTGTGGCGGTTACATCACCGATTCTCTTTCTTCTAGCGACTCTGGAGTAGTCAATATTTTTGGATATGACCTGGCTAAAACGAACTCTGGAGGAAAGTATGGTTATGGTCAGGTTCAGGGTTTTTGGTTTGACGATACTCCATTCAATATTGACCTAAATGGCTCAGAAACATTCTCCCGTATAAATCTAATTCCTGAACCGAGTTCTGTAATCCTTCTCGCGCTTGGCGTTTTACTGGTAAAACGAAAAAATAATGTAAAGTAAGACAGTTTCGTAGAACAAAGAAACACTTTTTGGATAGGAGGTCTGATTATGCGCTTTATAAAAAAGCAAATTAATTTTCTGCAACTTTTCATTTTCTGTGTTCTAATTACAAGTTTTACACAAACATCACAGGCCAAATCTGTTTATGCGATTATAAACCACCAAAGCGATATCATTGGAGCTTACAAAATTGAGGGAAACCAGATAACATTTCAGGACCAAATGCAGGCGCCGCAACACGGATACCGTGCGATCGACCTTGCTATCGATTCAGATTCCTGCTGCATATTTGTCACCTATGAGTACTCAAACATTATCGAAATGGTTCATACTTCCGATAATATCTCTAAAAAATGCTTGACAAATATAAAAAAATGTGATAGTATGTCATTAAATAAAAGTCGCTCAATAACCATGCAGGAGGAGATTAACATCGAACTAAGGAAATCATTTGTATTGGCAGTGGCGGAGCCAATCAGAAAACTTAATCAACTTTTTTAACCAAAAATAGGAGGTAATGATGAAAACGAAATTATTTACAATTCTGGCGGTAGTAGTGTTATTTGGAATTTGCCCAGTTCAGGCTAGTGTGATCTTTTTCGAATCAGGTCATCACATCTGGACAGATGCTGATCCATATTATGACGAAGTATTTCTTAAAAACGATGCCACCCTCGATTTTCTCGGTGGTACTATTGGACAACTATCAACGAATCATGACAGTCAGGCTAGTTTCCAGGGTGGGCAAATGTATAGTCTTTGGAGCTTTGATAACAGCATTGTCCACTATCACGCTGGCCAATTAGACTACATATCAGCAGGCCATAACAGTATAGTTTTTCTTTATGCTTATGATGTTACATATGACCCAACCGGAGGGGTTAACCACGAAGGTTATGTAGAAGGGTTTTTCTACAAAAACAATGAGGTGTTTAGTTTTTCGTGTTGGAATACACCTACTTGGTCGCACATAAAAATTGTGCCGGAACCAACAACTTTTTTAATATTGGGTTTAGGGGGGATTATGTTAAGGAAACAAAAGAAACAGAAAAAACCATTTTTAAGGGGGGGATAACAATGTGGTGTAGAAAGAAACATATCATAAACTTTCTTTCATTTATTCTAATAACAATTCTCCAGAATGCAATTTAACCAAATCGGTCTATTTGATTTCAGATACTGAAACATATCCAGATTTGACTTCGATAATACAGGCGCATGATATTTGAGATATCGGTCTGTTTTTACTCTTAAATACGGGAGGCCATAAGTGAGGATGACTGGCTGGAATTCTTAGAAAAGGTTAAATCAGAGCTTGAAAAAAACGAACATATTGAACTACAAGGCCGGTATATGAAATAGAGCCGGCCCTTTTTATTTTGCCCGTATCGGGGTTGGATGCGGCCGAATGGCAGAAAATTGTGGAATTAGTGAAGTAGATATGCTATAATAATAAGAAGAGTTGAAATTATGTCCGATATAAAGTGGGAGGTTTATTATGGCTGACCAAACTGGCTCTGTCTGGGCAATAGATATTGGCAATAACTCCCTTAAAGCATTACAGTTAACCGCTCAACGCGGGGTAGTTGAAGTAATCGGCTTCGACAATATTCAGCACGGCAAGATACTATCAGCAGCAGATGTCAAGCCGGCGGAACGGGATGAGCTGATTGCATTAGCTTTGCGCAAATTTGTAAGCAGTCACGACTTAAAGGCAAGTGATATAATAGTTTCTGTGCCGAGCCAGAACAGCTTTGCTCGATTTGTGAACCTGCCTCCTGTTGAGAAGAAACGCATACCTGAAATTGTCAAGTTCGAGGCGGTTCAGCAGATTCCCTTCGATATCAACGAAGTTCAGTGGGATTGGCAACTGATGACGGAGCAAGATAGCCCGGAAACGAAAGTGGGTATATTTGCAATAAAGAATGAGGTAATAGACTCATCGATGGAGCATTTCAACAGAGAAAATGTCCAAATCAGTTATGTTCAGATGTCACCAATGGCACTATATAACTACATTTTGTACGACCGCCCTGAATTGGTCAAATCCGATAGTCAGGCCACCGTTGTTCTTAATATAGGAGCTGACAATACCGATTTGGTTGTCTGCACGAAGTCGACAGTTTGGCAGCGATGTATTCTGTTAGGTGGTAATGCGTTTACCAAGGCGATATCAGAGACCTTCAAACTTAATTTTGGAAAAGCAGAAAAACTAAAACGGACAGCTCCGGTGAGCAAGTATGCCCGGCAGATATTCCAGGCGATGAGACCTGTTTTTACAGATTTGGCCTCCGAAGTCCAACGGTCATTGGGTTTTTACAATAGTTCCAACCCCAATACTAAACTTGTAAGGATTATTGCGTTGGGCGGTGGCACTAAACTTCGTGGCCTTCTGAAATATCTCCAGCAGACGCTTCAGATACCGGTCGAAAGGCCGGATGCGTTTAAGAAACTTGCAATAGGCGCTGGTGTTTCTCCAGCGAAATTCCATGAGAATGTCTGTGATTTCGGAATTGTTTATGGTCTTGCTTTGCAGGGTTTGGGGCTTGGCAATATAAAGAGTAATTTGCTTCCTCGCAAAGTTGCCCGGTCGATGGCCTGGGCAGGAAAGGGCAAATATTTTATCGCCGCAGCGTGTGTGCTTCTTGCAGTTTCGCTTATGTGCCTGGCGAGAACCAGTTTGGATAGAATCAGTTATAGTAGAAACGAAGACCTTCGACGTAGAATCACTAATGTAATCCAAGAAGCCGCGGATGCACGCGAAAAGCTTGAAGCTGAAGAACGCAAAGGTTCCGTTTATGAAGAGATAATAAAAAAGGAGTTTGACCCTTTTAAATATCGTGATGTAGTTCCGCTGTTGAACCAGACGATTTTTTCAGCACTGCCGAATGAGAAGAGCAATCTCGAACAGAAGGAGCTTTATAAGGCCTTTGCCAGGGCAAATGTGGAAGCTGTTCTGAATGTTCCAAGAAAGCAGCGAAAACAAATCTTCATTACAGGAATTTCAGCTTACTTTGCAAAGGATATAGACATTGCTCAGTTTGGAAAGGCAGATTTACGCTCGAGGACACGCAGCAGATACAGAGAAGATACGGCTTATGAGGAGGATTCAGAGGGTAGTGTTGACCCGAGATTTCGGTCGGCGTATTCAATAAAAACCGATGAAACTAAAACTGTCGAAGAAAAAAAAGCAGGATTTGTGGTTACTATTGTTGGGTATAGTCCTTACCAAAACTTAGGTGAATTGATGGACCCTTCCGGCGTAGAAAATAACCAGAGTAAATGGGGATTTGTTACTCGACTGTCGCATCTTGATGATATAGTTGACGGAAATTGTCCGTTCGAGCTATACAAGAAAACCGAGATTGGGCACTTCAAGCTCGAAATACATGAAGTAGGGTCGGATACAGAAGTGCCTCAAGGTGTAGGCGTTGTGGATTACAGGTCCGCAAGAGGCAGCTACAGTGGGAGTGAGCAGGTTTATATTGACCCTATGACAAAGGAGACCATCAGCAAAGTTGCGGCACTTAGAGCCGATGGAAAGCTGATGCTCGACCGTAACGGTAAGCCCATTTACGAAGTCAATGACCATTGGTTTATATTAAACGTTAAATTTGTCTGGAGGGATGCACCTGCTACCACCGCCTTAGCTGGTGGCTCTAATCAATGATGAACAAATGGTGGAGGTAGGTAAGTAAGCGTAATAATGAAATGATAAGCATGTTAAGAAAATAAACGACGAGGATTCGGGCGAGTCGGTGTAGGATATAGAATGAAATAACGATTGGCAGAATCAAGAAAAGGCAGAAGGCGAAAAAACTGGTGAGCTAAAATGGATATTCTTAAAGGTCTTATTCAAAAACTGAGTTTTCTTAAGGATAATTCGGCATTTTTGGTGCCTGTTATTTTGGTGCTGATTGCTGCACTTCTTTTTATACCTACCCAGTTAATGAGCAGTAAGCTCAAGGGGCAGATGGAGCAGGAAAGTATTTCAAAGAGAGGCAGACTACTTAAATCTATGGCTTCAGATGTTGTTCCGCGCGAGCAATGGAAAAAGATGGCAGAGCGTCAGGAAGTCTATGCAAATGATGCCAATCAAGTTGAACTTTTATCAAAGCGAAGCTCTCAAAGAGAGTTGTTAAGCTATAAAATATTTCCAAAGCCGGAGGATACATCAACATTGATTTTCAAGGAATTTGGTGAACTATACCGCAGAGCTATTGACGAGCTAATTGTTAATTTAAATGCTCATGATTGTCCCTCGGAGGTTGAGCTGCAGAGGATTCTGGAAAGTTCGTCGGAAAAATTTAGGTCGTCGAGGAGGTACTCTCCGACTGAATCAGGTTCTTTGGCAACGGCCATGAGAACATCACTGACGAGGCTTAATGAGGTTGAAAGTAAGATAGTAGATGAAATTTGCCGGGAGAGAGCAAAGTCTATTTCTGTTTATGTGAATCCAGTTGATTTGAGCGGCTATGAATACTGGGGAGGATATAAATATAATGTTGGAATAGAAAAGGCCGTTGAAGACTGTTGGTATCATCAGTTAGCTTACTGGGTCACCGAGGATGTTATCGATACGATAGACGCTTGTAATGCCGGGTCGAACAGTGTTCTAACGTCGCCGGTGAAAAGGCTTCTGGGTGTTAGGTTCGACCTCAGCCAAAGAAGGTCCAGAAGACCCAGAGGGTCTTATGTTGCAAGGAGGGATGCTGGAACAACTAATGTTGATAGGCCTGCTTATGTTCTTTCGACTCAAGAGGCGATTATAGAACCCTGCACGGGTAGGAGCTGCAATGACGATATTGATATTATACATTTCAATATTATTGTTTTGGTTAGTGCAGATGCAGTTTTACCGTTTATGCAGCGTCTTTGCAGCGCCAAGGAGCATAAATTCGCAGGGTACACAGGTGATGAACAGGAGCAATCCTTCGAGCATAATCAGATGACGATTTTAGAAAGTAAAATCAGGTCGATTGACCGATATGGTCAGGACCATCTTTTTTATCGTTATGGCGAGGATGCTGTGGTAGAATTGAATTTAATCTGTGAATATATATTCAACAAAAAGGGGTACGATAAGATTAAACCGGAATCGATTAAAAACTCACTGAAGCCTGGGGATACAAAGACGAAATGGTGAAAAGTTTCCCCAAAAAATGTTAGGTAAGATGTGAAATACAAGATGTGAGACGTGAAAGATGAGTAAAATAGGCGATTTTTTTGAAGAACATGTTGAAAAGATAGTTCTTGGCATAGCTGGGATTTTGTCTCTTTTGATTTTGATTTTCCGTGTCCTTATGAGTCCTAATTACGTAGAATACGATGGTAGGAAATTTAGGGCTGGCAAGATTGATGTATACATAAGCGAGAAGGTTGAGGTATTAAGTGATAAGTTAGACCAACCTCCCGATAAACCGGTGCCGTATGAGCCGCGAGTTGGGGATTTTACTGTTCTGGTCACCTCGGCAATAAATGATATTGACGCCGACATTCGTCTGTCAATACCTCCTTTTATACAAAGGGACGTAAGATTAACCAACAGGGTCTATCATATCCCACAAGTCGGTGAAGTCAACGATGTGGAAGTGGAATACATCAGAGCGGTGGCTTATGTGCCTACCGATGAGATTAACGAGCAAACTACTTATAACAAAGCTAAGAAC
>CAYTTK010000101.1:0-9555 GCA_964440735.1 uncultured Pirellulales bacterium
GAAGACTGGAATACTTAAAATCACCACTCCGCCAGTAGCGGATAACCCTTGCTGTATCATCCTTTGCAACATACTCGAGATCACCATAGAGACCATCTACCTCTGTCCTGTCAAACCCCCTTGCAATATCAGATATTATATTGACTCCGGCAAGCAAATCATCGGCATTGACAAAGCCGATCACATCTCCGGTAGCCAGCCTTACTCCTTTATTAAGAGCATCATAAAATCCTTTATCCGGCTCGGAGATAAACCTGCCTATCTTACCTCCGTAGGACTTGACAAGCTCAGCTGTTCCATCAGTACTGGCCCCATCAATGATGATATACTCAATATCAGGATAATCCTGTGAAAGAACAGACTCAATGGCAGTTCTTATACCATTACCAGGATTGTAACAACTCGTGATAATGGAGAATTTCATTTTATTCGAACTTTTGAGCAGGAGTGAATCTTTAGCTATCCGCTATTTATACTGGCAATCCCTTTTTACGCAGTTGAATTTCTTTTACTTTAAGGTCAATCATATATTCATAAATCGCACGTAAGCGACAGTATGTAAATCCTGGCATACCATCAAGAAAACCCAGTTTAACAAAATACAGGTAGCAAAAGACTACAAACGGTCGGAACGGCAAATGAAATGCAAGCTGCTTTAAAAACTTCCGTCTGATTATGGGGTCAGATGAAAATAAGTCTTTAAACCGGAGTTTGTCCTGCACTTCCTTTACAATCGCTTCAGCTTCCATTGAAGAATATCGATTGTGCCGCTCAAACCAGAATGCTATACCTTTGCTAAAAGGATAATGAATGAAATGCTCCCTAAGATAACCGATTTTACTATCTGTATAGTATTCTTCGTTTACCTCTCTCTTAACCGTTACTTTACCAGTCCTGAAAAACCTTCCAAACCAGGTTGGATAACCGCTACTACGTCGAAGCCATCGACCAAACAGAAAATCCTTTCTTCGCGTTCGGTAAAGGGTTATTCCTCTATCGCCGTTTGAAAGCAATTGCTCTATCTCAGCTTTAAGTTCCTGCGGAACTCGCTCATCGGCGTCTATCATCAGAATCCAAGGATTCTTATACTCCACCTCATTCATTGCAGCGTTTCGTTGAGCTGCATAGTTATCAAACTTTCTCTGAACAACTCTTACTCCGGCTGTTTTTGCAATCTCGACCGTCCGGTCACTGCTGAAAGAATCAAATACCACAATATCATCAGACCAAGCAACCGATTCTAAGCAACCGGGCAAATCTCCTTCCTCATTTAGAGTAAGAATAAGAATCGAAACTGACGTAACTCAAATCCTTTTTTTGTTAACAAAATCATCCACGATATAATTCACAGCCTGGTCGATAGTGCCATTATTATCTACAACGACTACTTTATGCTTTTTGCCTGCGAAACGGTCATACATCTCAAGTCGGAAAGCAAGACTTGGGTCTTCTCTGTTTTCGGTGCGGCAAGCGAGCAGTGTTTCTTTTTTTCGCATAACCATGTATTGCTTTGCACACTTTGGCAAAAGTTGCGTAAAACGTCGGTGCCATCTCCCATCAAGCAATCCCTCACGTCGAGAATCTACTGCTAAATCAACGAGGATATCTCCAACCCAGCGATCGCAAATCACCACATCATCGTGCTTATTTCTAAGCTGCCATGCCAGTTTGATTTTTGCCAGCCATGCGTCCAGCCACGTCAGGAAAATATACAATGAGCAGAATAATTGACAGCGATAAAATTCGTGCTGCCATACTCTTCCTCGTGTTGTCTGTCGCCTCCGGGACAGCCCAACCAGCCGGCATAATACATGGACTGGCTTGACGATTATATGGTTATATCGCATCCATACATAAAACACGGATAATCCTTCTGATTCCAAGCGTTGCTGCAAAGCTCTAATGAGTGTGGTTTTGCCCGAGCCATCAATCCCGCTGATGACAATGTAGTGTGGCCTGCTCAGTTTAAACCTCCAACCTCCAACCATTTCTCTGCCACTTCGTCCCAAGTTGGGTGGTTCTTATAGACCAGCTTGGCTGCTGAGCATTTTTGGGAATACAAATTTTTATCTTTTAACAATCGCAACATAGCTTCGGCCAAAGCCTTCGCATTGCCTGAAGGCACCATAAGCCCAAACTGCTTGGCAAACAATCCTGTTCCATTAGGGCCGGTACCTACCACTGGTTTACCATAACCTGCTGCTTCAATCACTGACAAAGGAATTTCAGATGGTACCAGTAAAAATGGTTTTAACACAACATAGCAGTGTCTGAGAAAGGCATCCAAATCAGCGGTGGAGACGGATTGCCAAATGCAGAATAAACGTTTTTCCAGCCCCATTTTTTCAATGCGGCTTCGCAGTTTATCAGTTTGCAATTTCTTATCCGACCGAAACAGGCAAACAAGACAGATGTCCTGATGTATTTCGGCAATTTTCTTAAAAGCAGCAAGAACCTGTTCAAGACCACGTATTGCTTGAGGCGGACCAAAAAAAAGGAAATACGGCCTATGAGCCAAGGTCTTTTGAACGTTGATAAATACTTCAGACCGACGCTGGTCTTTCATTAACGAGGCCTTGCCTGGAGGTATTGCATGGACATATTCAGCTGAGTAGCCGGAGGCGATGAGTTTATCTCTCACATAATCGGACATAGTAATGATATGGCGGTGGCCTCTTGAACACAGAAGCTTTACATAAAGTCTGCAAGGCATTAGAGACTGAGCAATATAAGGAGCAGCGGATTTGATGCCAAGCCATTTTGACGCAAACAGAGTCTGCTTAAAATGATACCACGCCCCGGGGATATACCATACCACACTTAAAGCCAACTTGCTTTCGAGCTCAAGCATCTGCGGCTTCGCATTTATCCACGAGCGGGGAGAGTATAGACAGGTGACCATCTCTTTTTTGCAGACATCAGCAAAATAACGAAAGGTTTTTTTATCTCTGGGTTTGGGGACTTCAATCACTCTTACCCCGCGGAGGTTTTTCTCTTCTGCCCTCGCTCCGTTCGTCCCGGAAAAAACAACAGCTTTAATTCCCCGCTTATTCCAGCAGGATACTATTTCCAAAGCAGTCCGCCACGGCAATAGACGAATGTTGGATTGGGTTAGGTCATGTGAAAGTATTGCAATTCGCATTTGACTTTCTTAAGAGCACACATGTTATTTTTCGCGTTTTGAAAAGCCACAACAACTTGTTCACAGATGTAACCCAGCCGTTATATTTCCAAAATGGGATTGCGGCTCTGACCAACAGCTTGACAAGCTTGGGTAAGTCTTGGGATAAAGATTTCCAAACCGTGCCTACATCTATCTCGGCTGAATTTAGCAAATCCATCTCTGGGAAAAGGTCCCTAAGGTCACTTATTGATGGACGATACATCGTATCGATCGGGTCCATGTGCTTAGGGTATTCAAAAGGCGTAGTAATTATCAGATACCCCCCCGGTGGGATTAAATCGCGCAAGGCCCTCAAAAATGGCATCCTGTCCGGCAAGTGCTCCAACAAATTGTTACATAGGACAAGCTTGAAGGGCTTTTTTCTCAATCTATTCAAGAAAGCCTGATCAGTCAGATCACCAACAATATCCACTCCACTTGCCTGTTTAATATCTTGATGGATGACTACAATCCCCCTGTAGCGAAGAGGTTGAAAAATGATAGAATCAATGTGAGGCTGGTATTTAGTCCGGAATTCCCATGTCGAGCTACCGATGTTCAAAACAGGTGAAAGCTCTTCCGGGCGTAAATTATTGATTCTCTGGGCTATCCACTCTGCCTCTTCAAAGTGCATAAGTTAACTCGCTAATATTGTCATACAATAACGATTCACAGTGTTATCTTTTCAGGTTTACTGACAGCATATTCATTATGGCTGTTACCTTGCCTAAAGCTTAGCAACCAAGAACCAGTCCGTTCAATTGTCCGCTTTTCTGTAAAATCTCTTTCAAAGCGGGCTTTTGCTAATTGTCCAAGTTCTTTTCGTAATTCGCAGTTTACAGCCAGTCGGCAAATTGCTGTTTTTAAAGCTTCGCTATCCTTTCGTAGTACGAGCAAACCTTCCTTACCATGTTGAATGGATTCAGGATTCCCCCCCACATCTGTGGCTACAATCGGTAGACCAGCCCGCATCGCCTCCAAAATACTTAACGAGTGATACTCATGCAAAGACGGTAATACAAACAAATCAAACAAGTTTAACCATGCATCTACGTCACTTTGATAACCGGGGAATAAAACAGCTTGCTTAATATTTAACCATCGGCATCGGGCTCGTAATTGTTTTTCAACCGAACCACTTCCAACTAAAATAAGTTTTGCATTCGGTACCACTTTGATAATCCTGGTGAAAGCATCTATGAGATATTTAAGCCCTTTCACGGGATCCAAACGTGATGTTGCGCCAATTACAAAATCTTCATTACTCAGCCCCACTTCAGCTCGTGTCAGCTTTTTCTCCAATTGCTGTGCTTTAGTAATGCCGTTATGGATGACAGTTATTTTGGTCTCCGGAACACCTCTGCTCACAAGATACTTTTTGCAGTAATGGGCAACACTTACGATTCCTTTAGCATAATGCTTATAAATATATTCTGCGCTGCTATTAAATATAGGTGCGGGAAGAAGTCTTGAAATCTTCGGCGGATGATACAATCCATGGTATGAGCACACAAACGGCAACCTGTCTTTATGTTCGTATTGCAAAATCTTGGCGACTACAGGGCCGTTAAAACCATGCACAAAGAGCATATCCGGTTGATACTGGTCGATTAGTTTTTGACATTTTCTGACCCAGGAAAAGTCGCGACGGTTCTTAACACGAATTATTGTAGCGCCTATATCTTCAAGAGATTCCAAGTTACAACTAACACAATCCAATTGGATGCAGGCGGTATGAACATCAAAATCCGTTTGCTCCGCAAGGCGCTGATAAGCCAAAAGGCATTTACCAATACCGCCAATAGAAAAACCCCATAGCAGACTCAAAATACGCATTCAATTCGCCATTGAACTATAAATCATAAAATTTATTCATAAAACTTTCGGTTAACGTACGAGAATTTATCAGCTATATCAGCCCATTTGACATTAGGCTTTGGTGCTCCGTAAGCAACCTCGAATCGGTATTCAGGAAGGTCCTTTGTAATGTTTTTTACTCCGGGTACCATCTTCTTTAACCATAAATCCCTGTCTTTTGATAAAAACTCTGTGTGGGACTTAAGAATGGATTGTTTTGCTGCCAAATAGGCTACTTGAAATTTCTTTTGTTGGGAGATGGACGAACCAACGTATGATTTGATTACAAATATCATTTCAGGGTCAAATGATGGCGATAGCGTGCCTCGCGGTATCTTATGAATATAGTCGGAGCATGCAGAGCAAATATGCCAATTGTACTTTCCAGCAACGCTATTAAGCGCATATGTTACTCCAGGATCCGCTGTAAAAATTATAGCCTTCTTACCTGTATGTCTTTGTCTTTCAGCTATAAACGAAACAATCTCTTCTGGATGGTCATTAATCCCCGCTTTTGCCGTACCTTGTCTCACAATCAAGTTGTATGAACCCGAAAGACTCCATATCAACACCACAATGGCAATAACAATTTGAAACCCATAACTTCTCAGCCGCATCATGCCAACGCAAAGAAGAAAAGCCATTAGCGGGGCCAGAATTAAAAATGACCTTGCTTTGCAGCCTAATCCCAAAATCGCCCCTAAACCAAACATAGCAGAAAAAAATACTACGAATGCCACCCATAAAGGTTTATCCTCAAACAACAGACCTTCCCGAACCCGTAAAACATATACAATGAATTGTTTCAAGATAATTAACATGCATGGGATTACTACAACCAGAAGAAATACAGGGCTTATTGGATGCCAAGGCAACAGCGCTTCGCCAAGGAAAACACCGTGGATTAACCTGCATAACGAAGCAAGAAGCGGCCCCTTCTGCGACCCTGCCATTTTCATATGCACTGAAAGAAATGGCAAAAATTGTGGTATAGCCGGAATTACAAAGGCAACGTTCGTAAGTACCAAACGTATGAAGGTCTGGCGAGATACCCGATAACGAACAAGCCAAGCTGCCACAAAAGCTGGTAAAAAGATAAGCGTTATATAATTAATATAAAACATAGCGCTCATAATAAGCCCTATCCAAAGACACGCTCCTTTGGATGGGCAATAATAATTCTCACCGGAAGGATTAAGTTTTTCTTGTCCCACCCGTAAACCTGTAACAATCACTATCAAAGCTAATCCTGTCCAATATGGGTACCAGCGTATGGAATTACCCCACATGAGCAGCTGAGGATGAAGTAAACACATAACAATAAAAACAAAGGAAACTTTCCAGTTTCTGTCAAAACAGGAGAGACCTCGCCAAGCAAAAAATAAGATACCTGTATACAATACACACAGCGGGCCTAAGGTCATCCATCGCTCGGAGCCAATTAAAGCATAAAACATGTGGCCTATCACGTACATACCAGGAGGTTGCACATCCGCGCTGTTAATCATGTGACAACTTTTCTGGAGAGGCATCAAAATATATTTGTATGAACTAAACTCATCGTCATAAATATTTCTTTGGCTAAGGATAACCAAAGAAATAACCATAGAAGTAAAAAAAATGACACAAAACAGTATTCCATACTTTTGCGCTGGAATGCATTTTCTATTAAGCAATCTCTGGTTAGTACGCATCATTCAATCTCATATTTCAACCAATCGCTTAAGTTGGATTTCCAGATTGAAAGGATATACCTTTTCGAGACGATTATCTTTCCTTACCAGGAAGATAGGAGCTTGAACTTACCGTATTTTCTTTAGGAAATTGACATCATCAGCCAGAACATGTCGATGGATTGTTTGGCAAGAAAAGCAAGAAAACACTCTCGCATTGTTATAAAGTTTGCCACCAAAGCGTTCATTAATCCTGGTCGACGGATAAGTCGTAAATCAATGTCGCTACGACCAACACAATCCAATTGGATGCAGGCGGTATGAACATCAAAATCCGTTTGCTTCGCAAGGCGCTGATAAGCCAAAAGGCATTTACCAATACCCCCAATCAAAAAACCCCATAGCAGACTCAAGATACGCATATTTCAGGCAGTGATTAAAAGACAAAACCTTGAGTGTCTAAGTGTTGCACGTATTAGACTATTACGAACTGGCAGCTATTTTTTAACTCTTTGAAAGTTATAAGCTCAATCCCACGTTAGTTATTGCTTTTGAGTTTATTATCATACGTAGAGACAACCTCCAGTTCTGTTTGTTCTTCATTCTCCCTCAAAATCAAATCGTAATTCAGCAGATTCGGGGCTGGTTCGTCAAATGTAAAATTCTTCAATGTATAATTGCCTTTAAAGTTAAGACCCCCATTAGCTTGTACCCCCCTTTCACCAAAACGGGCAAAAACATTTTTGGGTCTCGGCTTGTGGATTACAGCTATTTTAGAACCGGCCGGCAAATCTTTTGTCAGCTCAATCATACTTTGTCTTATACCGTGAGCATTTTGCCCGGTTACCACTATTTCTCTAACTTTTGCTTGTGCCGCGTAAAGGTTACTAACAATAAGCAAGCATATTATTGACACTATGGGATAACTTAACCAACGATTCCTCGTGTGCACAAAAGTTAATACTATTGCCGAAAGTACCGCTAATGGCCAGAGTGTAGCCATAGCATACACTTCGCTAACCTTGCCCAGCAAAGCATCCGGGAATAGTGAGCACAATACCAGGAGAGCTACAAAGATTTGATTAAATCTTTTTTCGCCTTTGTGTATAAAAGTTGCAGCCAGCCAGCCAATAAATAAAATTGCCCCCCAGATTACAGCGGGTAACAGACGCAAAAAAACGTTCAGGTTCCTACCTTCGACAATATTTAAATAGGTTTTATAAGAATTTGACGGATTTAAACTGCCTATCAGAAGCATAGCCGCATTTTTAATAAACCTTAATAAATCCAGTCTTGGCAGATGGTAATCCGTTTGGGCAGACCCGGACCTTAGCATGGGGATATCAGCCATAGTGAAAAAATATCTGGCTGCAAAATATAGTATGAGCCAGGCAGCAATCAGCGTAAAAAGCAGAATAACCTCATTGAAAAAACGCCGGTCGCGACGATAGAAAAACGCTATAGAAAATACAGCCATTACAAGCAACAGACCCCGAATGCCGGTTTCCTTTGTTAAAACCGCCAGCATAAAGAAAAATAAATACCCTAAAATAAAACGCCAGCGAATTCCGGTTGGATTCTCAATGTTCATTGAAACCTTAAACCATCTCCATAGAATCAAAACTTGGGCCATAACAAAAACCGATGGCAGGATATTCATTACGCCCCAGCATGAGGCAAGAGCCAGAACCAATACTTGAGAACTTGCTATCCAGATAGAACATATTAATGAAGGCAAAAAGCCAGAGCCTAATGTAAGCGCAAGACAACCTGCCAAAATTGCACCAATCGCCAAAACAATCAAATTGATAACAACAATACGCCGATTGGAATCATCCACCTGTGTAGGATAAAGAATGAAAGCCGAAATAGGTACCCAGTGAATAGGACTCAATGTGGCCTTAAACAGACGACAAAATTTAACGCCCAACGTCGGTTCGCCAATGTTAACATAATCAATCATCTGTGATGCCCGTGCATCATCTCCTGCTTGATAAGAATTCCATATGCCCCAAAAAGCAACTAAAATCGCAATGATTACAAGTGGCGTTGAAATCAGGCAAAATTTTATATAGTTGTTTGCGCTTTTATTTTGCAAAAGCCGTTGCATTTAAGTAGCCCTCTTATTGTATGTATTGTTGAATTGAGCGGCTTAAGAATGCCGGTACACATCTTTTAAGGTTTATTAGGTTAATTTTGCAGAACTTTTTAGTGTCTTTAATCTCGACTCCTTAATATTAGGATAGGCCAGATCAAGACTTTTATCTCTCTTAATCAAAAACAACGGCTGTTCGTCTTTCCGCATTTTTTTCAAAAATTCCACATCGTCGCCCAGATACATATCGATGGGTTGTCTGGCAAGAAAAGCAAGAAAACGCTCTCCCATTGTTATAAAGTTTGCCGCCAAAGCGTTCTTTAGTCCTGGTCGATGGATAAGTCGCAAGTCAATGTCGCTACGATTATGCCACGCATGACGAGATGCACTACCGAATATCAGAATGCCCGAAATGGACGAGCTTTTTCTGACTCTTTTCGCCATAGTATTCAAGTATTGACATGTAGCCTCATCGCCTGGATTTTTCAAGTTTGGTAATGTAAACAATATACATGCCCACCAATTGCCGTTGAAAATCCAATTGAGCGTGTGGATGACCAGAAAGCTAATAACAATATTCCAGACATGCCATACAGGATAACCCGATATAAAAGACAGTACGATTGCCGAGACAAGTGTTCCTATTACTGCAAGCCCAAGACGGAAGACTTGCTCGCTCCTGTCAAGATAAGTAAAGCTTTGATGCACCCAGTTTTTTACTATGTTCAGAAGACGAGGCCTGCTATTTAAGAAAATCCTGCTACTCA
>CAYTTK010000102.1:0-9455 GCA_964440735.1 uncultured Pirellulales bacterium
ACCCGCTGCTGTCTTCAGCATTTGCTGCGGCAAAGCTATTTGTTTTGCCGAGTTACAGTGAGGTTATGCCTTTGGCATTATACGAGGCGGCGGTAGCTGGATGTAAGTTAATTGCCTCTCAGAACTTTCCGGTTGCCGAAGAAATCGCTGCCATTGTACCCAGGGTTGATCCAGATAAACCTCGTGAGCTGGCAAAATTGATTAAGCGGGAGATGGCTACGCCTTGCAATCCGAGGTTGAGAGAGATCGTCCTTAATATGTCATCGTGGGCTGACGTCGCCCAGATGATAAAGGGAATCTACGAAGAAGTGATGAGAGAAAAACGAAGGACACGAGCGTAAGTAGGGGTACCTGGATGAGTTCAGCGAAATCAAGGGTTTGCCTTTTATACCAAGTTGAGAGAGCAATTGCATGATTAAAGTCATCTGTGTAGGTGGTGCCAGGCCTAATTTTATCAAGATTGCTTCACTGATGCGAGCATTCAAAGCAAATGGTAATTTTAATACCATGCTGGTCCATACCGGTCAGCACTACGATGAGAATATGAGCAAGCTGTTCTTTGATGAACTGGATATTCCCAGACCTAACATAAATCTCGAAGTCGGTTCAGGCAGCCACGCTTTTCAGACTGCAGAGATTATGAAACGTTTTGAGCCGGTGGTTCTGAATTTTAAGCCGGATTATGTTCTGGTTGTCGGGGACGTCAACAGTACAATCGCCTGCGGCCTGGTAGCAGTAAAATTGTGCGTGAAGCTAATTCACGTTGAAGCTGGTCTTAGAAGTTTCGATCGCACGATGCCGGAAGAGATTAATCGACTGCTGACGGATACAATAAGCGATTTACTTTTCGTGACCGAACAGTCCGGAATGGATAATCTCAAACGAGAAGGCATTGAGCCGACAAAGGTGCATTTTGTAGGCAATGTAATGATTGACACTCTGTTATCAAATCGGGAAAAAGCACAGAAATCTGACGTCCTTAACCGATTAAGACTTGAAGCAGGCAGATATGCGGTGATTACGCTACATCGGCCAAGCAATGTTGATAATATGGAAAAGCTGTGGGAAATTATACCAGCTTTTGAGGAGATACAAAAAGAATTGAAGCTGGTATTTCCGATTCATCCACGGACGAGAAATAATATTAATGGCAGCGATATTAAGAAGCGAGTCGAAGCGATGGACAAACTGCTGCTGCTTGAGCCGTTGGGGTATCTGGACTTTTTGTGCTTGATGAGTAACGCAGCGCTTGTCATAACGGATTCGGGCGGGATACAGGAGGAGACGACAATACTGGGTCTGCCGTGTATGACGCTGCGGGAGAATACAGAACGGCCAGCAACTATTACCGAAGGAACAAACCACTTGGTGCGTTTAATTGCGTCCGATATTGTCATGAATTATCGCAAAATAACCAGTGCTGGCCCCAATAAGAGCTACAACATTCCGAAATTATGGGATGGCAAGGCAGCAGAGAGAATCGTGAAAATAATTGAAAAAGTTTCTCTGGAATAATTTTAATCATGGCAGGGTTGAATATGCATATCCCATTGGTTCATCAGCACTTCTTGGGCAGGAAAGGTGCAGAGAGTATTTGGGGCGGATGGATTCTTCCATACGGTCTTTTCACACCGTCGTGGGGCATCCTTGTTGATATGTTTCACTGCTATAATTGCTAATTGGCGGGATATATATCAAAGCTTCTATCAGGAGGCGGAAGTCTTTCGGAACAATGCGTATAAGGAACTTGCTTACGCATAGAGGGAACAACTTTGAAACCTAAGATACTCTATTTTGTTCCAGATTGGCCGGCGTCTTCCAGTGGTGTTCTCCACTCAACCGTGCTGGCTGAGGCAGGATTCCTGCACCGTAAAGGATTAGATTGTTTCTTCATTGGCACCGACGTCTCAGCCGAAAAGGCGGCTGAGGCGGAAAAATACATAGGGCAGAAGTATGGGATACGGGCAAAGGTATATGGGTGTTATTCTCAGAGATTCAAGGCTGTCAGTATATTTTTGACTGCGAGAAAAGTCGCCAGATTGTCCAAGGATATAATCAGCAGTTATTGCCCAACACATGTTTGGACACGTTCATTTATCATCTCCAATATTGGTAGAAAAATTGCACAAGAACAAGGGGCTATATCTGTTTTTTCTGTTCGGGCCGCGCGGGCGGAAGAGGTGGCGCTGTCGCGGGGCAAAGGGATTAAGTATCGACTCTGCCGTTTGATAGAGACGTACGAATTAAAAAAATCAGATCGTCTGGCAGGAGTATCACACAAACTCAAACAATGGGTTCACGATATTACAGGTCGCGATGATCTGGTGGTTATACCATGCTGTTTTGATAAAGAGAGGTTTTACTTTGATGAGGGAGCCAGGAAACGTATCCGGCAGGAATGCCGTTTTGGAGATGATGAAAAAATCATCTGTTACTCGGGGGGATTGTCCAAGTGGCAGAGGGTGCCGGATATCCTTAAGCTATGTCTGCAAATATCAAAGATGCATAAGGATTTCAAGTTTCTGTTTCTCACACAAGAAATTGAGCAGTTGAGGCACATTGCGGAGGCAAACAATCTATCAGCGGAGCGTTATGTAATCAAAAGCTGCATACATCAGGATGTTCCGCAATATCTATCAGCCGCAGATGTCGGGATTATCATGCGTGATGATATTCCAGCCAACAATGTAGCTAGTCCTATTAAGATAGGGGAATATCTTATCTGCGGCCTGCCTGTTATTCTGACCAGAGGGATAGGAGATTATAGCGAGGCTCTTTCGACGGCAGGAGTTGGTCTTGTATTAGATGAGAATAGCGATATGGCCAAGCAGGTCTTAGGATTTGTTGAACGGAGTGATTTTGAGAAGTTGCGACAGAAGGCGATTGATTTTGCCCGCAAAAATGTATCGTGGGAGTCGCATCTCGACGACCTTAAGCGACTTTTCAGTACTGATTCATCGGGTATAAGTAAGGAATAAGACACTCGCTGATATGTGCCGGGGGTAATCCATATGGGGATGGTAATATATCGGGTAGGATTATTGATATTCTGTTGTTCACAGATGAGACTATTCCTGTAAGAGATAAATCTAAATCTCTAACAGAGTCAACATTAACCATAACTTAGATAGTAGAGGTGGATAGATACGTAACACACTTATTATATTGCTTGACCAGGTTAGAAATTTATTTCTAACAAGAATTGTATTTTGTTTCATTCTGCTTTTGGGCAATGGGGATTTGGCCAATACGCATCCGGACCAAAATGACGTTCTTTCCCACAAAATCCACGCTGGCTTTCTCGGCGTGTGGAATACAAACCTTCCCCCTAAAATTGGACAATGTGGTATGACGCACGCCCTGGTATATTTTGGTTACCTTCAATCCCCAATACATAAAAGCTATATGAATGAAATAAACAAATGGGCTAACTTATGTCAAAAAGCCGGCATCAAGTTAGTTCCGGTTATATGTACCTGGGGTAATGGTGAAAAGGAATGGATACACCCACGATATAACTATTATGATGGGATTGAACATAACAAAACGCCCTGTCCGTTAGAAATTGATGTTTACAAGCTGGCAGTGCACAAGAGGGTTTTAGAACTGGCCAAGCTTTCCCACTCAATTCCAATAGCAGGAATTGTAATTGACCTGGAGATGTATGGAGCCGATGTACAGCTATATCCGGAGTACTGTTTATGTGATTATTGCTTCGAAAGATTTCTCTCCGCAAGCGGGGTGAAAGAAACTATTCCCAAGTCTATGCGACAGGATTATCTGGTCAAGTCGAACCAGGTCGAGGCCTATCGAAAATTCATGGAAGACTATATCGAGCAGCTATCTAAACAAACAAAGGAACAACTTGAGGTGACTGCACCAGATCTCATGATAGGAGCGATGGTTCTCGATTTGGATAAACCCTACATCAAAGGTTTAGCCAAAGGGCTTGGCAGCGGCCATAAAGCGGTGCTGGCTTTTACTGAAAAGACCTATACAAAAGGATTTAACCCTTATATTTACGAAACTCAGAAAAGATTTCACGATTCCGGAACGAATGCTAAACTGGTCGCCGGTATCTGGCAGAATAAATTCCCGCCGGAAAACTTGGCGGAATAGTATTATCACTGCGCAAAAGACTCAGCTGGTTACTGGATTTACACGATGAAGTCGCTGTCTTCTGTTATTCCATCATGGTATTCTGCGAAGCGGCTGAAAGATAGAACTTTACCTTTTCCAAAAGATAATTACTGGCAGGCAATAACGCTGGCAAACAAGGAATTAGATAAATTATCATCAGACCCTAACTATATAAGTTTTTTGTAAACCCCTACATGTCATAAATACAGATTTTGAACATATCTTTTTATCTCGCATAGGCTCAATACTGATTAAATCAAACTTTATTGATAAGTAGGTTACTCACGGACGACAAAAGAGTAATAGTTACGGTTTTAAATTCTATCGGCCCTACAAGCATGCCATTTAACGAGTTTGCCCTCTATCGGGCTAAACACATTGCCGGAGAAGAGCATTGTGTTGTGGTATTGGGACCGGTTGATTTGAGTTTCATAGAGCAAAACAAACATCAGTGGGAAGAAATTAGTGTCAAGGTTATTTACTGTCAGGCCAGCTATTTTTGCTTAAGGCGTGCGCTCAATAAGGTATTGGCCGATTATAACAAACAAGGTAGAACACCTATTATTCACTTACATCACCCAAGATCTGGCATGGCGGTTCAAATGTTAAACCTGCTTTTTTTGAGAAAAGTGCCTACATTATGCACGATTCACAACATGGTAAAGCTGTTTTCATTTCCGACCAGATTTATGTGGTATGTAAATTTCATTACAGCAGACCGTATAAGTTTTGTAAGCCACTATGCCCAAAGCGCTTTTCCCGGATTTCTAAAGTTCCTGCGAGCCAGTTGCATACACCCAATACCCAATGGGGTGGATATCGAGCGTGTAAATCGTTTTATTGCCGACAGCACTGCTATCGGAACTACTACATGCACACCATCGGACCCCAGCCAGACTCAAAACAGCTTCAACCTCATCAATATTGGCCGTTTGAACAAACAGAAAAATCAAGATTGGCTGATTAGATTGTTAACGCAACTTCCGGAGCATGTAACTTTAAAAATTATAGGTGAAGGAGAACTGTGTGGCGAGTTAGAATCACTGGCTGTGGAACTTGGTGTCAGCCACAGAGTGCGTCTAATGGGTCTACTGCCCCGAGAGCAGGTGTATCGTGAATTAACCAACGCTGACCTGTTCGTCTCTCCTTCACTTTGGGAGGGTTTACCAGTTGCTATGCTGGAAGCAATGGCTTTAAGGCAACCGGTCATCGTATCTGATATTGGGCCACATAAGGAAATTGCTAATTATGGCAGTAGCGTGAAAATATTACCTATCGATGCCGGCAGATGGGCTGAACAGATAAAGTCATTTATGCAGATGGATAAATCACAGCTTGAAGCGATCGGTAATAGAAATCGGGAAATAGTTGTTTCTAATTTTTCGTTAGACCGTATGCATGAAAAGTATACAGACCTTTACAAATTGCTTGCCAAACAAACTCAGCAGGATTAAGTGAACTTACAATGAAAAGATTGTTATTACCGTGAGCAAAGATATGGAAAAAACGAGAGTTATAGATTTATCTATGACGGAAGATGGTGCGGCTAAAAAGGGTGCAAGGATGGTAGCAGCATTACCCTACGTTACTGATGTTATGATGCTGCCGGACTTACATATAAAACCGGATATGGAGGCACCATCCAGTCTTATAACTGCGACACAGGGAGTTATTGTTCCTCATCTTGCTTCCTCTGCTATTAATGATGGCATGGGTCTTATCATGACCGACATTGACGCAAATGATGTGTCAACAGAGCAGTTACTGGAGATACTCAGGCTGATAAACAGAAAAGCCGCCAAGACAAAATTTTCAACGACAAAATACAGCTGGTCACGGGAACAATTACACAGGGTGATGCTTAACGGAGCTCAGGGCGTATTTGCAGACTATGACCTGGATAAATCATGGCTCGAGGCAATCGAAAACAAGGGTAAAGGCGGCGTCGAAAATATTACAGAACAAGATATTGAGGAATGTATTCCTGGTTTTCTCAGAAAGAGTGCGTTTACTCGATGTGAAATCGGCTTGAACTTTGGCGGAAATCATTTTCTTGAAATTCAGGCTGTAGATAAGGTCATCGAATCCAACCATGCAGAGCGATGGACTGTCAGGAATGGAAAACTGGGAATAATGTATCATCTTGGGCCGGGGCCTTTAGGGGGCAATGTGTTAAACCTATATGCCAGCCGTGCCAAACCCTCACTTCATCGCAAAGCAGGATATGCATTTTTCCGGTGTCTGTACCAGGCGATGAAGGGATGGGAGCGCTGGAAAACTTTTGGCGGTTTTAATTCCTGGCTGGTTCTGGATGAAGATTCCAACACAACTCGTGCATTTGAAACCGTGTTGGGTGTGGTTGACAACTATGGATTTGCTTACAGAATGGGGACGGTTAGAGCAATTGTGGATGCTTTGGAAAAGGTATTTTGTGCAACCTCCAAAGATATTGGAACCCGTCTGGTAACCGATATCTCTCACAACAGCTTACAAGCTGAGACCTACAATGACCACAGACTCTGGATAAGCAGACATAATTGTTGCCGTCCTAAGGAGGGCTTACCAGGCATTGTCGCAGGTTCCAGCAGAGCAAGTTCCTGCATTACCTATGGTCTGAAAGGATGTGAAGATTCTGTGTATGGCTATGACCACGGAATCGGCATAGTGCTGGAGAAGGCAGAAGCAGAAGGAACTGTACAAGAAGATTCGCGAAAGTTGCATTCAATGACAGTTACCATGTTGCCCGGTACGGATAAGGTCGTTAAGAAAGAGCAATTTTCTATATACGACACCTCTATAATCGATAAGGTCATCAATAAGTTAGCTAATGCCGGCATTATTTCTGGTTTTGCTTATATGCGGCCTTTAATGACGCTTAAAATGATAAGATAATACGAATCAATTTTGAGAATCTTTGCCAATGCCTAACAAAACGATACCTCCTATCTCTGAACTGAGACAAATATGTCAAAGTTGCAAATTCTCAAAAGATAACCGATGGTGGTATATCTGGTGGAGGAAAATTTCGATATATATAACCTGGTTTTTTCTTCACACTAATATAACAGCCAACCAGGTCTCAGCTTTAAGTGTACTGCTTGCTGTTCTTGGTACAATTGCGCTTATGAGCCCTAATCCGGCCATTGCTTTATGTGGCACTCTAATCTATGTGATGTACCATTTAATGGATAAGGTTGACGGTGAAATCGCAAGATACTATCAGAAATTTTCCATCGTAGGTGTATACCTTGACGAATTGGGACATAACCTGGTTTTCGCAGGAATATTTGTTGGGGTGGGCTTACATTTAGCCTGGCAAAATACCGATGGCCGTATCTCCATACTTGGCGCTGCTATGGCAGGTGCTTTATTTATGGTAATAATAAGGTATAACAAAAGTGCAGGATTCCTTCTTTTTGCCCGCAATGTTCTACTACAACCTGAATTGCTGCCAGAGCGAGGGAAAAATGAAAGTCAAGGAATCTTTACAATGGAAGTTACCCAGCAAAGTCGAATGCGGGGAATTAAGACATCCGTCAGCGGAGGCAAGAGACTTTTAGTTTGGTCCAGAAACTTCGTATTGGCTGTCTCCCAGTTTATTGTTATGCTTGTTTTTGTAATCGCTGGATTAGTAATAGAGCTATTTATCCACAGCTCAATCTTTTTGGAGAAACTTCTGAAAGCAGAGGCGCTTTTACAAGCTGCAGTTTTACTGGCTTTAGTTATCATCAATATAAAGGAAAATGTCAGAAGCGAGTGTTTAAGGCTCAATGAATTAGCCGAAAAGAGATTCGGTAATTAAAAAACACCGACCGAATGCGGGTTCTGACTACGCGACAGCGACATTTACCATGAGAGTTATGCATATATCCAGAGCAGCGACGATGATTCGCCAGTTCTTGATACCTGTGATAGAAGCACAGAAGAAAAAAGGCCACTACGTATGCGTGTGTACTTCTGATGACTTACATTCCCAGAAATTGAGAAATATCGGCATAGATGTTTTCCCACATAAGCTGAAACGTAATCTTAATCCCTTTAGCTTAATCAAAGAAATATTTCGAATAAAAAGGATATTGATAGAGCAAAGAATCGACGTGCTTATTTGCCACTCACCAATTGGTGCTGGTGCAGGCCGAATTGCCGCTCGTTTAGCAAAACTACCATGCGTGGTGTATTTTGCACATGGGTTAGCCTGCGCGCCGGCACAGGGTATTATTTCGTGGCATATTCGATATCGAATAGAAAAACTTTTTGGTCGTATTACGGATGCAATTCTGTTAATGAATGATTATGATGAAAAGTTAAGCAGAACCAATCACCTGATTAAAAATGCAAACAAGATATTTCGCATCTCCGGAATGGGAGTTGATTTGAAAAAATTTAAGACAGAAGCAGTCGAAGATAACCGCCGGCAAGTAAAGAATGAGTTAGGTATCCCGAAGAACCAGAAAATACTTTTTTGTACCGCCTTCCTAACTCCAACGAAGGGAATTTTCGTACTCTTAGAAATCGCCAAAAAAATATGTGCTCAGCGAAATGATGTTTGTTTTCTACTTGCTGGAGAAGGTTTTGCAATGGAAGATTTGAAAAAGCGATGCCGGAAATACAAATTGGAGAACCACTTTAAGATTCTAGGCTGGCGAGATGATATATATCGATTGATGAGAACAGCGGATGTATTTGTGCTGCCTACTTATTTTTATGAAGGATTACCGGTTTCTATTCTTGAGGCAATGGCCTGCGGCAAACCTGTGATAGCAACACGACATCGTGGCTGCGAAGATGTGGTGGTGGATGGGCAAACAGGATTCCTTGTTCCAGTAAAACAAATTAGCCCTCTGGCTAACAAAATCCTGTTGCTTCTCGACAATGAAAACCTGCGAAAAGAAATGGGGCAAGCTGGGCGACAAAGGGTTGAACAATGTTTTGAGCTAAGATATTGTACAGAGAGAATAGTTGAAGCTTTGGAAAAAGCAATTCATTAACAAAGGGGATGATGGGAAAACATTTTTATGGCATCGGAGATAATACATACTTATGAATCCGCAGCAAACAACTGTCAGATAAGTTGGCGCTCGAAGCACCTGAGGTCGTCACCAAAGTAGTATATTAGATATCGCAGTTAGGAACCGGTGCCATCATAGTCACAAACAAGCTGCCAGTTAAAAAACGAAAATGCCTTTCAAAAATGACCATATTTGTTCAATCGCTCGAATTTACTCCACGCCAGAGTATTGCCAGAAGTGAAGTAGGGTTCACCCTGTCTTTAGTGGGGATGAATCGTGCTAAGCCGGTATTTTTCGCAGGGATGA
>CAYTTK010000103.1:0-9359 GCA_964440735.1 uncultured Pirellulales bacterium
TTGTGTAGATTTGCAGAAAAAGCAGGATTAGAAGAATGAGGAAATTAACAAAAATCGCTCTGTTAACCGTGCTGATCGTATCTTCTACCAGATTGGCCTATGCTCAAGAGAAGTTGTGGAATGAGCTAAATACTAAGGTTGTTAGACTCTATCGACAAGGACAGTATTCAGAGGCGCTCAAGATAGCCGAGGAAGCATTGTCAGTGGCCAAAAGAACATTTGGGTCAGATCATCCCAATGTGGCAACGTCCCTGAACAACCTAGCCGAACTTTATCACGCCCAGGCCAAGTATGTCGAGGCAGAGCCTCTTTACAAGCAGGTGCTTACTATAAGGGAAAAGGCCCTGGGATCAGATCATCCCAAGGTGGCAACGTCCCTGAATAACCTCGCCTCACTCTATCTTTCCCAGGGTAGATACTCTGAGGCTGAGCCTCTTTACAGGCAGGCGCTTGCCATAAGGGAAAAGGCCCTTGGACCAGACCATCCCAAGGTAGCAGTTGTTTTGGAAAACATGGCAGAGCTTTATAAGAAAATCGGAAACAAAGATGAAGCTCAAAGACTCGAAGAGCGTGCCAAAAGAATCCGTTCAAGAAATCGGTAGAGAAAACTTCGTGCATGAGTAGACCGTCCAACTTCTTTGTCAAAAGGGAAAAACAAAGACTTTTTAAGAAATATTAATGAATCAAACCATTTTATTTATGGGACTTGTTCTTCGAACAAGTCCAGAGTGACAGCTGAATAATCTGAAAAATCCTGTAAACATTGAACTCTTTCATTAAGGATGTGGAATTCGAGACAGAAAGGAAACCTTTAGTTGTCCGAATTCCTTTTGGCAACTTTACATCCTTGTGAGACATTACCGATCAAAATCCAAACACCCATCAGACAACAAGTCTAAATAGATGCGCCGAGCAACACCAACTCCTTCCCTAAACAAAAGAGCTAATTTTGTATATGCTAAATTCTCCATACTGGAGCAAGCAAATGAGAATCATTGTCTCAATAAAGTTTATTGCTTTTGCCACAATATTTTGCCTCCTGAGTATTTCTGCCTGTTGCCAGGCTCCAGTAAGAACCATTCACGTATTTGTTGCCTTGTGTGATAATGAAAACCAAGGCATAGTTCCTGTTCCTCCAGAATTGGGAAACGGTAAGGATCCAAGAAATAATTTGTACTGGGGAGCACGTTACGGCGTGAAAACTTTCTTGAAAAGAAGCAACGATTGGGAGCTAATATCAGCAATTAAAAACCCAAGTGATACTGTATTAGAGAGATGTGTATTCAAACACGAGACCAGTAGTGTCTACCTTGTTGCTGACGCTTACCAGGGTAGTAAGATCAAGCAAACTGTGGTTGATTTTCTTCAATCTGCTTCTGGGAACAATCAGGAAGTAATATCTGTTGAAGTGAATACTCAAAAAATCCTTTTAGGAATCAGGGGATCTGCAAATTTGGTTGCTTACGTCGGACACAATGGTCTAATGGATTTCCAGCTTGATACTTATCCTGAGAAAGCCAATGACGACAGGCATGATGCTATTATTCTTGCCTGTTTTAGTAAATCATATTTCTCTGCCGCAATGCGGCAGGCAGGTGCAAATCCCCTTTTGTGGACTACCGGCCTAATGGCTCCCGAAGCCTATGCTCTCAAAAGTGCAATCGATGGTTGGATTCTCAATGAATCCGGCGAAGAAATCCGGCTACGGGCGGCAAAATCCTACCATAAATATCAAAGATGTGGCCTGAATGGTGCTAAGAACTTACTTGTTACAGGCTGGTAACGTTAACTCTATTTAGATATGACAGCGCTTTTACATACACAAACGTGTCGGCACATTACTCCCCTCACTCATAACCTTGTAAACGCGTGAGCTGCTGAACATCATATTCTGGTACAGAGATACTTGGGATGAGTGAATCATAGCACTACTGAAACCAGGCTACATCTAGATTGTATATTCATTCGCAAGAAAAAAGATGTCCATACGGATTCATACGGTCGCTTTCTCGAGTAAAGACAATCTATTTAACTGACCAGAAGGCTTCTCTATTAAGAGAATTTTACCAAAGCAGCTGAGAAACAGAGGGGTTTTTAGACAAACCGGGCTTTGATTAAGACATTTTCTGTTATCAAAATAAGGTTTGGTTGTTTTCCCAGTAGTTATATTATGCGCCTGTTAGGGATACCTAGAAAGAATCTTGATTTAATTAAATACAGGGATATAACACTACTCAAGAAAGGAAAAGAAAATGAGCAAAGCTAAGTGATGGTTAATGCTTACTGGTATTGCAGGAATAACTTTTATGCTAGTAGGGTCTTTTTCTAGAGGACAGGGAATAGCAAGTGAGCCGGAAGGAAAAACTGAGAAGAGAGCTTCAACCAAAGATCAGATTACCTTCATCCCAATAAAGACGGCAAGGACTCTTTATCTCTGCAGACAAATTTGAAGTTAAATTCAAGGAGAAGGGAAAGAAAACGGGAGTGGCCGCATTCGAATCTCGCGAACCCCATCTCTTCTGGGATGTGACCATTAAACGGGGAGATGGGAGTACCATTCAGATCCCAGGTGTGCCTCCCGGTCCCATTAGCGAAGTGGGAACTGTTGATCTAGCTGGCAGGGGCAATGAGGATGTATTTTTTGTCACCACGAGTGGAGGTCCTGGAGGCTACAGCATTGGCTTGAGCCTCATCAATTCCCAAAAGGGTGAGATTGTAGGCTTGTTACTGGGGTTCAGCTTCCAGCTAACCGAAGCGATTACTCATGTTTCGACCACGGATAACTTCCATAGCGAGGATTTTCGAAGAGAAAGGGAATTCCTCGAGAGCATTAAGTACAAATACGGATTTGTTAGCGAGGAGGAGGTAACCAAGCAGATCAGTAATCCAGAACTTGCCTACTATTTTTGGGCCCAGGATAACGGGGGTATCGAAGATGGGAAAATGAGAATCAGAAAACATAAAGGAAAACACTCGTCTATCGCTAGCATTAATGACGAGCTAAAGGAAGGAAGCATCGTCTACACCGCTTACTTTAAAGCGGGAGTGGTAGCTTATGATGAGAGCAGTGATCAACATTTTATCCTCTTTCATCCTGACAATATGTATAGCTGGCCCACCGTATTGGAAAAGGTCGGTCCTTATCTACTTATTGGTACCAGGGGAGAGGGGCTAGCAATAGTGAATCTCGAAACCTTTCATCTAAAAAGATTCAGGTTTCCTCCTCCAAACGATATTATCAGTGAGTTGGAGGTCCTAGATTCAAGAATTCGAATTAATGCCTCAAAAGAGATGGATCTACCAAGTTTTTGAAGGTGGGCAACAGACGATCATTGTTTCGGTTGATCTGGTTTAGGGAGAAGGGATTTAGGTGATAGTTTCCAAACAGGAGAAAATCTCAGAAAATATACTGGATTCATGGACAGATGCTTTCTTGTCTTCAAAAGCTCCGGCTACTAGGAGCTTATGCGAGGAAGACAAGCCTAACTCACTAATTGTAATGCTACACTCTTCCAGTGAATACTCTCATATATTCTCAGAAGCTCTGTCTACTCTTCGTTCTTTGGCTATAGAGATGGATAAGATAAAGAGATATATAGTATTAACTAAATAAGTCTTCGTGAGTTGGATCTGCATCTTATGACCTTCTTGGTTAGTTGACGATGGAGGGAATGGATTCTCAAGTATAAATAAGCCAAATTTTGGTCTCGGAAGATCGAGGCACCATCACTTTTTACCGCCTCGGGATAGAAACCTGGCTTTCCTCCTCGAAAATCTCTGAGGATGCTTTAGAGGTATAAAACATTGCTTAATTAAAAAGTCGACCTCTATGAGTCTATATTTGCGTCTTGTAATTCTCTTTGGTAAATGCTTTCAGAGAATTGCCATTTTACGGCCTGTTTTAGTCCAGGAAGGTCTCAGTCAGGTAATACCTTTCTTTTTTTCCCTTTACTGCTGAGTTCAAAAAGCAAGATAGGCTACTGTATGGCTCAAAAACAACAAGGTTTAACATATCCTGATCCTCTTTTTATTTTTGATGCTCCTTCTTTAATCAACCTCATACGTCGTCTTCTGTATAGAAACATGACATTGACCGACTTTCTAGGAATCCTGATCTTCAACCTGGGTGCTTCCCCTTCAAGATCTCTGCAAAATCTAAGCGGGGGGTCGGTCCTCGTGTCCCTTCCTATCTATCAGAGCCTCTAGATCTTTCTTCAGTTTATCGAAAACGCGCCTCACCCAATCTTGGTCACGGTCTTTATGAGTCGTAATGATGAAAATACAGTTCTTGTAGTGAAACCATCCGCCTTTTATATAAAATTTCCGATCCGCCATAGAACTATCTATAGACTTTACGATGAGTGCATCTGGGTCGGATTCGTCCCATTCGTCCTCCATCGGTGGTTCTCTCCCTAGTTTCTCCCTCTGTTTTCTTTTTTCCTCTTCTATCTGTTCTCTAAACTTTGGTTTTCCCTCTGTAAATATTTCCCTTGCCTTCTCGATGGAGTCAAACGTAAACAGAGTAACGTGAGTCCACCCATATATGCTACCGATCCATGGACCCTGCTTCTCTCCATTGAAGAGTAGCCCGTACTTACAATCTAGGTAGCCACAATTTACCTCAGCGTCGTACCGCACATCGGCCTCAGAGAGGTAAAGGTTAGGCTCCGGAGGCGAAGGACAATCATCCTTGGTGAGAGCTCCTAGTTTCAGTTTACGATCAGGCTTCTTTTCGAGTTCGGATTTCACCTTCTGGAGCTCTCGAAGGGCTAGTTCTAGCTCGAGGCAGAGCGTCTGTTTAATTTCCAGGGCTAACCTGGCCGTCTCATTGTACCAATTCTCCGTGGCCCAGGTTTTGAGAGTAGGATATACATAATCACGACAGTAACGGACAGGAATGAGTTTCTTCAGTCGTTCACCGGGCTCTTTTATGTAAAGAGGAGGAGGATTCTTCATCGGATACTTTACCGCATTGTCATAAGGATTGTCCCAGAACTCGTTCAGTCGTCTTTTGATACCGGCCTCCCCTTGTTCCTTATAGAGCGTCGCCCAAGACCTTGACCCTTTTACCAGGTTGGGATACTTCTTCTCATAGTAGGTTAGGTAGGCGTTCCACCAGTAATCTTCATGTCCAGCAAGAGTTTCGCTGATAAACTTTTGGAGGGAATATTCGAGAATGAAAACCGTGAACATCGCTACATTGAGACTAGTTGAGCCGATTTTTTTCAAAAGCCAGCCTCGCTGAAGATTGACCGTTCCCGCCAGGGCCTTGAGCCTTGCACTCTTGTCACCTTCGATCGCCTTTGCCGCATCACTGATGATGGTCAGGGCCGCGACTGTCGTACCAATATGACCCATTGCCTCGCTGATTCTGTCGGTTGCAGGTTGGAGCCGGTTCCTTGTCCAAATCTTATTGTCAATTAGGTACTGCACTTGGGTGCGGTACTGCCCTCCCGTGGCGTCGGTAAAGAAGCTAATGAGATTTTGGTCGACGCCAAATGCATCGGTTGCATGCTTCCAAAAATAATCGCCAACTTGTTTCTTACTCCAAGATTGGTTCCCGAGCCGAGGTAACTCTTCCCGAAACTTTTCCGCCAGTTTCCAAGGATCGCACCTAACTGCTGGCTGCGAGACTGAAACAGAAAGACCGGTAAGTAGGAGGGCAGTGCAGAGTATTGAGCTAATTTTACCCGTCATTTTTCTCTCCTGAGATGAGGATCTTTTGCCAATATTTTACCATCACTTCAGGCGCTCTCTAAACTTTGAACTTTTTCTTACTGATCACCTCCTCTGAATCCCTGACCAATAGCGCCTGTTGCTATTGATAAGTGAGCTGGATCACTGCTAGTGCTCCCAGCAATAAGCTCAGGAAGCTTCCAAGTACTAAACCTGCCAGCCAGCAACCATTTTCTTGGTGATTTTTCTATATTCTCTTGGGCCATGAGAGAAGCAAAAAGCATGACTGGCGCTATGAAAGAGCAGCCTTCAGTTTTGCAGCTTTCTTCCTGAGCGCTCGCGGATCTTTCTCCTATGGTGGCTACATCCTGCAAAACTTACTCTCCACCTTTGAGGTTTCCTCATTTTAGCTTCTCATTTGGAGCATTTGACTTGGAGAAACAGGGCCTTACCTTCAAGATCTATTTTTCTAACTCCTCTTTTCCCTCCAAGTGATCAATTCTTGAGCTTGAAAATTTAGTTTCTTGCTCCTTTCCAATCATCCCAAATTGTTTTGAGCTGCTTTCTTGACAAGCTCTCGTAAGATAGATAGTTCCTGTTGCGTTGATTCTCAAATACTCATCGGTTATTTTCGCATCTTCCTAACAGCTTTTCCATTGGTGTCCTTTATTCTTCGGCCTCCCCATCAATTCGAATGTAGTCGAAAAAGGCAAACTCATAGTGCCAATTATTAGCCCGGGCCTCGATCTCGATCGCAACAGTCTCGCCAGAATAGGTTGAGAGATCGAACGTTAAGTCCTGCCAGCCTTGAGCTCCGGCAATGATTCTCTCTTTCTCTAGAGGCTCACCATTGACTTTGACCACTAAGGCCCAGTCCCCATCTACATCCCGATTGCCAGAAACCCCCATTTTTAAGGTAGGTCTAGGTTCTGTTAGCTTTACGCGGCGTGAGATTCGGGCCGGTTTCTCTGAAGTCTGAGGATGGAGGTACAAAATCCCTTCTCGTCCCGGATTGGGATTAGCATGGCCACTCTTTACCGCCTGAGGATAAAAACTAGCCTTTCCTCCTCGAAAATCGATGAGGGTGCGGAGAACTGTCCACTTTCGAGCCCAGGCTTCAGGAGCCTCAGAAAGATCCAGTACGTCTACAGCTCGAAGAGCCTCTTCTTCAATTCGGATGTAGTCAAAAAAGGCATACTCATAGTGCCAATTATTAGCCCGGGCCTCGATCTCGATCGCAACAGTCTCGCCAGAATAGGTTGAGAGATCGAACGTTAAGTCCTGCCAGCCTTGAGCTCCGGCAATGATTCTCTCTTTCTCTAGAGGCTCACCATTGACTTTGACCACTAAGGCCCAGTCCCCATCTACATCCCGATTGCCAGAAACCCCCATTTTTAAGGTAGGTCTAGGTTCTGTTAGCTTTACGCGGCGTGAGATTCGGGCCGGTTTCTCTGAAGTCTGAGGATGGAGGTACAAAATCCCTTCTCGTCCCGGATTGGGATTAGCATGGCCGCTTCTTTCTGCCTCGGGATAAAACCCAGCCTTTCCGCCCCGAAAGTCTATGGCGGTGCTAAGAACCTTCCATTCCCGGGCCCACGCTTCATTAGCCTCGGAAAGATCGAGCACAGCTACACCCTCTTCGGGGACCTCAGCCGATAGTTTAGTCAACTTGACATTATCCAGAAAAAGACCTTGATTATCTTCCCCGGCATGGTCGAAGATGAGTTTGGTGCTGGTAGAGGTGGATACTGAAATCATACGGGTAATAGTTCTAAAAGGATCTTTCACTCCCAAGGTAAAGTCTTCCCGGTAGAGACTACCTAAACTTGCAGTCACTGTGTTGGGACCGCTCGAGGGACTTCCGGCAAGATCAAACTCCAGTCGGTACTGGCCGGGCTCCAGTCTGAAGGTGGTCTTTGATTCCAGTCTCCCCGCATTATTGCTCGAGCCATCGAGATCAAGGTATAAACCATGATCGGGGAAATAGTCCCAGACACCGTGGCCAATCAGGTCAACGCTGCCTTTGGTAACCTCCCAGTTAGTAAAGCCGAAATAGTTTAGTTGGCCGCGACCTTCATTCTCAAGATCAAAATTATCGGTGAGGATATCTGCACCTGGAAGACTCACTACCTTATCTTTATCAGGCTCTAGGGGAACCACTCCAGCTTCAATGGTGAACGAGATGGCATCGATGATGTACTCTTCCTCAGTCCAGGCATCCAGAAATACCTCCCACTGACCGACATCAGCCTCTTCTGCTACTCTCCTTAGCAAACGGTGAACTCCGGGATCTACCACCCCTTCTCCTGAATCTCCACCGAAAGGACCACTGAGAACCCATCTAATCTGGCATCGGGTGTTTACTCGGACGTAGATCGTCCATTCCTCCCCCACCTTGTATGTCCCCCCGGTTAACTCTTCTCCCTGACCTCCTCTATCAGTCCAGATATCCACGGTGAGGAAAAACTCTTGACCACTCACCTCGACAATTCCTGGAGACAAGACCATAAGAAGGAGAGTAAAAACCAAACTCATAATCCCAGTCTTTACCAATGCTGAAATTTTCCTCATTTCCAGGTCCTTTCCTTCGAAGAAGATTTATAAGACTTATCCTTCATCATAACCCAAAACTGAAGGCTGTCAAATCCACGAATTAAATCACCTAAACAAAAGAAAAACCTTTGTATAATGATTTGACATAATAAGAGCAGGGAGTAACATGTCAGTCGAACATACAGTGCATAATAACTAACCCCTATTAACAACGTATTAGATTATTTACAACAACTCTGCCTGTAGAGCCCGTTATTTGTTATGAGATTTGCAATAACAATACCAAAAAATATAACATATGAGCAAGCTGCAGCTAGTACTGAAGGTGCGCATTATGCGTATAATTTTATCAATAAAGTGAAGCTCAAAAGTGGGCAAAGAATTCTCGTCAATGGCGCAACCGGAGCTATTGGTTCGGCGGCAGTTCAACTTCTAAAATATTTTGATGTTAATGTTACTGCAGTATGTGGTACGAAAAATATAGAATTAGTAAAATCACTCGGGGCTAATAGAATAATTGATTATACAAAAGAGGATTTTACAAAAGAAGATCAAAAATATAGCTTTGTTTTTGACGCTGTTGGCAAAAGTTCATTTTTTAAATGCAGACGATTACTACAACAAGGAGGAGTTTATATTTCATCAGACTTAGGTTATATGGCTCAAAATGTTTTCTTACCACTCATAACACCGATTATAAAACCAATGATTGGAAACAAAAAAACCGTATTTCCAATTCCTACAGATATTAGAAGAAGTATACTTTTAATCAAAAAGCTCATAGAACAAGGAAAATTCAAAGCAGTGATAGATAGAAAATATCCGCTAGAACAAATTGTCGAGGCGTATAAGTATGTTGAAAAAGGACAAAAAATAGGAAATGTTGTAATAACTGTGGAACATAATAACAAAACCTAACAAAGCGCTGCACTGGACCGCTATTCCGCTGCGCTTCATAGCGGCAGGTGAGCTTGGTCGTTGTGTACCATAGTCTAACATGAACCTGCTCAAGATACTTGTCGGTGGATGTTCAAGCGTTGGTAAGACCACGGCAGCTGAACTTCTGAGCAAGCACCTTGGTATTACTCATTGCCCATTAGACAAAATGCGAGACTCTTCAGTTGACCTGC
>CAYTTK010000104.1:0-9321 GCA_964440735.1 uncultured Pirellulales bacterium
TACCGGCATCGTATGCTAAATCGTCCATGTTACTTCCTTAGACAGGATTAACAGGATTAACAGGATTTTTGTACCTGCCTACCGGCGGATTAACCCGCCTCCGGCGGATTCATCACTTCGGGTCAGGGCCTTCTTTTGCCCCACCGGACGTTTGCGAATTCTTTTTCCCTTTCCGCTTTGGGGACTCGCCTGACTCTTTTTTTTTAAGCTTCCCGTTAAACAGACATGCTAAGTACTCCCGGATATCATCCTGACCGAGGCTCTCCCTTTCCATAACCTTCATTAAAGTGAGTGCATCCTGAAGAAAGCCATGGGAGAAAACCTGAAGTTTGGAGAAATCTTTCATACGCATTCCCATTCGTAATATGTCAGTCCTTTCACACAATCGACCTGATAACCGCTCCCATCTCCATAATTCCTACAACCCATTGATGGTATATTTCCACCTGTTAAACAACCGCTACAGCCATCTGAGAGACAGCTGCCTTCATTGCATTCGGATGTGCTTTCTCCACATCCAGGGTAAGGATTATCGCAATCATAATATCCACTCGCTACACCACACTTTGGACCCCAGAGCTGATATTGCTTTTGATACCCTGAAATCTTCTCATGCTCGCCTGAATTTTCATCAGGTTCGCTTATGGTATTAGTGACGGCACCTGGCAGAGTACACTTCCCGGTTGATTTCTGTACCCACTGCCCTTCCGTGCATCTGACATAGCCTGTTACAGTTGGCATTACGGTTTGAGGTTATTCCTTTACAGCTACGGTTCTGTCCGCGAGTTTCATCATATCGCGGGAATCCTGGCCTCGCTCCTGGAGATCCTGGCGGTGAAACAGGAGATTATTCAGGTACATGGTCAGGACATTGTTGGCATTGGCATACATTCTATCCTTGAGTAACCCGCGATAAAGCCCATAGAGAATGGCGTATGGTTGATATTCATCCGGGAAACTGGCATCCACTATGTCATCCACTTCCTTTGCACCCAGGACAGTGACTTTTTTTGTGGCACTGCCGGCATCGCACACAGGATATATCCCTATCTTTTTGGCAAACTCATAGTAGAATTGCGGCGGCCCGGAAGTTGTGGACCCGAGGTGGCCGATCTGCTTGGGCTCAATTCTATACAAACCCTTATTCTCGAATCGACAGGATATGACCTTGATAATGCCGGTTGGCCTGTCATATTCGAGTATATTTTCGACCAATGTGAGCTCTTGAGATCCGTCCTCGCAGCATAGGGCCTTGGATGAGATATCGATGGCGGCCTGATCGATCCAGTTATTGACATCGGCGTTGTCAAAAAACCCGGCTGCCGCCTCATTGAACAGGGTTCGGATCTCGGTGTGGATCTGTGCTTTTGTCAGTGCCATGATTTAACTCCTTTAAGGTTCGCGGTTCAGGGTTCAAGGTTCAACGGTTAAAAAACCTGAACCGCGAACCCTGAACCCTGAATCTCTTAATATCGTCCTCGATATCGGCCATCCTGGAGCCTGGCCTGTGCCCGCTCGATGCGTGTTCGCTTTATCTCCTCTGAAAAGAGCCCGCCGATCACGGCTGCATCGGTCAGCTCACCTTTAGGGATCTTGAAAATAGATGCCGCACCCGCAGCAATGGCCTTGCATACCATGGATGGAAAACGCCAGAAGCCATAGTCGGAAAACACAGGGGAGGGCATGCAGATATAGGGCACGGTTATGGTATAGTCTGTAGTTCCGGAAGGGGCATCCAGTACCAATTGTTTTTCGGCTGCAGGCTGGATGATATAGACATCATTCTGGGTCCAATCGTTATTTGCTCCCTCAAAAAGCGCAGCAACCAGATGCGTGGCATCCGTGACAGAGAGCACATAGCCGGTTGCCCCGTCCGTGGTATTATGGATGATATCCCTGGGATATACCCTGTCTGTGGTGGTAAACAGCATGCTGTCATCCTGGAGGATGCATTGGCCGCCTGATTTTGCACCGGCTGCATCTGCGGTGCCCTGGATAAGGGATTCTTTGTCCGCCTTCTCAATGATCGCGAATCTGCCGGGAATATCTTTGGTATCGGTGAGATTTGTCTTGAACAATTTCTCGTAGGTGACCTTCAGGGGCCAGGAATAGGTAGTGCCGTCATAGAACTTGACAAAGAATCGCCCACTCCTGTTTTTCATGTAGAGATCGATAAAATCCGGGGGGAGATCATATGCCTGTTCGCCCTCCGCAGTGGGAATATCCACCGAGGCATGGAGCATCCTGGTCTCACGGCAGAAAATAGCTACTGCCATATCCAGGCATTCATAGATCCTGCGCTGGTTTGCCTGAATATCGGATGGTGCGGCCTCATCGAGGAAATCCAGGACTTCCCTGGTTAGTTTTTTGCCATCCATGGTGACCTCCGTGAATGTTGACCGTTGACCGTTGACCGTTGCTAATAACGGATAACGGATAACTACACGGTCTTCTTTGCATCCTTTACGGCATCGTCCAGGGACACCTTTTTCTCAGGTGGTACGATCTGGCAAAATTTCAATTCTATGCTGAATTTCTTTGCCATATCCCACCGATCACTTTTATCGCTTGCGGATTTAACTCTTCCCTTGGTAATGACTGTAACATCGTCATTGATGTTGATATTCTCAAACCCTTTGGGCTGGACCTTGGCCTTTTCTCCGAAATTGAAATTAACACTCGGTATTTCTTTTATTTCCGGCATTTTTTCTACCTCCTTCATGCTTTATTTCCTCTCACGGATAACGGATAACGGATAACGGATAACGATTCATATCCCCGGAGGATCCTTATCCGGTCCGTATGTAAAACTATCTACGCCTTTGCCGCAATGGGGGCATCGGTCCGTATCCTCATACATCTCGGCGTCCTCGATATAGAGCGCACCACAATAAGGACAGATACGAGTCGGCATCTCTTTAATAGGTCCGGACATGGATTAGCCTTTCAAAGGTTCAGAGGTTCAACGGTTCAAGGTTCAGAGGTTAAACCCGTGAACCTGGAAACTTTAAAAATTCTCGGCTGCCGTCTTCTCTGCCGGACCAGGTTCACCCTTCATGTCTTCATCGGCAGCCGGTAGAACCGATTCTGTCTCAAGTTTCTTGTAGCGATAATTGCCGATTTCAATAATGCTTGCCTTACCCCACCAATCGGGCCTGCCATCAGGAGAGCATTCAAACCAGGACATGGGGTCTGACCATGCGTCTTTTTTGCGATCGGTGAGAAGCCGCCTGACATACTGGGCCGCGTCCAGATCGCTGTCACTTTTCGTCAGTCCTTGAAGCGCATCCTGTCTGGCCTCCTGTGTCTTTTTACGGTCCGCGTAATATTTCTCGGAGATCTGCTTACCGCTGCGATCCCACCAGGCCTCTGCCAGTTTTTTCTGGTATGCGTCATTGATGATGTCAAACTCCTTTTTTTCCTTTACCGGGGACCCATCCTTGTATCCGTAGATGCCAGTGTGATGGAGATAGATCTGGCTTCCGTCGCTCTCCTGCCATGACCGGATGATATGAACGGGCCGTAAAACCGGCTTGCCGTCCTTATCGGTTTCCTTTACGAATAGTTTCTGCATGTCTCACTCCTTACTTTTTGCCACTAAGACACTAAGACACTAAGAAAATAATTAAAATTTTAAACCTTCGTGACTTAGTGCCTTTGTGGCAGGTTTTGTTGTTGTTACTCGCCAACAAAGAGCATTCTCAAGGTCACCGCCGCCGGTGTACTGGCCCCACCTGTGAGCTCGGTGCCGGCATTATAGATCCTGATTGTATGATTGGTCCGATCAAACTTATGAACGTACCCGCTTGCCGAGGCTTGCTCGATCAGGCCTGCATCGATTACCTTGAGAAAGCCGAATTTCTCTTTGGCCGGTAAGGGAACGCCGCCGGTCGGATATGTCAGTGCCCCATCGCCGAATGTGAGATCTGCAATGGTGACATTCTTTTGCAATGCCCCGTGGCCGATATCCCTTTTATCCACGGGAACGCTGATCGTCACATCAGTAGCTACTAAATCTCCCATAGCCTTACTCCTTTCATGGTTTAGCCGCCAGGCTTACCCCGCAGGGGCGGGGCAAGCGGCGGGTCAAATTGTTATCCGGGTTCACGGTTCTGGATTCACCGTTTTTTTTGTTTAACCGTTGAACCTCTTCTTGGTTATGCCGTCTTAACCATATCCGTCAGATTGGTCTTGATCTCCGGCAGATAGGAGACGAGCAGGAATGGCTTTACGTGCCCTGTAGGGCTCCCGCCCGACGCCTTGGCAGTCAATTCCACAACAACCTCTTCACCGGGCTCAAGGATATCGCCCATCTCGGCCTCGTCATACATGACTTTGCCGGCTGCTGTGGTAGCCAGGGCAAAATTGGCCACATCGCCATCGCCCCGGCTTGCGTCGCTGCCCGCAGTGGGCCGCTTGTCAAATTTAACAACCGGGGTTGCCGTACCCGCGCAGACCTCTGTTACCACCAGGCCTGCAAGAACTACTTCGCACTTATAGGGAATGATAAATGTTCCCATATCCCCTACGGCCTGATCCATGTCGATGCCCTGGGCATCGTTATAGTCCACGTGCAGATGCAGGGGAAGTGCAACTGGCTCGTTTGATCTTAACATGATTCTATCCTCCTGTTTTAGTTTAGCCGCCGTAATTCCGGCGGGTTAATTGATTACTGACTATTGACAATCGTCAATTTAGTCCGCGTCTGGCGGATGAAAACCATTAAGTATCGTCTGACGCAATCCGCACGATCCTGGCCTCTCGATCCGTGGCTGTCGGGAATTTCACACCAAAGGCCACGGTTCCGTACCAGGCAACCGCGTGCCTGCGGCCAAAATCAGCCGTGTAATTGGGCTGTGCTCTAAGATGCGGAAATTCGATCTCTATCCGGGCTACGGCATCTTTGCCAAAAATGACACCTTCACCGAGCACATTCGCGGCACCCACGGAATTGGAAAGGGCACTCTCATTGGTTACCTCGACCATGCGGACACTCTCCACCTGGCCTATCTCGCCGCGGTAGATGTGATCACCCTTACGCAGATACAGATTCCAGGCCTCGATACATTTGTCATCCCTGAGCCCTCTCATGGCCTTGGTCGAGATAAGCCCGATAAAGTGCTCACCCTCGTAGAAGGGAACATGCAGATCCTTGATCATATAATCCCTGATCGCAGAGAGATGATGCTTGGTCAGGTTGACAGTAGCCTGCGTGGATGGCGAACCGTCCACATCCCATGTGCCGCCTGTCAGGGAAGTCGGGATGAATATTATCTTGGCATCGGTACTGACAAATTCCGTTGCCGCGGCTACATCCATGGCCTGATTCATTTGATCCATAAGCCCTTCCTGGGCGCCATCCTTGGGATTGAACTTGGAGAGCTGTTTTGCAAGATCGGTATACTCAACGCCCCGGCCCCATTCCTTGATGGTGATCTGCTTTTTACCCATGGTCAGCTGATCGATAGGGACGCGGGTATGTTCTTCGAGCTGGCCCGATGTCGGATCGGTTAAAGGTTTGTAATAGATCAAGGTGATAGACTCACCCATCCCTTTACCGTAGGAGTCTTCCTTTTTGGTAAAGGGCACAAATTTGAACGCCCGGGCGGCAACCTTGAGCAGCTGGCCCGAGAGCGCATGATTCTTATAGATGCCGCTTGCGGCGTCGAATGTCCAGGTAAATACTTGACCCATGACTTATCCTCCTTGGTTATACGCGTCTCTCCTCAAGCGCACTTTCTATGGCATCATCCAGGGACACAGGTTTGACTTCATCGGCTTCACCTGTGGGTTTTTCTTTTCCGCCTTTCCCCAGGGGCAGAGCTGCCTCTTGCTCTTTCTTGCTCTTTTCCTCAGCAGCCTCTTCCAGACCCTTTTGAAAGCCCTGCTTGTGGCGATCCACATAATTTTTTGTCTTGTTGATAGCCCATTCGATCTGCTGATCGAAATCCATGGGCTTGCCTTGTTCATCCTCTGTCGGGGCCTGCTGACATACCAGCTTGAAATATTCATCTTCGGGATCGATGTCTGCCTTTTTGGCCAGCTCCTTGACATGCTTCTGTGCCTCTGTTGTCTCATCAGCTTCTGTCTCTACCCCTTCTTCCTTTTCCGGTCCGCCGGCTGCGAGACCGGGATGTTCCCGAACATATGCACTGATTTCCCCGTCTTTTTTCGCCCAGATTTTTGCAACATCCTCCTGATACTCGTCATCATCCGGATCAAGCTCTTCAATTGCCTTGAGGGCCTCTTTATTTTTGTCTATGGCAAACTCATTAAAATCCTTATCTGCCTTTTCCCTCTCTTCCTTGATCTTTCCAGCATCCTCAAGTTCCTTGATTCTTTCTCTGGACTTTTTGAGCTCTTGATCAACCCTGGTCTTCTCGCCCTGGAGACCTCGGTAACCCTCCTCAGCCTTGTCGTGGTCTTCAAACCGATGGGAGGGTTTTTCCTCTTCCTTAACCTCGACCTTTTCAGGAGGTTTCTCCTCTTCTTTTTTCTTCGGAGTTTCCTCCTTCACCTCTTTAGCGGGCTTTTCGGGCTTCTCTTCCTTGTCTGTCCTCTGTCCTCTGTCTTCTGTCCTCTCGGTTTCTTCGGGGTGTTCAGTCTTTTCTTTCTCTTTCTCTTCCTTTGCAGGGATGGACTCGTCCGGTGCGGGAGTTTCTCCGGGAGTGGAGGCAGCCTCTTTGAGTTCTCCTTCAAACCGCTCCTGGCCTTCTTCCATAACCGCATCAAGATCCAGCGTAATCTGCTCTTCCTCTTTTTCAGCCATCACTCATATACCTCCTTTAGGTTGTTGAGTTTCACCCGCCTATGGCGGGGTGCCAAAAAAAAACGGGTTCTTACCATTGATTCCGGCGCCGGTAAGAACCCGATTTTTTTGGCTTATTTATGCGCTTCAGCGCATTTATGATCTTAGATCTTAGATTTTAGATCGAAAATCGAAAATCGAAAATCAAAAATCACGCAAATTGTCTTTGATAAATTTCGTTAATGGCCTTCTTTGCCAGATTCTCCTTATGTTTCACATCGGTCAATATCTTCTCATATGCCCTTGCTTCGGGATCATCGGATATCAATTTCAATATCCTTTTCTCCAGTTTTTTTGCAATGAGAGCAATAAGCAATTGCCCTTCCTCAGAGATAACGACATTGATAAACTCGGCCTGCTTTCTCAGGCTATGCTCTTTCTTTTGCTCCCGTTCTACCTTTTTAGTCTTCAGACTATCGACCGGCTTTTGCTCCACAGGATCTATATCAGGACCTTGTTCCATGTTGGTTCACCATTAAGAGGTTAAGAGGTTCAAAGGTTCACGGTTCAACGGTTCTAAACCTAAATGTTCTGCCATAATTTTCAACCTAACGCTGCAAATCAGGAGCGCCCCTTGGCGTCTGCTGAATTTGCCTTGTTAGATTCCACCATATCTACCAGTAATATATCCAAGAGCCCACAAAATAAGAAAAAGAAAATAAAGGCCTCTTGGGCCGGATTTTTTATAATTCCCAGTATCAGTTATTGCAGATACAGTTAAAAGAATAAAAACAACGCAAGACAAATAATAAAATCCTGTCATGAAAAATCTCCTTTCTTAAGAATTTAACAGCTAACATATATAGAAAATTTATCTTGATAGTATGGTTTAATTTTCTCCTCCAGATTTTACGTCTAACCGTTGAACCGTGAACCTCTTAACCTTGAACCTCTTTGGGTTTGCTTATCGCCTTCACAGCCCGGCCTTTATCCTCAATGGTCTTCACAGCCCCATCCTTCTCGATCGTATCTATCTTCTCTGCCAGCTCCGCAATTCCCAGGGCCTCCTGGAGTTCCTGGAGCCTTTCCATGGCATCTGTCTGCTTGCCCTGGGCCAGCTGCATCTGTAGATCGATGATTTTTGCCTCGTCTTCGGTTGCAATGATATTTTCATCCTCCAGGTTCACCCTGGTCTCAATGGCCTTCAAGACCGCATATGGCTTAATATACGGTGCATACCGGGGTCTCTCGGATAGCGGTATAATCACACTTTTTATATTCACCAGGGTCTCATTCTCCTTGAGCAATGCCTGGATTCCGGATATATGAAAAGTACCGTCGAACCTCGGTACGCCGCTGACGCCGTTTTTAGCCGCGGGATTGGGACTAACACCATATTCAGCCAGTTCCTCTTTTGTGAAAATCTCCGCATAGTCTCTATAACCGGCATGCGCCTCCACAATCTCCTGGCCGGCACTCACCGCAGCAATAGCTCCGCCTTCGGTGTTATCTCCCATCAGCCCGAACACTCCCATGGCCTGGTTCAGATTCATGGCAGATTCCCTGTAGGTTATATCCTTGCGATATCCGGGCAGTCCCTGGACGGCATCGGTCACAAATGATCCTCTCTGATAGAGCTGGTCGTAATGCTGGGCATTTGCCAGGACATCGCTGGTCCTGGATCGCCGCTGCTCGATGCGTATGGCCTGCTGGCCCTGCCCTGTTGCCTTGGTCAGCACATCCTTACCCGGCCATGTCTCGGCATCATCGGGATCTACCAGGGCATCGACATTGATCTCCTTTGGTGGATTGACAATCCATTGCATGTAGTCCTGATGGAGGCACATGATATTGTTCATTGCCTCCCAAATAGTCATGATACCCTCAAGCAGGCCCCGGCCGCCATGGCGCAGGATATTGGGCAGGGGAGAGAATGAGATCCCGGGCCAGCGCAAACTCGGGTAAGACACTGCCTTCGGTACCTGGATAACCCTGCCGCCCGCAAAGGTATATGTTGCGGAGGGCAATAAAAGGTTACCCTTCGGATCCAGCACAATACCCCAGAACTCACTGGTTAGAATCAGCTTCCGGAATCTTGACCGCTCCCAGGTCATATCCTTACGTGCATTGATGGCTTCTTTGGTGCTAAATACATTGTCATCGGGGTTGTCGCTTTCCATCTGCTTGACCCGGGCCACATCGAAATACCTTCCGGCCTTCTCACCTTTCTTCAGCACAAAATAGTCCAGCCACTCCTGATGGATCCAGTACATGCCGGACTGCGAATCCCGGGACAGGGCATCCGAATCCCGCTGGATCTTCCAGGGCTCGATAAGGCTGTATTCAAGCCCTTTTCCGGGTACCCACCTGGGGATCATCTCCTGGCTGATACCCACGGCAAGGCCCATTACGCTGGCATCCGTAAAGTTCAATATGAAATTGGCATGTTGCTCGTTGAGCTGAAAATCCATGACTTTCTGCCAGAAATCGGCCGCATCTTTATTCTTTGTGTTTTTGATACTCAGAAATTTGGGAGAAAAGGCCTTTCTGACAGCCGCTGCACCATATTGAAC
>CAYTTK010000105.1:0-9293 GCA_964440735.1 uncultured Pirellulales bacterium
GCATCTGGATTCCCGCTTTCGCGGGAATGACAGAAAGCAACGGACAGTTTTGTTATAAGCTCTTATAATTTATTATTTACTATTTGCTTTTTTTCAAGAGTCAATTTTTGAGTGAAATGTAATAATCAAATGCCACTGAAAGTCATTTATGTCTTATTTATCCTGGTGCTGGTTGTCCTTTCGTTTGCGGTCTTGGCAAACAGTATGACCAAGCCCCTCGGCCGCGATGAGCAAATGTATTGCACGGGCGGCGTTTTGTTAGCTCAGGGAAGGATGATTTACAGAGACTTTTCATACGTGGCCCAGATGCCCTACCACTCATTGTTTTGTGCGGCTTTATACAAAATATTGAAAACAACCCACTATTTGCTTGTAGGCCGTTTGCTTTCAACTGTATGTGATATCCTCGTAATAGTGTGCATAGTCGGTGTATATCGACGAATTTTTAAGCCCTTTGAAATGTCGGGGATACTATTTGCACTGGCTGGTTCCGTCCTTTACGTATTTAATCCGAGCGTAGATTATGCCAACGGCTTTGCCTGGAACAATGATGTCGTAATATTGTGTGTTGCGTTTTCTTTCTGGTTATTTGTATCCACCCTGGCTCGGCAGGCCCCCGCCGAGACGAGTGGCCTGACGGCCAATTTTAATAGTAAATCGCAATACTGGCGAGTTGCCGGCATTGGTGCCCTACTGACATTAGCAACCTGTATGAGAATAACGACAGTCGTTGTGCAGCTATTATTTTTCGTGGTTCTGCTGTCCAAAGGCGGCAATTCAATAAAACAAAGATTCAAGACCATTTTGCCGTTTCTGGCTGCTTCTGCCATTGTTTTAATATGGCCTGTTTGGGTGATAGCTCAAGCCCCGCGAGCATTTCTTTTAGACGTTTTCGTGATACAAATACTCAACAGCGAATGGCTGCATAAAATAGGTATGATTCATAATAAATCTGCCCTTACATATAGCTGCCTGACGGAACCCGGCTATTTTGTACTTATCGTAATAGCCGTTTATCTTTGCGTAATGGTTGTATGGCAGCGCCGCAGATTGGCCATATCGGAAAAGGCAAATGTATTACTTGCCGCTCTTCTACCTTTAGTATTTTTTATAATTACCCTGAGCCTACCGACAGTATGGAAACAGCACTTTGCGCCGCCAGTGCCCTTTTTGATAATCGCAGCAGCATATCCGTTGCTGTATTTGAGAAAGCTTGTTCACAAGACCGGTCTTCAGGTACATTTCAAAATTGCTGCTGTTTTAGTAACCCTGTCCGTATTCACAGCAGTTGTCTCTTACCCTGTTGTCCTGTCCAGGATTCCAGGGCTGCTTAGGCCGCAGAGCTGGACGGCGATTGAGCTGCATAAGATTTCGCAAGACATCGCCGAGAAAACCAAAAGCCCGAAGTTGATTCTTACCTTGGCTCCTCTCTACGCTTTAGAGGGCGGATGTGATATTTATACCGAGCTTTCAGCAGGTTCTTTTATTTACAGAGTTGCCGATTTTATGACCCCAGCAGACCGTGCCGTTACACATAGCGTAGGCCCGGAAACACTCGGAGAATTGATTGAAAAAGCGCCACCTTCTGCAGTGATGCTTGGCGTAGAAATGGATTTTCTCGAGGATGGTCTCTTTGGGGCTGTGGTCGAACCGGACCGCCAAAATTGGGAAAGAAAAACATACGAAAACGGCCCTGTTGTTTACTTTAGACGTTGAGAATGTCACTTCCATGGAACTTACCTAAACAGCTAACTTTCTTTAAAAAATAAGTGTTTTAACGTATTTTTCCTGTGAAATGCGGTTTTTATCGGATTTTTTCTTGACATTTTTCTCCCAATCAGATATAATTGTGTTTTCAAGGAGGCGTGGTGGTGGGAAGACTTAATTTAATCCCTCTTCAGGTATTCCCCACTAAATAAGCTTAAGGATATAGAGCAATAATGCGAGTGCGATCTTGCACGATGCTTTTATTGTGAAAGAATGATATTTTTGAAGTAGAGGCAGAAATGAAACGTCTACTGATCATTCGTGTAGTAGTAATTGTAATTTTAGGAGTAGTTAATACAACGCTGTCCGGGCCGATTTATTTGGTCAATGAGTTTGATATTCCTGATGTTCCGGGTGCTCAATTTTTATCCGGATCGGGAATAGCCTCCGATGGTACTGATTTATTCATACTCTTGAGATTTACTACATCTTCACCGTTTGATGAGCAATATACTGTCATTAATATAAATACATCTGGAGAACTCTTAGCAACCTTTGACCCTTTCGAGAGGGGTGGATGTCTGACTTTTCATAATGGTCGACTCTTAAGAGGACACGACCCCGTACCTGGAATAACCACCACTGAAATAATCATATTTGACCCCATAGAAGGCGTAGAGCTTGGAACATTGCCAAGTCCAACAACATCAATACTGGGGGGATTGACTAGTGACGAAACACATCTATTTGCTATGGACCTAACAAAGTCAATATTCGTAATGGATCCTGATAGCGGGTTAGTATTAGATACATTTCACCACAGTCTCCCTGGTTATGGCCTAGGAGTTGGTTTAGCATTCAGCAATGGTAATCTTTTCGCTACCACATGGGATACTATTTCTATGTTGAATCCATCTAATGGAGATGTACTGGATTCGTTTGACCCCGGAATAGATTATATAAAGGGGATGACTTTTGTTAATGAGGAGTTATTTGTTATCGGCAGCAACGAAAAGATTTATGTTTACAGATTAGTTCCCGAACCAGCTACGCTTTTGCTGCTTGGCTTAGGCGCGGTAGTTTTACCAAAGAAACGGCGAGTGTGAGTAATTAGTCGCCGTACCGGCGTCTGCTAAACGAGTGATGTGTGTTGCGTCGCCGTCCACCTTCGTTAAAACTTCGGCGGATAAATACCGGCGACGGCTAAACGGGTAACGGTGTGATGAAATCCCAGGACTAGGCGGAAAGGCCGGCGCTGATGGGGTTGGCCTGAATGTATTCGGCGGCGGCGAGGAGCGCTTCGCTGTCCGTAATAAAGACTTTCCAGCAGCCACGGGTCCAAGGTGTACATTTCAGTTTCAAAGCCCTTGTTGCAGCGCCTTTGAACTGATTAACAAGGTACTCGATCCTATACTGGCAGTGTAGAACAAGTATATGTACGTGGTCATTCATTATCGCACAAGCTGGCACTTTTATACCCAATCGTTGAACAACTTTGCTGAATGCACCTGCAATAATTGGGCGGGAACGGTCATCAAAGAAGACCGGAGGACGGCTTAGGCTCGGTGCTGCAGTTGTCCAGAATTTCATCAACCGCTCTTTAGACGGTATCGGATTCTGTCGGCCGTATTTAATCCTGCCTAACATCCGAAGTTGCCCATTATAAATTTCCTTAGAATATGAGCCTCGCGGGTCATTAGGCAGCCAAGTGCCGTACGTAGTGAAGATGGCGTGATATGCAATAATCATTGTCAACTTCCTTATTGTTTAGCAGTAGCCGGAACGGCTACTTTTCTATTACAAGCGTCGCCATACCGGCGACGGCTAAACGGCAAAGTTTCCTCTATTCAGCGTCATCAATGATTGCTTCAGCAATGTCGTTGATTGCTCTGCGGGTCTGGGCGTTGGCGTTATTGGCAATAATGGAAAAGAGAAAATCGCCTTTTTCAGTGGAGCAAACGCCTGAGAATGATTTGACTTTGTTGATATAGCCGGTCTTGCCGAGGATTTTGCCTTTATACTTTGGCTGTGTGAAATATTTGCTGATTGTTCCATCTACCCCCCCTACCGCAAATGAATCCCTGTAGAGCGACCAGTTTCTGCTTTTGTAGATATTAAATAAGACTTTTGTTATTGCCTTTGCGCTTAATTTATTCTGCTGGCTCAGGCCGCTTGCATCATCGATGTAAAACTGTCTTTTATTGATACCAAGTTTCGTTAGGTACTGCGATATGAGCTCCTGCCCCCCTGCCCAGCTGCCGTTTTTTTTGCTTGGACTGTTGTGGGCTGCGATGGTTTTTAGAAGTGCTTCGGCTGCCAATCCGAGACTATTTTTATTACATCGAGCCAGACAGTCAGTCAGCGGTGTGTCATATTGAGTGAGTATTTTTAGGTCGGAACTTCCATTAAGTTTCTTTTCTATGAGTTGTCCTTGAACTTTGACCCCGGCATAAGACAGATTCTCGGCCAGCATAAACCCGAAAAACGCAGCAGGTCTTTCAATGGCGACATCAAACGGCCCTGCCTGTTTGTTACATTTGCCATTAATGACAATTTTATTACTTTCCGAAGTCCGATAAGAACCGACTTTGCTTGTGCCTTTCGCAACTGCAGTCACCTTGTTGGTGATTTTCACGAAATCTGTTTTTGGCTCGATGAAGATAGCAACTTTGCCATCGTTATTCTTTACCGTAACTTCTATGCAGTTATCATTGTAATTTATTCCGCATACTTCACAGGCATACCAGCGGTTCAAATCTTTTTTCTGCCAGCTTGGATGGACGCGCTGGTCGTCAAATATGCTGGTATCAACGAGAATATCTTTGATTGCTTTTACGCCGTTGCGTTTTAGAACTGCTGCTATATCTTCAAATATCCAGCCGACCTCTCTGCCGTATTTTGTGTCAGTTACCTGGTCGGCTAAAAGTGGGTCGCCGCTTCCGATTACAACCAGAGTATCTTCCAAAAGGCCGACTTTTGTTTCATACTTAAAATTCGGGCCTAAGTATTTTAGTGCCGCTGCCGTGGTAATTATTTTCATATTCGAGGCCGGTATCAACGGCTTTGTTGCATTGTGGCTGTAAAATGTTTTGCCGTTACGAGCTTTTACAATATGAATGGAAAACTGTACCTTCTTCTGAGAAGACCGATTTATGATGCCGTCAATTCGCTTTGTTATATCCGCCTTCGTGGAACCGCCAAGACAGAGCGTAAGTAAAATCGCAATTAGTAATTTTTTCATTTTACTTTGAAAGTGCTGATTTTATCTCATCAACTGAGACTGTTAGTATAGCTTTTGCCACGGCATTAAGTTCTGATTCCGGACCTTGCAAATGGAATGTCCGATGTATGTGAGTTATCGATTCACCCGGCTTTAAGGCTGCCGCCGGGGACGATGTTTCCAATTCATAGAATGGGCCCAAAGGTTTGCCCCCCGGTTCAGCAGGACCATCATTGTAAGAATTGACCACGTCACCTTTGTATGGGTGCTCCTGAAGCTGCCACATAGAATTTACATAGTCAATGGCACCCGGGAGTTTATTGTATTGGATTATTGTCAAAACTTTGTTTATTGCATCGTAACTTCCGAGCACAGACATTGCGCGCTGAGGCGAAAGCCCGATTTTGCTTCGACATTGGCCGTCGCCGCTGAAGAATAAAACATCTTCTTTGACCACCAGCCGGTCAGCAGGGACTTTGCCGAAGTAGGCATCGTTGACAATCGAACCAAGCTCGGTTTCAGACCCAGGATGAAACGGCACCACAACCGTTGTAGCTGGCGACGGATTAAACATTCCAAGAATCCAGATGGAAAGCAGGCCGGTTTGCTTTTCCCAAGATTTTTCTCCGGTGTTCGTTATTTTGTTGTTTGACTCAAAAGCGACCATTTTGATTGTGTCGGCTGGTGTTATACCTAATGCCTTGACAGCTTCGTGCTTTTCAAGGATGCGGATTTGACGGTCAACTCGAAGGTCAAAAACGGTTCCCGAATAATTCTCCAGTCTCATATCCTTCTTCAAAACAACTCTGTTATCTGATTTGGAGACAAGTTCAAACGATTCGGTGTCAATGGGGGCCGGAGTAAACCAATGTTTGAGGTCGAAGGGCACATCTTTTTTAAAAAATATCGAGAACTGGCCCCCTTCAGGCCCGAGCCAGAAACGGTCTTCACCACCAAATACATTTATATGCTCGGCAAACTTGCTCGATGCGATAAGTTCGCGGTTGAGCCACCCGTAGCTCAGTCCTTTCGTCCCTTCTGCGGTACTGGTCATTATGCGTCCCTGATATTTGGGTATAACCGCTACCTGACTTTCACCGGACTTGTCTGATAAGACAAAAACATCGGTATATTTCTTTAGAAATTCCAGGTCGTTGCCAAATGTTCCTTCTTTCATTTTTATTTCCTCCTGTTTACATCCTGCCATAATCAAAATGACTGCCAGAATAACCAGCAATCGTGCACATTTCATGCTTACCTCCTTGTGCTTCCTGAATCCTATCGGCGTCAGTAGTTCTTCGAGAAGGTCGGAGCGAAAATCCGGGTTAGCTATGGCACCACCGTCACGATCACACGCTGGTAACGCGTCAGTCGGGGTTTGCCGGTATCCGTCACCTCGCAGACAATATGGATGGTTTTCCCTTTGCCGGCATCGCCGGGAACCGTGAACGAGGCATCCTGTTTCCCGGCATCCCGGATTTCAATGGTTCTGTCGTAGGATCCTGCTTCCCGGTATTGCCACCATTGGTAGACCAGTCCACTGCCATCCGGGTCATTGGATCCCTGCGCGCTCAGTTCCACCGTCGCCCCCGGCCGCACCTCCAGGTCCCCCGCATGCCCCAGCACAACCACCGGCGCATGATTTGCCTCCTCATACGATTTCACGCACCAGTCGGCCCGCGACGCAAAATCGTTTTGCAGCGCTTCCGCCCAGCGCCAGATGGGTTTGAGATACTGTGTAAGGAGTTTCTTGTCCTCCGGTTTTTTTGATCGCATGTGTCGACGTCCCCAGGCCGATGACGAGTACCATCTCCCCTTGGGATACCGGTACGCGGAATCAGGGATAGGATCGAGCCAAGTGTTTTCGCGGACTTTTATATAGCGGCCGCCCCAACCACCCCAGCCGGGAGACTCCATGTTTCGCAATCCGGTCACAATGGTATGAAAGAACGCAGGTGAATCACCCTCGGATCTGAAACGCCCGTCCTTATGGGCTTTGTATAAGGCGCACAGAGGACCGTGGTCCTGTAAGATATTTTCCTTCATCCACTCCCCTGTAAAAAATTTCTGTTGCTCTGGGGGTATAATTTTGTTCCAGTGGTACGCGATGGCAATAAATTGATCGGAGATAATAGTCAGAATGTTATACTTCCCCCAGTGGGGCTGGATGTAGTCCTGATAAGTTGAATCCTGCTCCCAGATAAAGAAGAAGCGTATTTTGTTCGCTACGTAAGCCATTTTTTCCGGGTGCTTTTCTTCGATGGTTTTCAGGGCCCTGGCGATGGTGTTAGTACCACCCCAGGCCTGAAGCCAGATTGGACGGTCGTCCGACTCGTCCAGGAGGGCCCTGACAATGTGTTGTGAGCCGGCGGTGATCGCATCCATCTCACCCTCCGTTTCCACGTTTCCGAGGAACGTGCGCGCCTGCAGGTACTGCGGTGTTGGATACCGACTGTCATGTTTGACAAGATTGGGATAGACTTTTGCGTAAGCATCCAGGTACGGCTGTACCCAGTCATCCCCAGGCCATTTATGCCCATGACAGTGGTATTGTGAACTCGATGTGATGATACCCTCGATATCCCATTCGTTGGCATAGAGCAGAAATCGGACCATGGAACACTGGTCATCAATTTCTCCGTCGGTCGTAGCGATAACACGCGGCCTGCCATCCGTAGGCCCGGGTTCGGATTTCGCCAGCACCGCTTCGGAACCGGCGATGAGAGCGACGGCAGTCAGTAAAACAAGTAACATTTTTCTTTTCATAGGTTTACCTTACGCTTCAGTATTCGGTTATCAGTTTTCTGTCGTGAACAGACGATGCATAATCCTCTTTGCACATTTCAGTTATCGCTGCTTGTCCATGGTCCGTGTCGCCTTGGGCTGCAACGGAACGACGTGGCGAAGCGAGGCAGGTCCCTCGGTCGGCCACTTGCCATCGGGCATCGGTGTGGTCTCCAAACGTTCAGGATCCAGCACGACATGCTTAATGCGCTTACGGTGCCAGGTATAAACAATATGCACCAGCCCATCGCGGGTCTGGATCACGGATGGATAGGAGAACTGTTTGCCTCGCTCGTCGAGGTGCTCGAGCACAAGCGCCGCTTCCCAGTCGATTCCGTTATGGCTCAACGCCACGTTCAGGATGCCGCGTCCCTTGTGTCCCATTCCCGGTTGTGTGCGCGTGGAATGGTTGTAGACAAGCAGTTGGCGTCCGTCGCGGAGCGTGACAGCGTCGATGCCTGAATTGTTGTTTGGCAGCACCGCAGCTTCCAGCGGAGACCATGTGAGTCCGCCGTCCTCGGACCAGCTCTGGGCGATGAAACCGTGCTCGGATCGGGTGCGGCAGAACATCTGGATGCGGCCATCGGGGTAGGTCATGAGCGTGGGTTGGATAGCGCCGATTTTGGCCTTGGGGTTGATCGGGCCGATGATTTTCCATGTTTTGCCACCGTCCGTGCTGCGCTCGATGTGGACTCGCCAACCGTGATCGTCCTCAGTGCTGGAAGGGGACAAGATGGTGCGGTTGTCGAGTTGGATCGGCTTGTTCTTAACCGCACCCATAAGCCCGTCGCCGACCTTCCGCGGCTCACTCCAGGTGTGACCGCCGTCGCTCGAGGTCTTGACCCTACCTAAAAATCCCACATCGGGCTTGATGACCTTATAGAAAAGCATGACCTCACCCGCGCGTTCTTGGAACAGCACGGGATTCCCAGTCGACATCCGTTCGCCTCTGGGCTCATTACCATCAGCGACGCTCACGGGGGCTGTCCATGCGCTGGCGAGTGGCTTGCGAGACATCCAGATCTCGACGTCGGGATGGCTTTCTCTCGTACCGCCAAAGAAGGCGCACAGCAGCTCGCCGCTTCGCAGTTCCAGCACTGTAGCGGAGTGGCACGAGCGGAAAAACGGGGAGCTCTCGAAAACAAACTCCTCGAGAACCAAACCCGGCCTAGCCGACGGCTGGGCAGCCGCTTGAGAAGCACCGGACGTCACCAATCCGTTGATATACTCTTCCACATTGGTGTACCCGTCGCCATTACGATCCTGGGGTCCGTCGGAGGCATCATTGGGATTGAGGCCCCTTTCCTTCTCCCACACATCCGGCATACCGTCATGGTCGGATTCGACAGGAGCTGGTCCGCCTTGTAGATTCGGCCAGCCACCAACATCGCTCGGGGTAGTAATAATACCATTGTTTCCATAGGTTGCAGTACCGTTACGGACTTCTTCAATAATACGTCTGTCAATATTATCGAGATTAGGTTTTGAGCAGCCTGCATAAGCGAGAACAGCAATATAAAAATCTTGCAGAGAATGCTGTATTATCAGAATAGCATCCAAGGTCTGACTCATTTTATTGTAT
>CAYTTK010000106.1:0-9235 GCA_964440735.1 uncultured Pirellulales bacterium
ACCTGATTGCGAAGGCGAATTAAGGCGTTGTAAACACCGATTACAAAAATAATCAGCAGAACAAGAACGGCAACAACAATAATCAGTGCTATCATAGTTCCTCTCCTTTATATTAAATATGCTTTATTGTTTTCCTGCTCGTATTTGTATTATCCTCGTTTTTTAAGGATAATTACCGCTATAATCGCAACGACAGCGACAATCAGCGATATTATAGTCCACGTAGAGAGAGCAACGATTGGTGATACTATGGTCATCATTATTTTTCTCCTTTCGTTAAATTGTGCCTTGTTGAATTTGCACTTTACTTATTTTCTTCTTGAGCGGCCGGACCTATTTTTTCCACTTATTTTAACGTCTAACAAAATGAACCAGTGTCATTCCTGCGGAAGCAGGAATCCAATAAATAATGATATGGATTCTGTGTCAAGCACGGGATGACAACGATAAAATACTTCTTTTTTGTTAAAAGCTTTCAATTTTGCAGAGCGTGACCGAACATATCAGCCAGTAATTTTTGAATCTTATTATCTTTGTCAAGCTCTGCTCTATCCACGATATCCTGCAATTCCCCTTTATCGAACCACAGCCCATCGCCTTTTTGGCACTTGTCTATAAGCAGTGCCGGTTCAGAGGAGCCGACGATGATTTTCAACATTTTTTTGTCGCAGATAGGGCATTTTCTTGGTTTTTCAGGAGATTTGTCGTTGATTTTGAACGAATCGAGCAGTTTTTTGGCCTTTTCCCGTTCACCGAGTAGTAGTTCCATTTCGCCTGCATCAAGCCAGATACCGCCACAATCGGTGCAATAATCGATTTCAACGTCTGTAATCTCAAGGGTAATCATCGCATTTTTGCAAACCGGACAATCCATAAACTATCTATTTATAAAAACTCGATTTTGGGGCATATTACAATCATTACTTTCTAATGTCAAGAAAAGCTTTTTGCCGATTTCACAGTTAGATGGTTAGCCAGATTGATATGTTACCATTTCACCGTTTGAAGAAGTGCAAAATATTTCTTGACGCAGGTAACATAATTGATTATTGATTGCTGATAAAGGGTTACTGAAAACTGTAAAATTAAGGGCATTGTAATATGATAATTGACTGTCATACCCATATAAATTATACCTGTGATGACGATGTCGGGACATCTGAACATCTGGAGGCAGTGCAGACAGTGGATGCCTGCGTAGTGTTGGCTACCCCGGAAGGACCAAGCGAACAGGTCAATAAGAAACTATCCGAGTATATAAACAAACATAAAGAAAAAATGGTTGGTTTCGCTGTTGTAGAGCCCACCAAGGATAATATCAGTATAAAAAATTTGACCGCCATTAAAGAAAAACTCGGACTTGAGGGTGTGGTTTTATACTGCTGTCGCTGTGGTTTTCACCCTTCGCACAGCAGGGCAATGCGCTTTTACGAATCGGCACAACAGCTCGGCCTGCCTGTCTTCTTCCACAACGGTGGCACTTTACAGCCGGACGCCATTCTGGATTACGCCCAGCCATACCTTTTGGATGAGGTCGCCAGAACGTTTCCAGGGTTGAAAATTATAATCGGGACTATGGGTCTGCCTTTCGTTGAGCAGACATTGTCGATGGTGGCCAAACACAAAAACGTGTATGCAGATTTGACAATAAGGCCAGGCAACGTCTGGCAGACTTACAATATCGTGGTTGCAGGGCATGAGCGCGGCGTGATGGGTAAACTATTGTTCGGCAGCGGCTTTCCATCCGGCAGCGCAGGCGAGTGTATAGAGACGCTGCTCGGCCTTAATATGCTTTTAGCTGACACCAATCTTCCAACGGTTCCACGTGGTAACATTCGAAGTATTATTGAACGTGATACGCTGGAGTTGCTTGGGATTAAGAAGAACTTACCGCAGTATTCCTTAAAGGATGATGATTAGTAATGCCTGAGCTTTTGGAAGAGCGAAGGGAAAGCTGGGGAACACGCGGCGGATTTATCCTTGCAGCGGTTGGTTCAGCGGTAGGTTTAGGTAATCTGTGGGGATTTCCATATAAACTTTACAGCTATGGGGGTGGTGCATTCCTGATTCCGTATATAATCGCCTTATTTTTGGTTGGTATTCCTTTGATGATTCTTGAGTTCAGCCTGGGCCATTATACTCAACAGGCAGCACCGAATGCATTTAAGCAGGCACACAGGCGCTTTGAGTTAGTTGGCTGGTGGGGAACCCTTATGGGCTTTGTCGTCATCACCTACTACACTGTGCTTCTGGCGTATTGCTTCAGCTATTTGTGGTACAGTATTGTTGGGATATTCAACGGTGGGCAGTTGCCGTGGGCCGGTGAGGGACTTGAAGGAGTAGCAAACGCGAAAAATTTCTTTTTTCAGGAGTATCTAAACTATCAAGAAGGACCTAAACTTGGTCCTATCCAGTGGAAGATAGTCTGGCCACTGTTTCTCACCTGGGTGGCGATGTACTTTTGCATCTTTAGAGGTGTGCGGCTGGTCGGTAAAATCGTGTGGCTGACTGTGCCTCTACCATGGTTAATGCTGCTCATACTGGCTGTGCGCGGCCTGACACTTGAAGGTAGTATGCAGGGGCTGGCTTATTACCTCGACCCGGTCTGGTCTGAGTTGGCTAAACCTGTTACCTGGCGCTGTGCGTTTGGACAGGTATTCTTTTCTCTAAGCCTTGCCTGGGGTGTAATGATTACATATGCCAGCTTTTTGCACAGGAAAAGTGACATTAATAATAACGCCGCCATTGTCAGTCTTGCGGATTTTGCCACCAGTTTTGTTGCGGGATTAGCGGTCTTTGCCACCTTAGGTGGAATGGCTTTCATAACCCAGCAGGCAGGATATCCCGTATCGGTTGAAAAGGTGGCTGAACAGGGCCCTTCGCTTGCCTTCGTAGCATTCCCCTATACCTTAGCGCAGTTGCCATATTCGGCGTGGTTTAGCTTTGTTTTCTTTTTTGCACTTGTGATGTTGGGGATTGACTCGGCATTTTCGATTACCGAAGCTGTTTTGGCGAGTATCGTTGATAAAACGGGGTGGCGAAGGGATATTGTCCTGCCGGGCATTAGTATTGTTGGTTTGTTTTTTGGACTGTTCTTCATCACAAAAGGGGGGTTAAACTGGCTCTGGACTATTGACGGCTTTGCAAACGGGACCTGGGGTATTGCGTTTATGGGCCTATTGGAATGTCTTGTTTTGGGCTGGCTCTGGCGGATTGGAATGTTAAGACGTCACGCAAACAGCCGAAGCGACTGGAATCTCGGAAGATGGTGGGATTATCTGATTCGGATAGTAATCCCCGTATTGCTTGGCACACTTTTCTTCTGGCAGCTATTTGACGATTTGACCGCCGAGGGTGGTTTCTTAAGGACCCCAGAAGGCACGTGGATACTGCCAAACTGTATTGGACTCGGTGTTATAGCGATGGTACCTGTTGTTGCTGTTATTTTCACACTGGCCAAAGGTCGTCAGGATATTCAGGCGTCGCCGCATAAAGAGCAGAATCTGGAAACCAGAGCCAGATTTAGCGGCTTAATATTGCTTTTACTGTCATTGATTCCGGCAGCAGGTTTACTGTTTATTATTCTTAACAGCTCGATACAGGAGGCGGCAGAAAATGCGCCCGGCAGTCCGCTTCTATGGTCGTTTTTAGCAGGTTGTTTTATTCTGATACTGCTCAGTAATTACATTGTGGATAAGTATAATACCGTTAGCAGTCAGGTGAGCTGGTTTGCGAGATGGGCGGGGATAGTGGCAACGATGGATGTAAGTGCAACTGTCGCGATGCTCCTGATTGGCATAACTCAAAATCTGACAACAGAGCAGGTACAGGCACCGGTTCACCATGAGTTAACAGGTGTTTCTTATATAATCCTTGCTGTGGTATTTCTGATTATCGTAGGTGGTTTGGGATGGTGTTTTTATCGAGCGATTGCAGCAGTGATGACCAGGGCCGACGAGGAACAGCTTCCTGACGAAGTTGGTGACGAACAAAAAGAAGCAACCGAAAGAAGCAACGGATAGTAATAGGGTCTCGCTTCGTCAAGATTTATTGAATGTAGGCAGATAATGGTGAAGGTTTTGCTCAATGAAAAAAGCAAATCTCATAAAAATTATAATATCAATCATTGCGCTTATATGTAATGTCGTGCTATTTTGCTTGTTTATCTATCAGGTATTAGGAGACCTGCCTACAGGTTCCAAAATTTATATAGCTGTGGTTTTTGGGCTTTTTCTCATCCTAAATGTGGTTGTTATTACATTGGCACTCAGGACTTACAAAAGCATTTCAATCCAGACCTCTTTATCCACTAAGGGCTCGAAAGTTCAGTTGATAGGATTGGCCATAGTCATACTGGCCTGTGTTGGTCTTGGCTTTTGGTTCGGCTTTCGCTCTCACAATCCAATTGAAAGCTGGAAATGGCAGCGGGCTAAACAAGTTAAAGTTGAAAAGTTCATTGGTAAAAAGGCCTCTGATTTCGTCACACAAACACTGGATGGCACCGAATGGAGATTACAAGACCACCGCGGAAAAGTAGTTCTGATTGATTTTTGGGCAACTTGGTGTGGGCCCTGCGTTAGTTCTATGCCGAAGACGAAAGAGATTTATGAGAAATATAAATCACGTGATGATTTCGCGATGGTCGGTATCTCTTTGGACCGAGATAAACAAGTACTTGTGGAATTCTGCCAAAAGGAGGGAATTGCCTGGACGCAGCTATTCGAGGAGAATAAAAACTGGGAAAACAGCGTTGCAAGAGTTTACGAAATCCGCGGAATACCGTCTGTCTGGATAATAGATAAAGAAGGAAATGTCGTTGGGATGGACATTCATAGTTCTCGGATTGAGGAAATCGAGAGAATCATCGAAGAATCTCTAAGTAAAGAGCAGATTAAATCTGATTGATAGCTTAAATCCGACGAACTGCTGAATTTCACACAGTTGAACTATTCCAATCCAAACCTTCCAGCCCACTATTTAGGTTTGAATCCTTTGACTTTATTGCCGGTGTATTTGGCACAGGCCTTTTCCAAATCCACATCGCTTATGTTTGCCAGCGTGCAAAGCCAGGCAAGCACATCAGCAAATTCTTCCTCTTTATTTTTGTCATCCTTTGATGCAAGGGCTGTAGCAAGCTCACCGACTTCTTCAATAAACCACATAAATGTGGCGGGGACGCCTCTTTGCTCGTCTCGCTTCTTGTATTTTTGGGAAATTATCTGTTGAAATTCGCTAATATTCATTTGTTAACTACATAATAAGAGTCTATAACAAAACCGAAATAACTTTCATAAAAGCTCTGGATTCCCGCTTTCGCGGGAATGACAGAAAGCAACAGAAAGTTTTGTTATAAGCTCTGAATCATAAGCGCACAAGCCGTAAGCGTTTCTTTATTCTTATATCCTTACGCTTTTGTGGTTTGCTTTTTATTCTTTGATTAATTCCGAAAGTTTCGTTTTCTCGAAAACACTCTTTGCCTCGGTGATTGCTTTTGTGTAGGCCTTCTCAGCCCGAACGCTGGTTTTTTCTCCATGTGCCTGCTCTGCGAGGTTGAGTTGATTGATAATAGGTCCATCAACGGCTTCGACAATCTGGAGCATTGTAATTTTTCTCGGCGGTCTGGCAAGAGAAAAACCGCCGCGTGGTCCTCTTTTACTACGCAAAACATTTGCTCTGACTAACTGCTGGAGTATCTTGAGCAGATATTCCAGAGGTATATCATATTTTTTAGATATGTCCTGGGACAAAATAATCTTCTGTTCTTGATGCTGTGCTATATAGCCGACCGCTAAAAGTGCATATCCTGTGGATCTACTTATTTTCACTTTAAACTCCTTTCAGTCTCGGCAAGGGCGAGCCTTGACGGGCAAAAAATGTCAAAATTGTTACAAGTGTTATTTAATGCAATATGAGGGGACACACCTCAAAAAAGGCAAACGAATGACTCTATCATCAAATTATGTGCTTCTCGATACTCATTGATAGTATAACCAGTCACCCCATTACTCTATTAACTTTATTGAGCCTAATTATGCCTATTATAATTATGTACATCAGTATTGCAAGGTTTTTTATCTTCGAAATACATAAAAACTGAAAAATTACGCTGGATTTTGCCGAATTGTAAAAATGCCTTAAGAAAATAAAAAAGAGCTCGCAAATTTTTTCACAGGTTCGCAAAAAGCTTGACACACGAAGTATTCTAACATAGGATTTTGCTGAATTTTATTTTTCTAAGGAGATTATCATGGCTGAGATTAAGCCAAGAATAAGTGTAGATTATGCCGAAAATGCAACGATTGTTACTTTCACCGACGATAAAATCCTGGAAGAGACAGACATACAGGCCCTTCAGGACTCGATTATGTCCATCGTTGAGCAGGCCGAGAACATTAATATTATTTTAGATTTCTCCAATGTTCGGTTCTTGTCGTCGGCCGTTTTAGGGCTCTTAATCAGAGCCAGTAAAAGGATTTACGAACACGATGGACAATTAAGACTTTGTAATATAAACCCAAAGATATACGAAATTTTTAAGATAACGCGGCTGAACAAGGTCTTTGATATTTATCGGGACGTAGAAGGTGCAACTGAAAATATGTCTAAAGCAAATGACTAAGTGCTTTTTCTGTTCCAACCTATCCGGATCGACCGGGAAGTTCGGGAAGATATAAGATTATGGCATTAAAAGCACCTTTTAGTAGTTCAATAGTTGTTGAAAGCATACCGTCTGAAGTAGTTGGAGTGTGCAGACAAATCTTGTCGAAGCTCGAAGAAAGTAGTTTCGGCAGAGAAGACATTTTTGCCGTACACCTGGCTTTAGAGGAGGCTTTCATCAACGCCGTCAAGCACGGTAATAAGATGGACCCGACCAAGGAGGTCAAAATCGACTATTCGGTAAGCCCGGATAAAGTTGAAATTTCTATCACAGATGGCGGTGCAGGGTTTAATCCTGAATCTGTGCCGGACCCGCGTGTTGGTAAAAACCTTTACATGGTCGAAGGCAGGGGCTTGCTTCTGATACGCTCATATATGGATGCGATTCAATTCAACCAGCAGGGCAATAGCATATATATGGTCAGATATAAAGAAAAGCCGCCTTTAATAAAAAGCCCGAGCCAAACACAGATATAACCAAAGCTCAATTTCAAGACAGGACTAAGTATAAAATAAAAAGGGAAAATTAAACGATGGTTAACAGAGTTGTCATCATTTACGGCTGTGTGCTTGTTTTGGGTGGTTGTATGTATAAAGACGAACCGATGCCAGAGATTATGTCTCGGCCGGAGTCCAAAATTATTCAGCCAAATATAGTAAAACCAACACCACTTCCGAATATGGATGGTCTCAGTAAAAATATTCCCAGTAGCTGGTTCCCGCCTTCTCGGCTGGAAAAGAATTGGTCAACTATAGTAATACATCACTCAGCAACCGCAAATGGCAATTTAGCAATATTTGACAAATGGCACAGGCAAGGCAATTATTGGGAGGGGGTCGGCTACGATTTTGTTATAGGCAATGGAACTAATAGCGCTGATGGCCAGGTCGAGGTCACCTTCCGATGGCGTCAGCAGGTAACAGGTGCTCATTGCAAAACGCCGAACAACTGGGCTAACGAAAACGCCGTTGGAATTTGTCTGGTTGGTAATTTCAATGATACATTACCTACAGAACGTCAGATGCAGTCACTTGTTAAACTCGTCCGTTTTTTACAGAGCCGCTACAAAATTCCTAAAAGCCGTGTTTATGGTCATAACACCACACCGGGGGCGAGAATTACCGACTGTCCCGGGAAAAAGTTTCCGATGTCAAGATTAAAGTCGATGCTTGATTAGTGGCTTTGTCAGACCTGCGAGGGACCGCGCCTTATGAGGATTTATGTATTTGGCCTGCGGTGAAACCGCAGATTTAATCCCTCTTTTCCGGCAAGATGATTGCCGGAGAATCCAGCAACAACGTTTTTGCCTCCGTTGCCTTACCCTGCCACGTATAGCGGTAGAAGTTCTTTTCGTCCGTTGTGAAAATTAACTCGCCATTGACTGTATAGTCGATGTCTATCCATCCTCTTACGTATGCATCTCCCATAAGATTGCGCACACGCCCACTTTCACTGTTGGTCTCAAGTATCATAAAGTTGCCTTTGTTTATAAAGAAAAGCTTTGTCGGGTTATCGCCTTGCTCATCACGATACACCTGCTTGGGGTCAAGGAAACCTTTAAAGTTACAGGTCATCACCTGAAAGTCCACATACCTGTCGATAAAAAATTCGCCTTTCCAACCTCCTTTCACCGTCCAATCGGGAAGTATAACCACCTTTATCTGCCCCCCCCTCTTTACCATCCTGCACAGTGTTGGCCAGTACTTGCAACGGCTTGGATAATTGCGGTTGATATTCTGCTGGGCTTCCTATGGTCTCCCTGTAAGGTGGTTTTCTTCGATTGAAAACATTTTGGGAGGTGCCCCACCAAGGGGGTAAGTAGCCCGCTTTTCGTAGAGTGCCACACGGGGTTAGCGTACCTGAGAATTATTACAAATTCCAGGAGAAATCAGCTACAGGAGGGAGCCAGACTGCCCATCTAACTCCCTCCCCAGATAAATACTAACTCTCTTCGGTTTCTGTCGGCGCCCGTTGAGGCTCTTCCGATGGTGCCTCTTGAGGCTTTTCCGATGGCGTCTCTTGAGGTTCTTCGGATGGTGTCACTTGGGGTTCTTCGGGCACCTGAGGTTTTTCTTCGCAAACCATATAATTCATCTCCTTTCACAAATAAATAAAAACCCTTGTGCGAAATACGTAAATCCATATTAAATAATGGTTTACAATCATTATTTTCTTGCAATCTCCTCCGTTTTGGCTGTTATATAACTGTCGTTAAGGAAAATACTTACAACCAAAACAAAGGAGTTTTTATCATGCAACACTTTCAAACATCTTTCTTTTACAACCTGCAGGAGCTAATTCGAAACGCTCCACTAATCCGAAAATATTATCTAATCTTCCGGGCTTTTGAGCTTTCAGCATCTATATCATAGATGTCATTTATTTTTCCCTGGCAGCAGCCTCTTTATCGAGCATCCCCCTCAGAACAGTTCCCATCAGCGCATCTGTCATACCTGCACCCGCACCGCCGACCATTACTTCCGGCGTAATCCTGACTCTCCCGGCCTCGACCAGTTTCATAATCTCGATAAGAGCAGCATTATCTGGGCCAATCACCTCGGAAATCTTCTTATAAGC
>CAYTTK010000107.1:0-9196 GCA_964440735.1 uncultured Pirellulales bacterium
TTCTTTTAGTGAAAATATTGCGGGGCTTGGCCAGGTTCCACTCCATATCAAATAAAAGAATCCCATCCAGATCCTCAGCCTTAACCCCCACCGTAGCCAGGCCAAACATATCAGGAATGACCCTTATCTCATCCACCACCCCCTCACAGAGACTCACCACCTTCAGAAGTTTTTCTCGAGAAACTCCCGGCATAGCAATCATTACATCCCTTGCTTTCTTTTGCCGAACCCAGCTCTTAATCTCAGAAAGCTTTCCCAGTACCTTAACTCCGCCTATTTTTCTGTCCAGCTTAGCCTCATCATCATCCAGAAAACCAATCGGCTTATATCCCATATTCTTATTTTTCTTAACTCTTTCTAAGACCATTTCACCCGTTCTTCCCGCCCCCAGAATGAGTATATTTCTCTGCCAGATTCCTGCTTTATCCAATATTCTTTTTGCCACCAGCCTAAAGGCCGGTAAAAGAAAAAGACTCAAAACCCAGCTAAGAATTACCACCGCGCGGGAAACATTCACGGACATACGAGCAGCAAAAGTTAGGACCATAATGATAAGAAAAAAAAGACTTGTCCCCTTCCAGAGCCGCTTTATTTCCTCTCCTAAGAGGAATCTTTTCGTATAAAGCCCCTCGTAAGCAAGGATCACCACACAGAGCCCCAGAAGGTAAGGATAGTTCATCAGGTAGGGCTTAAAGGGAACGATCCACACCCTGAAAGCAGGGTGAATATAGAAAAGAATCTCTCTCCTCATCAGGTAAGCTAAAAAGAGAGATGAGAACAACGAGGCAACATCAAAAACAACTAAACAAACTGAACATATCGTTTTTTTGAACACTACCGGCTTCTCCTAGCAAATAGTCGAACCAATCAAACCAGCCTTGTAAAACTCCTCTGTCTTCCTCACTGTCTAGTCTGCAAGAACACCAGATCGCAAATTCTATTCTTAAGTAATAAGTTAGTAACTTTGAGCATAAAAGTCTCTTACTGCTGAAGAAACACCTGGACCAAAATGTGCACTTTTTTCAATATTGTCCCAATTTTCTTTAAACCATTGAACTGTATTTTTAACCCCTTTTTCAAAAGCAGTTTTTGGTTCATAGCCGATTAGTTTCTTTGCCTTATCAACCAAAGCCAGAAGTCTATCTTTTGTATCCCATTTTCTTCTTCCTACAAATCGGGTACCACTATTATTACCTGTTAGTTTATTAATCAAATTGGCAAGATCAATAATTTTTGTTTCTCTACCCGAAGCTAGATTCATATCTTCTCCGATTGCTTCTTCAAAATAGCCTGCCCTTAACAACCCATCAACTATGTCACCTACATAAGCAAAATCTCTTGTTTCTTCCCCGGTGCCTGTTATTGGTAGGGTCTGTTTCTTCATCGCCCAGTAAATGAAATTGGGAATTACATTTCTATATTGCCCCGGAATCTCTCCTGGTCCATAAGAATTAAAAAATCTCGTTTTTACTACTGGTAAACCATAATGATGATGGAAAAAATTACCATAAAGTTCGCCCAGCATTTTTGTAATTTGATAAGGTGAACTCAGATGTAACGACATACATTCTTCCCGGAGCGGCAGTGGTGACTCACTGCCGTATATAGAGCATCCTGATGAAGCATAAATAAATCGTTTAACTTTTGTCAATTGAGAGTAGCGCAGCACCTTTAAGGTCCCTAACCCGTTTACAAGCAAATCTCGTTCTGGATGATCTAAGGAATTCTGATTGGCAAAAAAAGCAGCAAGATGAAATACATATTTGGGTTCTTCAAAAAATACTCTTTTAAGTTTTTCTTCGTCAAGGATACTACCTTCCACAAAAAGTAGATTTGGTAATGAGGGTATATTCCATCCTTCTGAAGATGAAAGATCATCCAGAACAATTATCATCTCTGCACCTGCTTCTCCTAATGCTCTTGTTAAATTATTTCCAATGGCCCCTGCTCCTCCTGTTACCAATATTTTTTCGCCTTTGTAGACTTCTAAATAGTTCATAAGTTTTCTCTCCTCTCCTGAGATTTAAAAAGCTTTTTTATAAATTCACTTAAGACAAGCCAGGTAAAAATCGAATTTGTTATAAGATACCGCTTCCATAATCTTTTTGGCTCCTGTATCAGACGATAAAACCATTCAAGTCCTATTCTGCTTACCCACTGCGGTGCTAATTTGCACATCCCAGCAGCGATATCGAAACCACCCCCTACCCCTAAGCATACCGGGACATTTAGTTGCTGTAGACTTTTGCTTATAAACTTTTCTTTCATCGGCGTACTCATACCAACGAGAAGGACATCCGGCTTGGTATCCCGGATGGTATTAATAATACCAATATCTTGCTCGAAGTCAAAATAACCATGATGCCAGCCAACTATTTTTAACGTGGGGTGCTTCTGACAAAGATTTTTGACTGCCTTTTCTACCACTGTCTCTCTAGCACCCAAGCAATACAGTGTGTAGCCTTTATCTGCTGCACATTCAATAAACCTGAGCATTAGTCGTACTGCACTTATTGCCTCACGAATAGGTTTGCCCAGGATCCGCATTGCCCAAAAAACACTTACACTATCCACGATCAGTAAGTGAGAGGCCTCATAAATTTTCTTTAAGTTCTTATCTGAACTTGCCCAAACCAGTAGCGCCGCGTTGGGTGCAAAGACCATATGAGGAGTCTTTTTCTTAATAAATTGGACCAGCCTTACTACAGCCTCATCTAGAGTAAGGTTAGCAAATTGAAAACCTAAAAACTCAATCTTGTCTTGCAAGATATTTCTCTCTTTGAGCGTTACAATACCTTAGATAGATCAATATCGATGGCTTCTCTTTTTCTAATAGATTCAAGAATCTTGAAAGTTGCCAACGTGGTCAAAGCGACCTCTTTAAAATCTATAGGCATTTTGTTGCCAGTCTTAACTGCCTCAACAAAAGCCATTACTTCGCCCTTGTGTCCCATATCTCGTCCTATTTTCTTCATTCTCCTCTTCTTTCCTTTACGAACAAAGATTGCTTCTCTAAAATTGTCAACGGCAACCACAGATTCTTCACCAAATATCTCAAATCTCTCTCGAGGAAAAGATAAGTCTCCAACCGCTGAATAGGAAATGTTCCCCATGGAGCCGTCGTCAAGTTTGACAATGATATCGACATTATCCTCCGGGGGGATATTTTCATTATAACGGCCGGCTGTCTCTGCGTATACGCTAACTAGATGTGAACCTGCTAGATACTGAATTAAATCAACAAAATGACAGACCTCGCCAACAATCCTACCACCGCCTTCCCGAGGATCATGAAGCCAATGATCTGGAGGAAGAGGTCCGGCATTCACCCGATAGTTAATAACCAAAGGACCGGTTCTTTTCCTAAAGAATTCCTTTGCTCTTTGACTAAAAGGAGAAAATCTCCTGTTAAATCCAACCATAAGTCTCCCTTGTGTCTCAGTCCAGGTCTTAATAATCTTTTTCAGTTCTTCTTCTGACAAAGCTAAAGGCTTTTCTACAAAAACGACTTTGTTTTTTCTTAATGCCTCAATAGCTAATTTTGTATGGAGATTATGTCTGGTAGCGATCACTACGCACTCTATTTCCGGATCATCTAAGATGTCACTATAGTTAGAGGTACAGTATTGAAAATGAAACTTCCGGGCAACATTCCGAGAACTTATGCCAGTAGCGGTAGCCACTCCCTTGAAATTAATCCCTCGGTTTTTTTTAAAATTAGGTAATAAATAACCTTGGGCAAAACTTCCCGCGCCGATAAAGCCAATATTTAGCATCCCCTTAGCTTTTCTTCCTTTTTTCTCAACAAGAATAATTTCGGATGATAACTCTTTATCCTCTTTATATTTGAAAAGAATGCCCAGGAAGTTTTCCTTATTAGCCCTGATCATCTCATAAGCTTCGGGAGCTTCATCTATACTAAAGCGATGAGTTATAATCTTATTTACATTGACTTTCCCTTCCTTTAACAGACTCAAAAATTCCTCCATGTTTCTTCTTGCCGTCCAGCGCACATAGCCGAAGGGATACCCAATTCCTTTCTCTTCAAACATTTTGTCATATCGACCAGGACCAAAGGCCCGGGAAATAACTAAACTGATTTCCTTTTCAAAATAATCCTTGCGAGGAATATCCATCTTTACTGCCCCAACCACGACCACCCTTCCTTTTTCCCGGGATATTCTTCCTGCCAGTTCTATAGGTTCATTACTGGAGGTAGCGGCGGTGATGATCACCGCGTCAACCCCATATCCTTGCGAAAATCCTTCAACCAGTTTTTCTATATCATCTACCTTACTTACTGCACCAATATCCGCACCCAATTCCCTGGATAGCTTTACCCTCTCTTGATCCAGATCAACTGTCAAAACTCCACAGCCATTAGCCTTCAAAATCTGTACAGTTAACTGCCCTAATAGTCCAAGCCCGATCACCGCTACCCTTTCTCCTAAAGTTGGATGGACTTGCCGAACTCCCTGCAGAGCAATCGCCCCAACACCGGTAAAAGCAGCTCCTTCCAGGGTCACTTCTCCGGGGACTTTAACACACATATTCTGAGGAACGAAGATAACCTCTGAATGACAAGCATAACCTTCCCCAACACAGGCTACCCTATCACCACTCTCAAACTCCTCCGCGCCTTCTCCCACGGAGAGTACTACCCCGGACGAACTATAGCCTAAAGAGATGGGAGTATCGAGTTTATTCACCGCTTTCTTAAAAGTGCTGATTAAGCCTTCTTGCTTAATATTATTAAGAACCAATTTGACTTGATCTGGCCTTGCTTTTGCTTTACCCAAAATACTCTTCTGGGCTAAACTCACCTTTGTCTTTTCTGTGCCCACGCTGATTAAAGAATAGGCATTTATAACCAACACCCCTCCTGGCTTTAAAGCAGGAATCGGAACTTCCTCTACTTTGAGCTGCCCGGTTTTATAGTTTTGCATAACCTGTTTCATCGTCTCAATTTCTCCCCATGCAAAAACTCCTTAAAAATTCTTCTTGGCTCTGTGCCTCTGCGATTTGCACGAAAAATGTCGGTAAAGTCATCTTTTATACACCTTCTCTTTTTAGAGCATGGTCAAACACCCTGATCATATTCTCAATATTTCTCTCCTGAGTATAATATTGCTCGTACCTTTTTCTTCCAGCCATTCCCATTTTCACCCTGAGCTCCGGGCTCTCAATAAGTTCTATAATAGCCTGGGCAACAGCTTGAGGATTCTTTTTCTCTACCAAAATCCCCGTTTTTCCATCAATAACAGTCTCCGGGATTGCACCCGCATTCTTGGTTGAGACAACCGGGCATCCTGCCGCCATTGCCTCTATAATCACCATAGGATGTCCCTCATACCAACAAGATGGAAAAACAAATATGTCTGTATCCACTAGAAACTCCTTTTTATTATCTCTTAAGATTGTGCCCATAAATTCAATTTTATTCTCAAGATGATTTTCCCGAATGAATCTAAAAGCAGATTTTTTCGTCGCCGGCTCCTGTCCCAGCCAAGGACCTGCAAATTTGAAGTAAGCCTCGGCATGTTTATTGGTCACAGTTTTTGCAGCCTTTATTGTATCAAGGATTCCTTTGCTTTTCGAAAGATTGCTAAGGTAGGAGATAATCACAGTATCTCTATTCCTTTTGAATTTATTGCCTAGCTTAGGATTAAATGGTGTGCCATTGGGCACAACCTGGATATCCTTTATCCAATCGTCGAAAATATACCTCAGACGGTTCCCAACAACTATAGCCGTATCCACTTTGCCCATAGTAAAATCTATGAACTGTTTCATAAACCAGTTAGTATGATTATAATATTCTTTGAAGTAACTGCCATGTAGATGAATTACGATTTTCGCTTTACTAAAGAATCTGGCGACAACAATAAACATTCCATCCCTCAGGTAAGCAATATTTTGGGCGATCGGAAGGTAGACCAGGTCGGGTTTTTTTCTCAAACATAACTTGGCTAAATCCCAAAGATTTCTCAGCCCTAAGTAGACATTTCGCCAATCGACTCTACCCAAGTTTTCCAAGCTCCTTTTGTCCGAAATATCCAAGTGATGTAGTCTATAAACTTTCGATATTCTTGAATTTAGTAGTCCTTCATTAAAAATGGTCACCCCATGATAAGGAGGTGGAACCGCACCGATACAAGCCAAACTATAATTTTTCATGCATCATCCCGTAGACTATTTTCAGTCTCTCTTTTCTGGTAAACATTTTCCAGGGCCACTGTCAAACCCATGGTAATCCATAAAAAAGAACCCATATAAGGCCCCTCTAAAATTACCTCAAAAAAGGAAAGTACCAACACATTAATAAAACAGGTCAAAAGCGCCCCAATATATAATTTGATTTTAACATCTTCACGCATATGAAGGAAAAACCGCATTGTTCTTTGGAAAAATCTTGCTACAATTAATAAAAAAACGAGATAGCCGATTATCCCTGTCTTATACGCAATATTTAAATGTGAATTATGGGGGTCGATCCCCATTTCTTCTTTTTTACCGGAATGCCATCCCAGTGATTCAAGGGTGGGTGAACGAAAAGGCCTTCCAAAACCCCATCCCCATAGTGGCTTTTCAGACAACTCTCTTAGCATGTCTCTCCAGAGGAATAGTCTCCAGCGAACATTAATGGCCTCGCGACTCTGCATCCGGTTAAAAAAGACAATGGAAACTGCTTCAGTCTTAATCTTATTAAACAATACAGGCTTAATTGAGGCAGTAAAAGTCACCAAGATTATACCCCCTAGGATAGTCCAAACGAGAAACTTCCTCATTCTTGTCTTCAACTTACCCATTTTTGAAGAAACATAGAGGAAGAAAAGCATCGACACCAAAAGAGCGATCCAGGCTCCCCGAACCATCCCGGTAAAAATGACCGATAATTGTAGGAAGATAATTAGGAGAAGTAAAACTTTATGTGGTCTCTTTTTCAAAGAAACAAAATAGAAAGACTCCACTATCACAGCTAAAGATAGATATAAGTAGTTGAAGGAACCGAGCCTCCCATAGCGCCCTCCATAGATACTAAATCCGGGATCTATGTTAAATAAAATAACAATTGAGATAACAATGGAAGCTACAAAAAACAATTTAAATAACAATTCAATTCTTCTCAAATTCTTAAAAAGGACGGGCATTAAGAAATAGAAAATTGAATAATAAAACAGCGCCGAGTGACGAAGGGTGAGAATCGGTGTGTAGTAGATAAAACCCCTGATTAGAGCAACAAAGCCAATTAAATAGAGAAGAGCAAACTCCTTTTTTAAGGGAATATTCTTTAGATAATTAACCTTATCTCCTCCAACAAGTTTGTCCACAAGCAAAATTGCCACAGTAACAAAAAGAACCGCCTCGGTAATATATAATGGTAATCCACGAATTTCTATTCCCAGATGGGCAAAGGCCCGAGCAAAAAGTACGAATCCAAGAATAAGCAAGAGAAGCAAGAAATATTTATGGTTAATTTGAAATAAGAAGAGTATGGCAATTATTGGTAGCGGCAATATGTAGTAGAAGGGAAAATAGCTACACAAACTTCCCAACGAAATACCCAGAAATATTGCAAAAGTGTAATTTAATACTTGATATTTTGGCATTTGTATTATCATTATTTAAAAAATTGAAAAGTCAAGTTCAAAACTCTTTTGGCCAAGCTTTGAGGATGCTATTTATCCCTCTAAACATGTTTATTATTCATCTCTTGCACTCCATAGCACCCATGGCATCTTATAAACCTTTGCACTTAATATCCAGGTAAGAACGAAAGATATGAAAAAGGTGATTGTTGTCGCCTGAGCTGCACCAATTGCACCATTAGCCCTTATTAGAAAATAGTTTAATCCTATATTGATAGCCGCCGATAACGATGTAGTCCAAGCAAAAATATAAGTTTTCTTTACATAGAAAATAAAATTGGCTACCATAAAATACATTCCATTCGCTGCACAACCCAAGGCTATCCACATGACATATCTGTAAGCAGAATAAAAGCTTTTACCAACAAGAAATTTTAGAAAATATGGCGCAACAAAACCCAGGGCCAATGCTAAAGCAATTATACCTGCATCATATAAATAAATTAATTTAACAATTTTAACTTTTGTAGAATAGTTATCCTCTTTTAATTTCTGAAATAAAAACGGAAACCATGCTCGGTTAAATGAGACAGTTAATAGGCTTATAATCATTCCTATTCGATAACCAACCGTGTATATCCCTGTTGCAGCAACACCAACCATAGAATTGATAAATATTCTGTCGATGCTTACCATTATCCACCACCCTAGAGCATGGGGAATAAGAGGCATACCAAAAAACAAAGCATCTCTAATATATCTTTTATTAAAGGAAAAATTTAGGTATTTCCTCTTGCAAATTATAAAAACACCTATAAGGGCAAAAGCAATAGAGGCAATAACTGTACCCAATAATCTTCCTTGCCACTGCCAGCCAAGCATAACCACAAAAACTAGAGAAAGACTGACATTGAGAAATGTTTGTAATATTTGAAATATTCCATAAGGTAAAGGTTTTTGTTCCACTTCCCAGAGTGTAAGAGGAAGTGTAAAAATAGATTGACATAAGGCAACTACAACTGCAATTGGCACCCAGTTTTCTGGGAATTTTATAAGACAAGAAAGAGGCCTCTTTAAAACATAAATTATGCTAAATGTTAAAAAAAAACTGATAAATACAATGAAAATTACGTTACCAATATAAACCCTAAACTCTTGTTTATTTAGCTTGAAAAAATTTACCGCAACAACACTACCCATCTGTAAATTAACAAACACCATCACGATTGCTAGTAATACTTGAAAAGTAGCAACAATGCCGTAGTCGAAAGGCGTTAGATAACGGGTTAAGATGGGTAAGAGAAAGAATGGAATGGCTGATCTCATAGCATTAGAAGCTATGTAGATGAATGCATTTCTTAAAACCTTCTGCTCAAAGATATACGAAAAAATAGATAGCTCAAAAACAGCTTTTCCCTTTTTTATTAAATTTATTAACATGATTTGGAAAATCTTAAGAGGTTATCCATGAGACTTTCGCCAAAATTTTCTCCTATTCCATTTTTCTTATCCAATCCCGCCTTTTTTGTATCCAGCCATTTCATAGATTTGCGCAATTTTAATTCCAATGCCTGCCGTCGCCGGCACACCAAACATCAAGTTGAACA
>CAYTTK010000108.1:0-4120 GCA_964440735.1 uncultured Pirellulales bacterium
CTGAGGGTCCAGTGTAATGCCTCAAAGCGGAGTTATGTCGCGCATTTGGTTCGAGGCCTGCCCGGGGAGAGGAGGCCAAAGGAGGGGAAAAACGAATAAGATTTCACCCGCAACCAGACACCGAAAAGACCATGTCCTCAAGGCTAACTCGACCTCAGTCTTTGCGATCCCACGGAGGAAGCGAATACCAAAAGCCTTTTTCACTTCTGTGGCAAAGTGAAAAAACTCCAGTAGGTTTCTCCTCCATGCACCCAGCTCCGATAAGTCGTATCGTGAATCCGATGCCTGTGCTTATAATGCTCATAAGGGAGCTTGAGGCAATCTACCGCCAGAGATTCCCAACAGAAGCAGTGTGTGCGGTCAACTCCCGAGAGCGTAACCTCGAGATTATTCTTCGCCCCCCCGAGTAGTTTCCGATCAAACAGGATTTCCAAGTTCTTCAAGTTCTGAAAACCTGAGTCAGCTTTCTTGCCATGGCGCCCGTGTTCGATTGGAGAAGTACCAACACCGGGACAGCCACTGTATATCAGGTGACCGTTTAGCTCGACGTGGACGCGGTAACTCGATACGTTCCCATCGCCATCGTCAAAGGCACTCCCAAGAGTTAACTTTGCTTGAGCCGGAACTGCGGGTGTCGTAACATTGACCTCACTAGATGAAGACGATTTTCCCGCCTCGTTATAAGCAGTAACTCTATACCAGTAAGTTGTCTCTGGCTCTAAACCGGCATCGGTATACGAAGTAGTATCCGCGGGTAAGCTTGCCGTCCTGGTATAATCGTTTCCAGTTTTTCGGTCCACATGAAACCCTTCTTCGTTAGTTGACTCGTCTTTCCAAGTGAGATCTATCCGCCTGAAGCAAGCTGCGGTTCCGTTCAGACTAGCAGGAGCAGAAGGTGCCTTTGCCTCCTCTTCAGGCTCTTTTGGTTCCGACTCACACACGTAGAAGTCTTTGTTGTCGGGGTTGTTAGGCATTCCCCAGTCGTTCCATCTTCCGTTACCGCTGCAGATCTGAACGCAGTCCTCTGCACCCCCTGCATCGTTTGGTTCACCCGGAGCCCAATTTGTATAGGTCGAGCTATCATCAGCCACCCACTTCCACTTATCCTCTTGGTCTTTATCAGTAAGTCCGATCCAAGCCGTCCTGGCAGCGTCATCCCAGAGTAGTCGAGCCACCACACTATTTTCTTCTTCGGAGCTGATCGTTACCAGGTGGCCTCCCATGTCTTCGCACTTGGCTCGAGCTTCTTCCCAGGTGACCTTGTTCTTTACAACCTGATATCGTGCTCGCTCTGTCTGTTTTCCCACCGGTAGTTCCACTTCCCATTCTAACTCCACGAGTTTCTTAATCTTAGATATTTCTGTCCGCTCCAAGAACCCCTTCTTGGTGTCTATGCGCACGTACGGGAGTAGGACACGAATGTACAAGCGGGTCTTTTCCAGCTCACTGGGACCGATCCGGAAGAGATAATTGATTTCATAACCCCAAATGCCATAGCCAAGTGCCTCGGTTTCAGTTCCGCTCAACCGGACCCAGGCGGTCCTCTGAAGATCATAAGTGACATCATCGGAGAATACCAGCGATGATGACTTGTAACTGTCGTTTTCAGCATCTGCTGAAGGCCGCACCTGTGTCGTCAGCGCCCAGAAACGGGGATTCTTCTTGGCCTCTTTTTCGATGAATTCTCTCATTTTCTCGGTCGCTTCTATGAATAGATCGAATCCAAGTGGCATAGCGACGAGTTTCATCAAGAACTTGCTCGTTTTTATTACACCCGTCTCAGTGGGGGTGCTTGGCGTATACTGGGAGCCAAACTTGTCAGCCCCAGTGTAGGTTTTCTTGATATCTTTCGCTATCCAATCCGGATCGCTTGTGAGTACTTTTCCACGCTCAACCTCCTTGTAGTAGACCTCCTGTTTGGATTGAGAAAAATATGCCTTATCATCCTCGATAGCCAGCATGATGAGACCCGGCTTGGAAAGGTCGAGAAACATGCCGCGGCCGCCTTTGGGGACCCACCACGAATCGACCTGGAAATCCCCCCGGTAGCCTTTTTTGGTGACCGGTGGGAAGGTGATGCGGAGTCGGTAGTACTTTGTGCCGCTGTATTCGGAAGATAGCTCATCCGGACCGTACAGCTCCAGCCATACTGTACCCAGCATCTTCTCATTCTTTTCTGTATCCGTCCAGGAAAAAGGCGGGGAAAGAATAGATGCCATTGAGAGATTAGCTGCGACCAGTAAAGACCAAGTGATGGCCACACTCACTGCTAACCCGGTAATTCGTATGAAGAGCCTAGCTTCTACCCAAGGAGTCTTTGTGTTCCTGTCCATTGTTCTTGATTGCAGACCGCGGAAGATTCCGTTCGCCTTTTTTGCAAGACTCCTTACACTGTCTCCGGTAACGCGCTCTCCCACCCGGCTTCTTTCTGACATCTTCACTACCTCCTTATTTGGCCTAATCTTAGTTGGGTCGTAAAAAGCAGCCTTGTTCTCACGCTCGTCTCCTCTAGGGTGCAGCCTTTACTCTGCTTAATTACCTTTGGGTTTTGAAAATATCTTATGTAGAGCCTGAGACGCTGGTGCTTGCTCGCCCTGCTGCCAAACATTTGCCATCGGAGCAGGAACCCCAACAGCTTTAACCACCCAACCACTTCGAAAGCGTCGGTGAGATCGCCATTCCGCCCATAGCAACCCGCTGGGGTACTCGACTTTTTGGCAGAATCTCCCTTTTCCTAACCCTGGTCCTTTTCCTGGCCCTCGGCTAGGGAGCTTCCTCAGAGACAACCGTCACCGTGGCACGGGCGACTCCCGCCCCCTCAGAAGCTTGGTGAGCTTCACCCGGAGTGGAATACGCGGAGTCTCGGGCATTGGCCAGGAGGGTAAAGGTGCCTTCTTGAGTGGCAGTTACATTCCAGTCAGAGCTCGCGCTCCTTCCAGAAACCTCTACCGTATGGGCTTTGTCGAGCTCGGGTATGCCTGTGTTTTCACCCCACCACCACATGGACTGGAGTCCCACATCATCCTCCGCCTTCAGGAGTACTCTAAAGGTCTCTCCCACCCGGACTGTCTCGGGGGTGACCGAGATAGAGACGGTGGGGGGTTGGTCTTTTGCCAGAGAAGACTTCACGCAGCGAAAACCCAGATCGTGGGCCGTCACCCAGTCCGGCTCGTAGCCCTTTCTAAAAGCACAGCGCAGCCAAATCCAGGTATTGGGACGCCTAATCCAGCTAGTACCACGAGCCACGCGGAACTTGCCCGCCTCAGGTCCCTGCGGGTTCCTTAGCGGGCTCTTCCCGTAGTAATCTTTGGCATACCAGTCGGAGCACCACTCCGAGACGTTCCCCGCCATATCATGGAGGCCGTAGCCATTCTCGGGATAAGACCCCACTGGGGTAGTGCGGCGTGTTTCCTCGTCGTATTCATCGGTGTAGTTGGCCTTGGTAGAGTCGGCCTTATCATCTCCCCAGGGATACTGCTTCTCCACAAGTCCTCCTCGTGCGGCTTTCTCCCACTCTGCTTCGGTAGAAAGCCTCTTTTCCGCCCACTGGGCGTAGGCCATAGCCCCGTACCAGCTCACCGCTACCACAGGATGGTTTTCGTAGCCCGACATCGGTTGGTACCTTCCGTCGTTATATTCAATACGGGAGTAGTAGGTTTCGACATTCAGGCAGGGTATTCCACCTTCTTTCGTTCGGTACACTAGCGTGAATGGACGAATAAGGACCCGGGTATCATATACGGGATGCTTATACTTCTCATAGTCCTTACTCAACTCAATGTGACTGGCCTTGTCGTTGAGGAACTGACAGAATTGGGCATTGGTAACCTCATATTTGTCTATGTAGTAAGCATCTAGATAGACTGTATGGCCTGGTTTCTCATCGGGGCGCCCTTCATCCGAGCCCATGATGAATTCACCGCCCGGGATGAGGACCATACTATCACCCTCCTTCACCACATCCGTGGGGAGTTGGACTTCCACCACGGGAGCTTCCTCAGAGACAACCATGATAGTCGCCCGGGCTACCCCTTCGCCCTCCGAAGCCTGGTGAGTTTCACCGGCGGTAGGATAGGCAGAGTCTCGGGCATTGGCGGCGAGGGTGAAGACCCCTTCTTTG
>CAYTTK010000108.1:4220-9183 GCA_964440735.1 uncultured Pirellulales bacterium
CATCGACTGGAGTCCCACATCATCCTCGGCCTTGAGGAGAACCCTAAAGGTCTCTCCTACCCGAACTTTCTCAGGACTTACCGAAATCGACACCGTAGGAGGTTGGTCTTCAGCCACAGGAATTGCCCCAGAAAAAACCGTAATGGTAGCATAGGCTATCCCTTCACCCTCAGAAGCTTGATGGGGCTCACCCGGGGTAGGATAGGCAGAGTCTCGGGCATTGGCGGCGAGGGTGAAGACCCCTTCTTTGGTAGCAGTGAGGCTCCAGCTAGAGGTAGCACTCTTACCAAAGATTCTGGCCGTGTGCGCCTTGTCGAGCTCCGGAATCCCGGTGTTCTCTCCCCACCACCACATCGACTGGAGTCCCACATCATCCTCGGCCTTGAGGAGAACCCTAAAGGTCTCTTCCACCCGGACTTTCTCGGGAGTGATGGAGATAGAGACGGTGGGGGGTTGGTCTTGGACAGGAAGAAGTTCGCCTTCTTTGGCTAGCGCTAGATCTCCCCAGCTGTCGGGATAGTAAGACCCTTGAGGCCAAATGGTTAGGCCGTTAGACCTGTCCTTGTGGTAGATCCTGAGGCCAAGAGTGCTTCCCGGCTGGGGATTGTTCAGGCTAGACAAAGAGACTCTACCCTCAAGTTCCCACCCCCCAGATCTTTCTGCCACTGCGGCATCCCAGCTATCCTTACCGAATATTCGACCACTTCTCCGGATAGCATAGTGCCTATCATCGGGCTGGTCCAGGCTTTTGCCCTTATTATGAAGGGTATCAAAGTAGATCTGTATTTCATCGTCATTTTCCTTGGTGCTATCGTCGATATCGAATGCGAGGTAGAGGTACTTCTGGTCATGTTTGATGAGTACCTCCATTTGGCCATCTGCCACTGAAAGTACAGTTCGGGAAGCATCCTTCCACTCATCGCTAATGTCCCCTTTCAGTTTCTCAATCGGTATGAAGCTTCCTTTAAGTGACTCAAAGAGCCCTACTTCATCAGCTGCGCAGCAAACCCTCAGAGTCAGAAGCACCGAAAGGACAATTGAGACAAATAGGGCGGAGACTCTCCCACTGTCTTTTCTTAACTTCATCCTTCCACCTTCTTCACGAGGTCCCTTCCTACTACCGTGTCAGCAATACAGTTTAACGCGCCTCTGGCTCTGACAAGTCTAATGCGGGGTCTAGCCAGAGTCTAACTGCGACACTCTGAAGTCCTTCTTGACACCGTCCTCCCTCACAATAACCTGAGCGCCATCATCTTCCACTGGATGCCGGTCTTCACCAGACATCAATCAGACCCCACAGCCTGAATGCGACACTTGGCAGAGTCTCGAGGTCTATCGAGAGGTCAGAGAAGTGTTGCTCTAACCCTGGTGAAAACTGCTAAATTCGGCCCAGGACTGCCAATACGCAGAGAATGAAAAAGGCAACCATCATTGCTGCCGCGATCAACCTCAGTAGTACTCCCAAGGGTGTGCGAATGGGCACAAAGACTGGCCCCACAGGCATGGGAAACACAACCGCTTTTTCCTTTCGTGGAAAAGCCCTCGGAGAGATCTTTTTTGGTCGCAGACACAAGTAAGCAAGTGCCCCGGCGGGAGGAAAGATGAACGTCAAAAGCGCATAGAGAAATCCGAGCAGACCGTTCACGCGCCGTCTTCGAGAGTTGACGAAGACCCAGATGGCGCTAACTAGGGTGAAAAAAAGGGCCAAGAGAAGGTAATCTACTGCTCGGGAGACGGGTCTGAAGGCCGCTACCAGGGTCAGCGCCGACCACAATCCCAGGGTAGCGAAAAAGAAGTGATCCTTCTGGAAAACAAGGGAATCAAGTCTCGCCTCCAGTTGATAGAAAGGAAAAATTGGCGATTTCCTGGGAAACATCTTAGTATCGCTTTTCTCCCTTGGATCTTGTGGATGCTTCTGCTATCCCTGCCATCTACCTCGGTATTCGTCACGCCAGCTCTTCCAGGCTTGCATCAGTTGAAGGAGACTCTTCTGGCTAGACAAACCCTCGACCCGGTAACTGAGTGGCTGGAGTCCCTAAGGAAACTCGACATCAGCCTCGGCAAATCTGCGGCCCCGGCGCGATGCTCTGAGTTCTTCTCTATGCACCCAATTTGAATTTTACCACGCTCTCCCACTATGTCAACCCAGACTACTGCGTCACCGTAATGTACAGTATTTTCTTGGGAAATCAGAAGTGGGATTGGGATGTCCAATGGTGTTCCTATCAAATGCAAAATCACACTAACTGGTACCAAATTGGCAGGAGATGAGAAATGACTGAAAAAGGTTCGAACATCGTCCTGCCAGGGGAGCCAGCGTCTGAAATGCTTTTCTGGATAGGATTTCTCAATCTCATGCTGATTTTCTGACTCCTTACCCAACTAGTAATAATAAATTCACGCTTACTCAAGAAAATGGTGTCTTATCAGGATGTCCGAAGGTAGTTAAGATGATGCTTTTGAACCTGCCATGACTCAAACGAATATGGAACATTCTGCCCAAAATTCCTTTTGTCAACACATATCCCCAGACTCATCTGACTTTGTTCGCAGGTAAACCTGGCTTTGGGTCGGCTGATAAGAGAAGCCCCAGGAAGCAAAAGCGTAGCTAAGTACCAGAAGTCCAAAACTTCTCAAGATGTGCTGAGCGAGGTGAGTGGACGTTCAACGGTCATAGATGTGTTGATACACAAGACAGCTTCCAAGTCTTTTCCTGATTTTAGATTTCATTTCTTCTTTGTCAGGAAGATGGTACTCGTTGTCATAGAATAACCAAGCCTCGTTTTCCTTTCCCGCATAGATATAGCGGAGGACCACCTGAAGCACCGCAGAAAGATATTCTCCTCCACTATCATCATAGGTTGCAGAGTCAATCCTCTCATTAAGCTCCTTCACTCTCAGTATGTCTTTCTCAATTCCATTGAGCAGATACTGAGGAAAAAAGTGGCTGGCGGGAAAATATTTATTTCTGTTTTCGTCGTATTGGAAAACCACCGTTGGAATGGGGGAGAGGGCGTGGCAGAGACGATCGAAATAGTCAAAGGTGAGAATCCCTTGGGTAAATTCAAACACTCCGTCTTCATCAAGGTCCATCGGGAACAGGCCGTAACCCACCGGATATTGCTGACTCTCGTAAATAACTTCAAGATCGGGGAAGAGCTTTAAGATCCAGTACGACCAGCAACAGTGAGCACCACCTGAAAATTGTTCTACGATGAGTTGCTTTGTATTTCCACCCAGAAAGGGAAGCAAACCAAAGTTGGTCCATTCCTTCTTGTACCCACTCCTAAATGTCGCGAGGACTTTCCCATCTTTCTTCAAGGTAGCAGACCAAAAATCTCCTTGGGAATCGTAACACTTCACCATTTCATAACCCCTATAGAGCAGCCGGTCTTCTTCCGTGAAAGCCTCCTCAAGGGTTTGGGCACAAAGCGGGGTTGCTATAAACAATTCGCACAGGAGAAAAATCAGAAAGATAGTCGACTTCATAGGATACCTCCTCTTAGGAATCCCATATGTCCTACACCAAAACAGGTGCAGACTAATGTACCACTCATCCCAAAGCTCTTGAATCGCCCTCTCTACAGAAAGATGCCAACAGAGTTTCATAGTTGTTAACCAGTCCTGGCTTATTCTGGTTTGACGTCCGAAGCTTCTATCAACCCTCTGGACTTGTTGAATCTTCCTTGAACGACTATTTTTGTACCTTCCTGGTAATGGACCCTCGGGTTAAATTGCACCCTGAGGAAACTTCGCTTCTTGCCGTAAAGATCAAATGAGGTATAACGGATCCCAAATATCAGGCGGTGGCGTCTTATGTTCTTTATTGTACCCGCAACTAAAACGGTCTCACCATCAAGGAGTTCCTGTTGCTGTAGAACCTGTTCAACGGACCAGGGCCGGGAAGGAACCCGCTTGAGTTGACTAAGAAGACTGATTTTTTCATCCGCTTGATTGACGAGATTTCCGAATTGATGCCAAGCTTCCGGCGTCAGGTAGAGGTTGAAAACCGTCTCCCTACTTTTGATGGAGATGATGACGGTACCAGTTTGTTGAAGCTGAGACCACTTCCAACTCGCTACCTCTGGCGGGGGGTTAAAGCCTGCTAGGTCAGATACAGTAACTATGATCTGGTTATCCTGAATGTCGCTCACACTTCCGATATGTATTTCTTTTGCTTGACTTTGAAGAGAAACAGCAAGCCCAATCAGTACCACCAGAGCTATCACCGGGAGGGATAGAGACTTCATATTTTCCTCCTTAGAAAGTATGATGTTGCTTACCAGTATTGTTTTCAGCAAAGCTGTAATCCATAAGTCCTCCTATCCGTCATCGTGATGATCCTTCTTTCATGGCCTTTTGTCTTAAGGACCACTTTTGCCCTAGATAACTAATCTTCTTTCCTGCCACTGAATATTTTCTTTAAGATCAGCAAATTCTGACACTCTCAAACCGTTATCCAAGCCGGAAGTGAGACGCGATAGAGTGTTAACACTGGAAGACGCCAACAAGTCCGAGAAAATGGATTTGAAGAAAACATCTCTTGGCGTCACTAAAAACGAGAAGGTAATTCGATGAATTACTCTTCTCTTTTACTTGGTCTTCCAGCATAGCAATAGCCACCTATTACTGGAAAGACTAGGTACGCAAAGCTTCTATGAGGTAAGGCACTCTGACTAGAATCAGCCCTGCAATCAGCAATAGGATCCCAACCGCTCATATCTCCCAATCCTTCGAAGCGTGGGCTGGATCTACCGATGGCTAGCCATGAGCAGTTTATGAAAGCCGCACATGGTGGGGCATGCTGTCCACCAGGTCCACCTCACGGGTTACTCGATAGTAAGTTTTCGAGAAGCAATTGTGGTGGTCCTGCGATCTTGCTTATCATAACAGACGAACCATTGTTCTCTTGGATGGATCTATTCCTTTATCCAAAATGCGCTTAATTCTTGCCTGTTTACTG
>CAYTTK010000109.1:0-9131 GCA_964440735.1 uncultured Pirellulales bacterium
TAATACCGCGGATGGAACACCAACGCAGATTGTATGGGATTCAAGACAAACTGTTCTTGGGTCGGTGACCGGTAAATTCACGGACCTGGCAGTTCCTGAGCCGGCATCAATGCTTCTGCTCGGCCTGGGAGGATTATTCCTGCGTCGTCGCAAATAAGATTCTAACTTAAACTGAAAGATTAGTTCATTGAAGAGGCAGGTTTTTGACCTGCCTTTTTGTTTTCTTTGACTTTCGATGAAGTCTCTTATACACTGTAAAAGGTTAAAACCATCGGCGGCAAAAGATATGAACTATCTGTTTGACAAAGAGAACATTTCGCAGCACGTGGTCAAATATGGCGTGGATGTTCGACCGGCCATAGATATTAAAGATGACAAGACAAAGCTGCAGGACTATTGCAACTGGCTCATTGAGCAGTTTCCACAGGTATTTGAGACCATCATCGCCGGCCCAAGAGAGCTGCGGGTGCAGAAAACTTTTATCCTGGCTGGCGGAAAACAAATCGAGCTGTCGACTTTTTTATTGACCGGCAGAGGGCCTGTCTTTACTTTCCCGCAGCGCCTGTTCATTAACGAAGTCCAGGATATTGTCATTTCTGATAGGGAGAAAATTTTTCGCAAGGCACTCGACCAGTTAAGAAGCATATTTAACGACGTAACGGTTCCGCGTGTGGGCGTGGTTAATGAGACTGTTTTCGACACCGGCGAGCTGAACTCCGTGCAGATTCTCGCCAGCAACTTGAAGAATGAGCTCTGGAGAGAAAGAATAAAAAATCTGAATATCCGCCTTCAGGCCCCGACCGAGGATAAAAATATTAATCTTGAAATAAAGCCGACTCACGCAAGGCACGCAGGCAAAGCGCCCATGGAATATGGCGGAAATATCAGATTCGGCCTGATTGTAAACGTTGATATTAATAATCTTCAAATCAAAGACGACCTGACCGGCGCTGAGATAAATGATATCCTTGCTTTTGCCGACGATTATGTTCCTGACGAGCTGATAAAATTTTTGAACAACGAGTATTAGCAAATTTTCCATCAACCCGACCGCTCAGCGATTTACTATTCACAACCATTCAGGTTTTTGCGCTTCATCAATTTAAATCGCGCAGACAGAATTGCAGCCGTTGATAACGATAGTATCGGTTATGACACTACCTTGCGTTGATAATGAAAGAATAGGCAATTGACGTGTATAAAAAAGGAGAACAGGGCTGGGTGCGGAGGGAGAGGAAAAAGCGAGATATCCCCAGCCCTGTTGAATGCTCAAAAACGCTAACATTTATATTAAGTTGAATACCCGGCTGTGCATGTATATATTATACCATAAAGTTCTATATGTCTATACTTTTTTTTAAAAAAAATGTTCAAATTAAAAAAAATTTCAAAATGAACCCCCCCCTGCCTGCAGATGCAGGTGAAACTAAATTGATATTTATCTCATATTTTAGTAGGTAATACATAAAATATCTGTTTCGGTGGGTATATTACGTTCAAAAATTAGGCAAAAGAGCAGGAGTATTTAGGATTTACCTATGCTTACGGACAATATTCTCGAGCTTATTGGAAATACGCCGTTATTGCAGTTAAAAGGCGAGAGGGTTTTCGCCAAGGCCGAATTTCTCAATCCCGGCGGCAGTATCAAGGACCGCGTAGCCCTGGCAATGCTCGAAGCGGCTCAGCGAGACGGCAAGCTAAAGCCGGATTCGGTCATTGTCGAGCCGAGCAGCGGTAATACGGGCATCGGCCTGGCTCTGGTCGGCCGATTAATGGGCTATCGCGTCCGCATCGTTATGCCCGAAGGTATGAGCGAAGAGCGGAAGAAACTTATCAAGGCCCTCGGGGCTGAGCTTGTTCTTATACCTGACGAAGAAGGCCTGACCGGTGCTGTGCGGAAGGTTGAGCAAATGGCCGCCGAAGACAGCCGGATTTTTGTGCCTCAGCAGTTTGAAAATCCTGAGAATCCCCGCGTCCATTATGAGCAGACTGCCCGTGAGCTCTGGCGGCAGATGGGCGGAAATATCGACTGCTTTGTGGCAGGCGTCGGCAGCGGTGGAACGTTACAGGGCGTAGGAAAGTTTCTAAAGGAGCACAAAGCCGATGCCAAAGTCATAGCTGTTGAGCCGAAGGGAATCTCTGCTTTATTGGGGCACGAGCCCGGACTGCACCAGATTCAGGGCATCGGCGACGGCTTTATTCCAGGTGTGCTTGATGTTTCGCTTGTCGATGATGTCGTGGAGGTCAGCGATGAAGATGCCATCCAAACCACTCGCCAGCTTGGCACAGACTTCGGGCTGCTGGTAGGTATCAGCTCCGGCGCTAATGTCTGGGCGGCACGACAGTTAACTAAAACTATTGCCGGCAATATTACGACTGTCCTGCCGGATAGGGCAGAACGCTATTTCAGCACCGCCTTGCTGTAAACTTTTCAAATCACTGAACTCTCGTCTTCTTCATCTGAAATATCTTTTTGACTTAGAAACAGCCCGCCTCAGGCGGGCCAAAAGTCAGTAGCTCCAGCACATTGCAGTAATAGAATTTTTTAGGATTTTGCTTTGACTTCTTGACGGTTGTAGTATGATACAGTTTAAGTATATAGACATATGTGGGCGTGTTCTAATGTTGGTTTGTAGGTGCTTGACATTTGATATGCGCTCAAATGTTAGTTGAGCGTTTAATTCAAAACATTTTTTTGAAGGATTAGAACTATGAAGAAGGCATTTCTCGTAATGCTGGTAATCCTATTGGTTTCAGGCCTTGTATTCAGCGGCTGTAAGGGCAAGAAGGCAGTGCCGGAAAAGCCAGCTACGCCGCCGGCAAAGAAGCCCGCTGCACCACCGGCAGAGAAGCCCGTTACACCACCGGTAGAGAAGCCCGCTACGCCGCCGGCGGAGAAGCCCGCTACACCACCAGCAGAGGAACCAGTTGTAGAATAAGCAGCGGACTTAACAAATAGTAAAAAACGCCTGAATTTACGTTAATCAGTTCCGACGGCAAAAGCGTAGCCCGTTTCGGTTACAAAGCAATGGGACTATTGTGTTCAAGATGGCTTTTGTTTAGAGTCCTTATCCCCAAATTGGGTTACAGACGGACAGCAACAATTGACCTATCTAACAATCGCAAGGTCAAAAGCGTTGTAAGACTTGCGTTAAACAGCACTACAATTGAGCCCCCATAGGCAGGCCGCAAAAGATAAGCTGGTGATGACAGGCCTACAGAAACTACCCGCCAGCTTGGCACAGGCTTCGGGCTGTCCCTTAGGGACTCCGGTGCTAATGTCTGGGCGACACGACAATTAACGAAAACCATTGCCGGCAATATTACGACCGTCCTGCCGGATAGGGCAGAACGCTATTTCAGCACCGCCTTGCTGTGAGGGATACCTGGTGCTCATGATTGCTCAATTTATCGTTTAACTACTCACCAATTATCCACTTGCTATTTTTGTATGCATGGAACAAAAATGGGCTGAGGTCAGGAGAAGGAGGTGGAAGAGTTTGATACCTCAGCCCGTTGAGCGCACAAACACAAATAAGTCTAAATATAACCTGGACTTACTGAACAAAAAACGGGCCGGGGCTGGGAGAGATTGAGAGGGGTTAAAACCCCAGCCCGTGATTTGACGTAAAATCCGCGACAACTGCAACAAACAAAAGTTCAGTTTAAAAAACAATGATTAACACCATCCTCGTGTACAGGTAGGTTTGGTGACCTCCTATCACTATTAGCTGTATTATGCCGAAGCATAACAAGTAAGTCAGAAAATGCAACAAAAAAATCGGTAAATTGATAGAATTTTTTACGGCTTATTTGCAAGACATTTGTAATTAGAGCCCTCTTAAATAGACTGGCGGAGTCCTTTGTGTCTAAAGCCGTCGGAAAAATCCCGAAAATCGGGGCGGTGGACTTTCTGCGAAACATGCTTTTCAGCCAGATTTTGCTTTTGTTGTTGGCCGGAATCGGCCATAATAAGCATATGTATCCATATCAGCAAATATTGATATTGGCAATATCCTTAAAATCTGTTGATATGTGCGGAATTAAGCCGACCGGATGGATGATTGGAACATTTTGATGGAAGCAGAGGACGATGAGGAAAATAGCTCTTACAATGCTGGCAGTTCTGCTGTTCTGTGGCTGCGAAGGCAAAGAGCTGAAGTCTAAGAGTAATCCCGAAGCAGAGAAAGCCGCCACGGAGTCGGCAGAGCTCTGGCTCAGATTGGTCGATACCGGCAGATATGCGGAAAGCTGGGAACAGACCGCAGGGTATTTCAAGACCAGCATAACTAAAGAGGCCTGGCAAAAATACTTCCAGTGGTTAAGAGAACCTCTGGGCAGACCCATTTCCAGAAAGATGATATCGTGCAAATATACGACATCACTTCCCAGGGTGCCGAAGGGTGAGTATGTTGTAATTCAATACATTTCATTTTTTGAAAAGAAAAGGGATGTTGTTGAGACGGTTACACCCGTATTGGATAAGGACGGCAAATGGAGGGTTTCCGGTTACTTCATTAAGTAGCTATACATATCTGTCCCGAAGCACCTCTTGTCTCGGCGGAGCCAGCCGTAGCGCGATGTGTAAAGCCCATCATTGACTAAACCGCTTCTACATACTATCCTAAACAGGTTATAGTGCGCTTAAAGGTTTTCAAAATACAAATAAGAGAGATTTTACTATGCTCAAAAGGACAAATACCTGTGGTCAGCTTCGGCTGGAAGATGCCGGCAAGAAAGTAACCCTCGCCGGCTGGGTTCATTCATATCGAGACCACGGCAATCTGGTTTTTTTTGATTTACGAGATAGATACGGCCTGACCCAGCTTGTCTTTAATCCTGAAAAACAGCCCGAGGCACATAAGCTTGCAAGGACTGTTCGGCACGAATGGGTGATAACCGCTAAAGGTGTTGTTCAGCCGAGAAGTGAAGGAATGGCAAATCCAAAGCTGCCCACCGGTCAAATCGAAGTGGCTGTTGAGCAGATGGAGATTCTCAATGCCTCCAAAACTCCGCCGTTTGAAATCGATAGCGCAGAAAAAACAGGTGAAGAGCTTCGCCTGACAAATCGTTACATCGACCTTCGGCGTCCGCAGGTGCAGCACAAGATGCAGGTGCGACATCGCGTAACAAAAATCACCAGAGACTATTTCGATGCGCTGGGCTTCTGGGAGATTGAAACGCCGATGCTGGCAAAAAGCACGCCCGAAGGGGCAAGAGATTTTCTTGTGCCGAGCAGGTTGTTTGTGAACTGCTTCTATGCACTGCCGCAATCACCGCAACTCTTTAAGCAAATACTGATGGTCAGCGGTATCGACAAATACTTCCAGATAGTCCGCTGTTTCCGCGATGAGGACCCGCGGGCCGACAGACAGGCCGAATTTACGCAAATCGACGTCGAGATGAGCTTTGTTGACAGCAACGACGTAATCACCATCCATGAAAATCTTGTAGCAAAAATCTTCAAGCAGATTCTCGGCGTGGACGTGAAGACGCCTATGCGGCGATTGACTTACAAAGAAGCAATGGCTGATTACGGCACCGACAGACCCGATTTGCGATTCGATATGAAGCTGAAGGACATATCTGATATCGCCGGACAAAGCACCTTCAACGTCTTTACCAAAACAATCGAACAGGGCGGCATCGTAAAAGGGCTCTGTGCACCCGGCGAAAAGTATTCCAGAAGTGACATCGAGAAAACATTAACCAATTTCGTGGCCGACTACGGCGCAAAAGGACTCTCCTGGACCAAGGTCAGGAAGGAAAACAATCAGCTTTCACTTGCCGGCGGCGTCGCAAAGTTCTTCAATTCCGAACAGCATGCCCCTGCGTCTCCCGACGCAAGTCGGGGCAGCGGGCAACAGAAGGTTATCGAGCGCTTCGAGGCAAAAGACGGCGATATGATTTTGCTCGTTGCCGACAGGGAAACTGCCGCCAACAAGGCCTTGGCGCCGCTTCGATGTCGGCTGGCCAAAGAGCTGAAGCTCTATGACAAGAAAAGCTTTGAGTTCCTCTGGGTCTTGGACTTTCCACTGTTTGAATGGAACGAGGATGAAAAGCGATATGATTCTCTGCATCATCCGTTTACTTCTCCCGTGCCGCAGGATATTGAAAAGCTTGACACAGACCCTGCCAATATTTGCTCGCAGGCATACGATATTGTCGTCAACGGCAGTGAGATTGGCGGAGGCAGTATTCGTATCCACAACCCGAAGATTCAGCAGAAGGTCTTTGGCCTTTTGAAAATCTCAAAGCAGCAGGCACAAGAGCGGTTCGGATTCTTTTTGAAGGCCCTTGAATACGGCGCCCCGCCGCACGGCGGTATTGCCTTCGGCCTGGACCGATTGATTATGATACTTACCGGCACGGATAATATCAGAGATGTCATTGCATTTCCGAAAACCCAGCGTGGCCAGTGCCTCTTAACCGAAGCCCCGAGCGAAGTTGACCAGAAACAGCTCGACGAGCTGAACCTGCGAACGCAAAAGCACCTGCGCGCAATCGAGCCGAAAACCGACGAGCTAAATCAGTAAATTAAGAAAAATTTGCCAGAAAAAATGAAAAATTTACTTGACTTTTTGACCGGCATAGGCGATAATTTAATTACATCCCTGATGGAATTGGCCATCAGGCCCCAGGTTTCTTCGGAGCCTGGGTTATTTTTTGCGCACAGATAATCAAAATCAAAATGAGCCGTTATTGCATATACATAGATGGATTTAATGTTTATTACGCTTTACAGGAAAAACCTTATAAAAAGTATAAATGGCTGAACTACAGAAAGCTTTCAAAAAGCGCGATAGGCAAAAATGACCGCATTATGAGCGTTTTTTATTTCACTGCGATTGTTCGTTGGAAGCCGGATAATGCGATTCGTCACAAAAACTATATAAAGGCTCTTCGTTGGGCAGGAGTAGATACAATCAAGGGTCGATTCTTAGAAAAAAAAGTAAGATGTCATCAATGTGGTCAATTTTACAAAACACATGAAGAAAAACGCACGGATGTAAATATCGCCCTTAAACTGCTCAGTGATGCTATAGAAGATTTATATGATAAAGCCCTTATACTGTCTGCCGATAGCGATTTGATACCGGCTATCCAGGCAGTTCACAAATATGCCCCTGAGAAAAAAATTGGTGTTATGTTCCCTATAGGTCGTAATAATTATGACCTTAAACAGGAGGCTGATTTCAGAGTAAAAATGCCACAGCGGCTTCTTCAAGAATGCCAATTTCCAGATACGATTAAGATTGGAAAATACATAATTCGAAGACCGGATAGCTGGCGTTAGGTGGCGATTAATGCGGATTAAATTAAAACTTATCTGGCAGAAGCTACTGGGGATTTTGCGGTTAACGCCTCTTTCGCTGGCGAGAAAGTGTCAGCTGGCGTTTGGGGCGGCGGTGGTCTTTGCCTTGGCTCTTGTTCTTCTTTTTCCATACATCTGGATGAATCAGCTTACCAAGCAGGCCTGTCTGGAAGCCGGACGAGCCACATCTAATATACTGATGCGTCGGCATTTTCAGACAGAACAGTTCGGTGAAGTAGCCCTGCCGCCACTTGGTGATTCCGGTGCCGTGCTCGATGTTAACGAGTCTGATATACAATGGGTCCGCTTCAAAAAAGAGCCGGATGATAAACAGTTACAGGCCCTGACCGACGAGCAGAGGAAAATGTTCGAGCTTCTAAAAGCCGACGAAAGCGAAGATGATAATGTTACATTTGCCAGATATGATGGCGTTCTGCACAGCGATTACGTGCGGATTTTCAAGGCAACCGACAATTGTATAAGCTGTCATAATCCGCAGGGTTCTGCCAGTCCTTTTAATAAAAATGAGCTCATCGGTGTGGCGATTGTTCAACGGTCGGCTGACGAAATCAGCAAAACATCCATTATGAATCTTATATGGATAATTGTCGCAGGTCTGATTGGCGGCACCGGAGCCGTTATCGCTTTTTATATGATAACTCAGCGGGTAATCCTTCGGCCCATCCGGCAGTTGCGGGCGCTTGCAAATAACGTTGCTGAGGGAAATCTTGATACGAGAAGCGCAATAAAAACAGGTGATGAATATGAAAAGTTCGCTAATGCGTTTAACAATATGCTCGATTCCCTGCAGGCCACACAGGAGAAACTCCGCCAGGCAAATAAACAGCTCGACGCCAAAATTTCTCAGCTGTCGGAGAGGAACATTGAGCTGTTTAAGGCAAACAAGGTAAAGAGCGAATTCCTGGCGAATATCTCGCACGAATTCAGGACGCCAATGAATGCCATACTGGGTTTTGCACAGGTCTTGAGGGGAAATCCGAAGCTGTTAAAGCACGAAAAGGCCCAGAGGTACGTTGAGAATATTATCATCAGCGGCAATCGGCTGTTGAATATGATAAACGACCTGCTGGACCTCGCCAAGACCGAAGCCGGTAAACTTCAGCTGCACATAGAAAAGACTTCTTTGCAGGAGATTCTTAAATCGCTGGTGGCCCCTTTTTCGCTGCTGACAAAGGAAAAGAAAATCAAAGTCAAGCTCACTGTCCCCGATGAAATCCCTTCTCTTGTGACGGATGCCGGCAAGGTTCAGCAGATACTATATAATTTTCTGAATAACGCCGTGAAGTTCACACCGCAGCAGGGCAGGGTCGAGATTCGGGCACAAATGCTCGATGAAAAGATGTTGCGGATTGCGGTGACGGATACCGGCTGTGGTATTGCCGATGCTGATAGGGGAAAGATATTTGAAAAATTCCGCCTGGCGGACGGCACTTTAACTCGCGAAACGACAGGCACTGGCCTGGGCCTTGCCATCAGCAAGGAGTTGGCTGATATGCTCGCCGGCAGTATCGGCTTGGAAAGCGAGCTTGGCAAGGGCTCAACCTTCTGGCTCGATATTCCTGTTACACTCTCGGTGGAAAAGGAACAATCCGAATAGAATCGCAGAGCCGCAAGAAGTCCTTGATTACACTTATCAAAGCTGTATAATAGCTCTGCATTATTGGAGCTCAATCAGAGCTTCAGGCCGGGGCAGGTAAATTGTTTTGTGCTGAGGCACAATTGTTTTAGGAGTATTCATAGTGGGTAGAAAATTTGTCAGGGCGATTTTTCCGGGGTCTTTTGACCCGATTACAAA
>CAYTTK010000110.1:0-9090 GCA_964440735.1 uncultured Pirellulales bacterium
CCCCCAGCTAGGATTGCTACCTTCATTGCTTTCCCCCTCTTCTTATTAATCGCCTTACGAGTCTTTTCGCTCATCGAATGATCTGCGGCTCGCCATTAAGGTGCACTTGCCAAGCAAGCTCTCAATCTGTAGTTCCCCTGGGGTCCAAGCGGACCTGCAAGAGAAACCGCTCATGATTCCTTCGGTTCCTTAAGAATCAAGAAGAGTCAAGTTTTTTGCCAGGTATCTCCAGTGCAGTCGAACCCACCACCCCAGGTATATGCAGCACAGTGTTCGCTCATACCAGTGCAGTGGAGCGCGTTTTATAGAGATGAAATGTTCGAGCAAAAGTCGCCAGTGCGGAAACGTAATCTTCCCTGCTTTAGCTGGATCGTACCACACCTGCCGCGAACAGACAGTAGGATATACCCTCCAATGTTGTTGCGGATGATCTCTCTTAAAGAACAGGTATTCGGGGATCTCATAGAACCGGCCTAGTAGCACAAGTTCTCCTAGCAGAACCCTGTCTGATGACGAGTAATTCCCGATAAGCCGCGTCTTCTTGAGGATACCTGCGCGTATCACTCCGAAAACCGGGACTTGGGGGTGAAAAACACAGACACACTCACAAAAACGCTCTCGTGGCTTCGGTGAACCAATCTTCGGCTTAGCATCGAAATTCCGCAGGATTGTCCCATGTCCATCAATCTGCCTTGTCCTGGCGTAACATAAGACCACGGAAGCGTCCTGGTCAAGCACCTCAACGCATCGCTCTAGGTATTCTGGAGCGCACAAATCATCATGGGCAGACCATTTGAAGTACTTACCAGTTGACAACTCAAAGACACGATTGTAATTCCTAGCGGCACCAAAATTGTGGTCGTTTCGATAGTAACGAATCCGTCGATCTTTGACTGCATAATCTTTACAAATTTCCTGTGTTCTATCCGTGGACGCATTATCAGATATTACCAATTCGAAATTCTCAAAGGTTTGAGATAACAGCGAATCTAACGTCTCCGTTAGAAATCTCTCACCATTATACACAGGTAAACCTATACTTACATAAGGAAGACTGCTTCTCATGTGTCTTTACTAATTGATTGGTTAATTTTTCCAAATTGATTCCGAGTGATAGTTTGACATACAAAAAACCCCATGGGGCTAACCATAAAAATCATGCTAAAGAGCAGATTTTCCAATCTTACAAACCTTCCGCTCACATTCACGAAAATGCCCTCCAGTATCAAAGTAGGTAGCAGGATACTCCCCATTTTCTATGGGTGAGAGGTCTTAGCCTTGTTCCCTCTCCTGCCGCTAGAAGAAAAGCTTTCACCAGAAAAAAACCTCCCAATTTTTGCTTTCCTGAATTTTCTGAGCAGAGCTATTTTTCAGCAGAATCCAGCTTTAATATCAAGTCAACAGCTCCAGATAGGTCTGATGCCATGTAATCCGGCTTAGTCTTCCAGTGAGCCCGATTAGCCAGCCAACCCAATCCTTTTCCTGTCTTAACCATTATCGTCTTACACCCAACCTTATGGCCCATCTCAATATCCGTTATCGCATCTCCAATGAAGTAAGAAGTCTTAAAATCCAATTGAAAATCCTTAGCAGCCGCTAGTAAAAGCCCAGGCTCAGGCTTTCTACAATTACAGCCATCCTCAGGCTTATGAGAGCAGTAATAAATCTTTTTAACTTTACCACCTGCTTGGGTTATTTCCTTTTCCATTCTCTGGTGTATCTCTTCCACTGTCTGGCGGGAGACTATCCCCCTGCCCGCTGCTGACTGATTGGTTATGACCACAGTAATATAGCCGTTACTGTTCAAACGGCTCAGAGCCTTCTTCGCTCCCGGGATCCAGACAAACTCTTCCCAGGACCTGACATAGCCATCACTGTTTTCACAGATTACCCCGTCTCGATCCAGAAAGATGGCTTTCACTCTTAAAAGCTCCCTCAAAAAAGAACAGAGAAGATGTTCCAGAATGAGGTGCACATCCTCGATTCGCTCCATGGAGTTACTGGGCACAATGAGACATTCCTGCACCATATCCTTTAGTCTTCCTCCTTCAAATCCGGTTAAGCCTACAGTTATAGCAGCCTTGGTGTTAGCATATTCTACTGCCCTCAACACATTTCTGGAATTGCCACTACCGCTAATAGCTATTACCACATCGTTTTCTTCTAATAGATTCTTTAGCTGTTCCACGAAGATATTCTCACAGTTAGTATCATTGGCCCAGGCCGTAAGTAAGGGTACATTATCGGTCAAGGCGATCACTTTAAACCTTTCCCTCATATGGGGATTACCTATGGTTGTCCCCTTGGCTAAATCACAAGCAAAATGGGATGCTGTAGCTGCGCTTCCTCCATTGCCCATAATGAAGACCTGCCTGCTTTCCCTATAGGCTTGCAGCAGGATATCCCTGAGTTTTTCAATCTGATGCAAGGGCAATTTATCCAGAGTACTACTTAATTCAGCAAGATAACTGCTAATAAAACCCATATATATCAACTCCTTTCACCACCACATTCTACCTCCTTATATTAAAAATAGCTTTAGTCCCGTCCTTTTCAAAATGAAAAGGAAGTTCATGGGGATCTCCTAAAGCGTCTCTCACCTTATCCTGTTTTTCAAAAGGACAGTATAAGAGCAAGAATCCTCCCCCACCTGCCCCGCAAATTTTACCCCCCAGGGCACCCGCCTTAAGAGCAGTCTTATACATCTGGTTAATCTGCGGATTAGTTATCCCATGCGCCAGGCTCTTCTTCAGCCTCCATCCCCTATTGAGCAATCTCCCAAAACCATCCAAGTGGCCCTTGAGTAGATATTCCTTGCCTTCATCAACCATATCCCGCATTTCACTGAAGACCTTAGTCCTGTCCATAATATTTTTGCTCTGCTCAGAAAGGATCTCACCGGAGTTTCTGGTCATTCCTGTGTAAATGAGCATCAAATTAGCCTCAAGAGCATGTTTTATCCCCTCTTCTACTACCAGAGGCTCGACGCTAATGGTATCGTCAGGGTTAAATCGTATGATATTCAGGTTCCCAAAGGCAGCCGCATATTGATCCTGTTTTCCAATAGGCTTTTTCAGGATGTCGATTTCTATCTCACAGGCCTCCTCAGCTAGTTTTTCAGCTGGCTGTGATTTTGCTTGGTATAGATAAAAAAGATTCAAAAGGCCGATAGTGACAGAGCTGGAGGAGCCTAAACCGGTGCCTTCTGAGGGAGTATCAGCTAAAGTTGTGATCTCCACCCCTTTCTCTACCCCTGTTTTGCGCATGCTTTCCCTGATCAGCTCATGTTCAATCTCTCCAACCTCATCTACAATTTCCTTTTTGGAATAGTTTATGTATATCTTCTCATCAAACCTTCGCTTAATAATTGCAAAAACGCACTTATCAATAGCGGTGCTTAATACTGCCCCGCCCCCATTTTTCATGTAGTAATCTTTGAAGTCGGTCCCACCACCAAAAAAGCTTATCCTTAGAGGCGTCTGCGTGATTATCATATTTTCCCCTCAAGACTACACTTTTGCCTTTCTTACCACGCTTTGATCTTTCATCTTTTTCTGAGTGTATTCGGCTAAATCCTGGACAACATGGTTCCCCTTGAGCCAGGCCACATAGTCACTTACGCTCTTTTCTACGGAATTTACGGGGGGCTTCCACCCCAGAGTCTTTATCTTGGAAATATCGGAGACAATGTGTCTTGTATCCCCAAATCGGAATTCACCAGCAATCCTAGGGTTTACCTCATCCCCAAAGGCCCTCCTTACTGTACTTGCCAATTCCAAAACGGTATAGGCCTTACCTCCTCCTACATTATAAACCTGGTAATCTCCTCTCGGATCCTCCATCACCAGAAGATTTGCCCTCACTACATCCTCGATATTCACATAGTCCCTAAGCTGCAATCCATCTTCATAAATTACTGGCCTCTTTTTAAAATAAACACTCAGCGAAAATATCCTCAGAGCCCCCGAATAAAGATTATAAAAAGACTGCCTGGGTCCTTGCACGATTGAGTATCTCAGACAAACAGTGGGAATTTCGTATCTTTTCCCGAGATTTAAACTGCTCAGCTCCTGGGAATACTTGGATATTGCATACTGATTCTGAGGATTGACCCTGGATTCATCAGTAAGCTGCATTTTAATTTTTCCTCCACACTCTGGACACTTCACTTCCCAATCTCCTCTTTGTAACTGTTCCAGGCTCCTCAGATCAGGATAAACCGTCCCATCTTCAGGACATCTATAGTTCCCTTCCCCATAGACAGCCTGGGAAGAGCCGATTATCACCTTCTTGACAGGTAAATTCCTCTCCACAATAACCTCATACAAAAGTGCCGTGCCCACACTATTTACCTGAAAGAATTTAGAAAAGTCGGTCAGGTAGTCCTGATAAGCAGCCAGGTGAAATACTACATCAACTTCCTTTAAAGCTTTCTCCCAATCCTTTTTATTTCGTACATCCCCCAATGTAAATTCCGCATCCTCCGGAACATAAGAAGGTTTTTTCCTATTCAGGTGAACCGGAGAAAATAGACCATCCAAAATTCTTACCTCATAACCTCTTTCCAGTAGTAAATCCACCGTTTGAGAGCCGATAAAGCCAGCTCCACCACTAACCAATACCTTCAATATTTCCCCTTCCTTTCCGAGTTCAGACGTCCTCCACATCGCCTATTTTATCTACCATAGCTATCGGGATGCTTTCTTTTGCGCCCAAGCCACTCATTCACTCATCCTAAATCTTACTCTCTCAGTAGTTCTGCCCCAATAAAATGACGATAGCTGTTTTAACTAATATCTTGATATCGAGCCACAGTGACCAATTATCAATATATTCCAAGTCAAGTTTTACCCATTCATCGAAGTTAGTAATCTTGTCTTTCCCACCCACCTCCCGCAGACAAGTCATGCCGGGCTTTACACTGAGCTTGCGCTTTTGCCATTCCTCGAACTTCTCATATTCATATTGTAGAGGTGGTCTGGGGCCAATCAGACTCATATCTGCTTTTAGAACACTATACAACTGAGGAAATTCGTCGATGCTGAATTTCCTGAGTACTTTCCCAATCGGAGTAATTCTGGGATCATTCTTCATCTTAAAAACAGGACCCTTCATTTCATTTCGATCTCTCAATTCTGACTTTCTTTCATCGGCATGGTCATACATAGTTCGCAATTTATAGCTTGTAAATGGTTTACCATCTTTTCCTACTACTTCCCATTTATAAAATGCAGGGCTTTTATCGGATGTTGTCTTTATCAAGGTAACTACCAGTACAAAAAGGGGAGACAGCAATAGTAGAGAAATTAATGATATTGCCACATCAAGTCCCCTTTTTACTTTCCTCTGAATGCTCTTTTGCATGCTAGTACTCTTGAATATCACACTAATGCAACAGTTTTTAAGTGAACCCTGTTAGAGACCCCGTAATCGTAGTACAGCCCCCGGATGAGGGCGTAAGAGCCAAGAGATCCGATAGTTTTGTGGCCTATTCTTAGATCAAATGAGATAGATTCTAGTGAAGATAGAAATTTACTTATGAACTAACAAAGACTTATATAACGTCTCATATTGATCAGTGACTGAATTCCAGTTATAGTGCTTAACGACATGATGTTTTGCTCTTTGCCTAGCCTTTCTCACAATGCCCTCATTTTTTAGAAGAAACTCAAGGATGTCTCTCAAGTTTTTACAATCCCCGTTTTTAAAGGAAAAACCACATTTTTCTATAACTGCCAGATTCTCTTCGATATCACTAACGACAACGCAGTTGCCATAGCTCATAGCCTCTAATAAAGCAGTAGATAATCCTTCTATTTCAGACGGCTGGACATAAATGTAAGCGTTGCTCATCAATTCTTGAAGCAATTTACCTCGTACAAAGCCTAAAAAAATAATATTTTCATCACCATGTTTCTTTAACTCAGATGCATATCTATTCCTGTAATTCGAATCGCCGGCTATGATTAATTTCTTAGAAGGATTTTTCAGCTCCTTATATGCTTTAATCAAATAATGACAACCCTTCTCTGGAACCAATCTTGAGGCAAAAAGGATATACTCATTTTCTGGAATTCCAAGTCTGTGCATTTCATTAGGTTCAACCTCGCCAAAATTGTTAACGCCATTGGGAATATAATGAATTTTTCTCCTAAACCTTTTTTCATAATAATTCTTCAATTTTCTACTAACTACTGTAGTTGTATCGGGAAAACTTACTGTTGAATAATCGGTCAACTTAAGAAAAACCTTGGCTAAAGGTCCCCATTTCTGTCTCTGCCAGTCTAAACCATGGCTTGTAACCACAGTCCTTTTTCTCGCTAGTTGAGGAAACAATGCTAAAAAAGAAATTCCCATGGAATGAATGTGGACTATGTCTACCTCCTGTTGTGTAATTAAGTGTAGAATGGACAGGAAGCTATGACTGATCGCATCTATGTGCTTGGTATTTATTGATGGCAAGCTTACTAATTTCATTCCTTTATATTCTGAGCGCTTTTCAAGGTTATAATGCGGTCTTACAAAAACTGTAATTTCGTGGCCTCTTTCTACCAATCGGCTGCCTATTTGCTCTACTACGTTTTCTATACCACCGGTGTGAGGAATGCCTTTAACTCCTACCATTGCAACGTGCATCTCTTGCCTCGCAGTTAATCGCAGGTATCCGGTGAATATGTGCAACGATTTCTCAGAATCCACCATATAGGAATCCAGATCTTTTTACGTATCACGTGGCTTACGCTACCGATCATCCAACAGTTTTCCTTACAATTGGCTACCTTCTGTCTCACTTTTTCAGCTTGTTGGCTATTCCAAATCTCCTCGAAACTTTTCCTTTTGATATTACCCATAGCCTCTTCCATTACATTGCATGGGTATATTTTCCCATAGGGATCGAGGAAAAATGAATCGGTACCCATTGCACAGGGTAGCGGACGTGGTTTTTCGTAGATACGATTGATGATTCCCGTGGCCATATAAGCTCTAAACCAATTTTTTATCTTCCAAGTATCAAGATACGCCCGGATCAGTTTTCTGAATTCTCCTGCTACCATGTCTTTATCTACAATCTCGTTGCTGAAGGTATGAAAATAGAATGAGTTGTGAACAACGGCTATGGCAAATTCGATATCCATTGCACGGGCTAGATTAAACAAGGGAAGCAAATCCTTTGCGTTTTTATCTGATACTGTAATGCCAATTCCCAAATCCTTGATTCCTACGGCTTTAAGTTCCAGCAATATGCGAAAGGAATTATCAAAACCTCCGGGAATCCCTCTCAAGGCTTCACTGGTTTGGGGCAATCCCTCCAGACTGATCCTTATACCGACCTCTTTGTTCTTTTGCTTTTTGTAGAATTCCACAATTCTGTCCGTAAGCATACCGTTAGTGCTAATTACTATCCGGCGGCTTTTACTTTGAACAACATCCATGATTTTTTGGAAGTCCTCTCGAAGAAATGGCTCGCCGCCGGTAATGTTGACAAAATAAGGATCCGGCAGCTTTTTGATATCATCAGAAGTTATCTATTCTTCTTTTTTAGGTGGATATTGCCAGGTGTGGCACATTTTTCACCTACTGTTGCATCTATATGTCAATATAAGTGAAGCATCCATTTAAACTTTTTCCTCAAGCTTTTTGATCAAGTTGTAGAGTTATTCATCCCGACGATATGGAGGATAAATTTCTCCGGTAATCCCCAGCTTCTTTAAAGGTGGAGCATTTATAAGTAGAACTTTCATAAAGATTATCCTAATAACTTCTTATAAACTTCTATCACTTGGATATAATGCTTTTCAGGATTAAAACTTTCTTCAACAAATTTCCTTGCCTTTTTCCCCATTTCTGCAATTTGCTTGGGATTTTCCAGCAGAGATTCAATTTTCGAACGCAAGTCACCTGAATTCCCGGGTTCAAAAGTTAATCCAGTCTTTCCATCTTTTACCAATTCAGGGATACCCCCAAGTCTTCCCCCAAGCAATGGCTTACCTAACGCAAACGCTTCCAAAACTGCCGTGGGATTATTCTCATACCACTCTGAAGGAAGAACAACAGCCATTGAATTTCTAACTTCTTCTTTCAATTCATAGCCTGATTTATATCCTAAAAATGAAACATTCTCTAAATTTTCTTTTCTTACCCTTTCTTCTAAGTCTTTTCTTATTGGTCCATCACCAATAATTTTTAATTTTATATCTATTCCCTTCACTGCGTTAAGGAGTGTAAAAAGTCCTTTTTCTTCTGAAAGTCTTCCAAAATAGCAAATTATCTTCTCATTGAAGCTGTACTTTGGCAAATAATCTTTTGCATTAACAAAATTAGGCAAATAAACTATCTCTTTTTTAAATCCCATTTCTTTCAGTTTCCTCTTCAAAAAAATACTTGGAGAGATAAAAACATCTATTTTGTCGTAAATGTGAATAATTTCATGATGCAGGTACATTTCTACTACGTTAAGCAAACTTTTCGCATAAGAACCTTTAGTGCACTTTTTAAGAAGGCACCAAAAATACTTTCCATTCCTGCACTCCTCGCAAGGTTTTCCATGTGCAAGCATAGAGTATGAAGGACAAACTAATTTATAATCGTGTAACGTCATTACGGTTGGTATCTTATATTTTACAAACACATCTAAAATTGATGGAGATATTTGGTGATAGATATTATGCAGATGAGCAATATCTATTTGATAATCATTTAGTAGTTCCTCTATTTTCTCCTTTGCTTCAAAAGAATAAAGCATTTTCAGAATTTTCTGTTTAATATTTTTTACAGGTGTTTCATAGTCTATATGGTTAATAAAGTACTTACTTTGAGGACAAGATAAATTTCTTTTATCAAACATAGAAAAGAAAACTACCTGATGCCCATTCCTTTTCAGCAAATCTGCTTCCTCAAGAAATACTCTCTCACTACCACCTTTAAGATAAAAAAATTTGTTAACCAGGAGAATTTTCATTAGCAAACTTCCTTTATTTTTGCATTTTAGCATCAAACGTGTTGTTCACTTTTAATCTCTCAATATACCTTCCATCTGTTTTATCACCTAGAATAGAAAGTGCGAGAACACTATTATTCTTTGATAATTGT
>CAYTTK010000111.1:0-9078 GCA_964440735.1 uncultured Pirellulales bacterium
GCCATCATGAATGGGTATTCCAGAGACATTCTGTTCGTTCATCAGCTCTTGTGCCCTTCTGACAGGTTCAGCCGGCGATAGTGTTACCGGGTCGAGGATTACTCCGTGCTCAGAGCGTTTGACCTTTGCCACTTCTCTTTTCTGGGCCTCGATTGTGAGGTTCTTGTGAATGATGCCGATTCCGCCTTCCTGGGCCAGCGCGATGGCCAGTTGTGCTTCGGTAACGGTATCCATAGCAGCAGAGACAATCGGAATATTTATTGTGATATTTTTGCTCAGTTTCGTGCTGGTATCCGCCTGGCTCGGCACAAAATCGCTTTTGGCGGGGATTAGCAAGACATCGTCGAAAGTGATACCTTCAGCGACAATCTTGTTGGTCCTTGCCTTTGCGGGAATTTTCTTATCCATTTTTTCTCTCCAATCTGGCTACGGCTTGCGCCTGCGCCACGACGAGTACTATTCGCCATCTGGTTTTAAGGTGCGCCAGTATAATATTGCTACAAGCTATCGTCAAACCCAATTTTCACCTTCCCTTGTTAGGGATTCTGGAGTCCCATATTTGCATAATTATAGTGTTTTATTTTGACCCCGTTAGAAACCAACCCGCTGCCCCGCTTTGGGGGAACCGCAGGGACAAGAAAGAGAGAATTTCTAACGGGGTTGACGCGGCGGGGAATTTAGATTATTCTAAGTGACTAATTGGATAATGTATGTTTTATTAACTTTTTTGGAGGCCAAAAAATAATGGAATGTCCGGCTTGTGGAAACCAGTTGCAGCAGATGACTGCTGGAGATGTTGCAGTTGATGTATGTAAGGGCGGTTGTGGAGGAATATGGTTCGATAATTTTGAGCTTAAAAAATTCGATGAGCCGCATGAGTCGGCAGGGGAGCAACTGCTGGAAGTCGAACGAGACGAGGGGGTAACCGTCGACCATACGAAAAGATTGAAATGCCCGAAGTGTAGCAATGTGATGATGAGGCACTTTTTCAGTGTCAAAAAGCAGGTTGAGGCCGATGAGTGTCCTGGCTGTGGTGGCTTTTGGCTGGATGCCGGTGAGTTAGGGAAAATACGCAGTCTTTTCAAAACTGAAGAGGAAAGGCACAAAGCGGCTGATGAGTATTTTCAGGAAGTCTTTGGTGATAAACTTGCTGCAATGCAAGCGGAGGATGAAGCTAAGCTCAATAAAGCAAGAAAGATTGCAAATATGTTCCGCTTTATCTGTCCGAGCTATTACATTCCGGGAAAACAGGATTGGGGCGCCTTTTAGTTCCGTGGATAACGTTTGCATAGCAATACGCTGAAGCCGACATCGGCATCTTAACTCAATATCTTCCGGAACCTAACGACATTTTAGAAAGACATAATAGAATGCAGGAAAATAATGCACCTGCCAGCGAGCAGAAGCCGGCTCCGTGGGGTTTTTGGGCCACAGTGGGATTTTCCTGTGTTATCGGTTTAGTTTATTTTCTTATCCAGGTAATTGTGGTCGCTTTATTTTTGTTGGCTGCCATGATTCGTGCCCCGGAATTCAACATTGATAAGTTTTTCAGCGACTTAGAGGTAAACGGCCTATTCTTAGCAACAGCAACATGCGCTGCTGCACCATTTACAATCGTGCTGGTGGTAATATTTGCAAAAATTCGCCAGCCCCCGCATCTCCCGACGCAAGGCGTGGCGGCGGGCAGGTCAATCACGGTTAAGGAATACCTATGTTTACGCTGGGTTGGGTGGAAAGAGCTTTTTAAATGGTCATTAATTGTTCTTTTGCTTGCAGGATGTTACGATGGTTTAACTTTCTTGACAGGTCGACCTGTCGTCACAAAATTTATGGTCGATTCATATACTACAGCATACTTTGTGCCGTTTTTATGGTTTGCTTTTATAGTCGTCGCGCCGCTGACTGAAGAATTATTTTTTCGAGGTTTTTTGTTCAAAGGTATTGAGCATTCAAGGATTGGGGTTGCAGGAGCAGTGGTCATAACTTCGCTTTTCTGGTCGGTTATGCATATTCAGTACGATATCTACGGCATCGCTAATCTTTTTATAAGCGGCCTGCTTCTCGGCCTTGCGAGGGTAAAAAGCAATTCAATTTATACGCCTGTTGCTATGCATATACTTCAGAATATAATAGCCACCGTTGAGGCCGTTATCTACTTAAGGATGACGCCAAACGTTGTCTGAGCCACTCTATCTAACCGGCAGAGGTGCTGTTACACGAAAATCACACTTTGTGAAAAGCAGAAAAAAAGTTGACGCCTGCCGGCTCTATAGCTACAATCTCTCGGCTTTTCTGAATCTGATTGAATATTATGGAGGTAACGGTTCTGTATGGATAGTGTAAAAAGATTATTAAAAGAAAAATTAACAACGGAAAATTACAATCGTCTTATTGCTCTGGACAATCCGAAGATGCACGAGTTTGTGGCTGATGCGATTGAGCTTACGCAGCCGGCTTCGGTCTTTGTCTTCACCGGTTCAGAATCTGACATTGCTTATATCCGTGAATTGGCAATAAAAAAGGGTGAAGAGATACCGCTGGATATCCCCGGGCATACCTGTCACTTTGATGGATACCACGACCAGGCCCGCGATAAAGCCAGGACAAAGTATCTACTACCACCTGGCTCACAGTTGGGCGAAAGTCTTAATTCCATCGACAAAAAAACTGGGGTAGAGGAGGTCCGCTCATTCTTGAAGGGCTCAATGATTGGCCGAGAGATGCTGGTCTGTTTTTTCTGCCTGGGCCCACTCGATTCAGACTTTTCTATTTCCTGCATTCAGATAACCGATTCACCATATGTTGCTCATAGTGAAATCATCCTCTACCGGCCTGGATACGAGCAGTTCAAGAAGCTCGGCTCCTCGCCCGACTTTTTCAGATTCATTCATTCTGAAGGTGAGCTTGAAAACGCCGTTAGCAAAAATATCGATAAACGCAGGGTCTATATCGACCTCGAAGAAAATCTTGTTTACAGTGCCAACACACAGTATGGGGGCAACACAATAGGCCTGAAAAAATTATCTTTGCGCCTTGCTATACAAAAGGCCTCAAGAGAAGGGTGGCTTGCCGAGCATATGTTCCTGATGGGTGCTCACGGCCCGGTCGGACGGGTGACATACTTCGCCGGCGCATTTCCTTCGGCCTGTGGCAAGACATCAACCTCAATGCTGCCCGGACAAACAATTGTCGGCGATGACATCGCTTACTTGCGCAAAAAAGACGGTCAGGCCCGCTGTGTCAATGTTGAAAAAGGTATCTTCGGCATTATTCGCGATGTCAATGCGAAAGATGACCCAATCATCTATGAAGCCTTGACAAGCCGTTGTGAGGTTATCTTCTCCAATGTTTTGATTAATAATGCAAAGAAGCCCCATTGGCTCGGTATGGGTGCCGAATTGCCAACCGAGGGCGTCAACTATTCTGGCAAATGGTTCAAAGGCAAAACCGATACACAGGGCAATGTGATTTCCCCTGCTCATAAAAATGCACGCTATTGCCTGAGTATTCCGGACCTGGATAATTGTGACCCGTTGCTTGATGACCCGGAAGGTGTTCTGGTCGGCGGCATCGTTTACGGCGGGCGCGATAGTGACACCTGGGTGCCTATTGAGCAGGCATTTAACTGGGAAGAGGGCATTATAATAAAAGGCGCTGCACTGGAATCTGAAACTACCGCCGCAACGCTCGGCAAAGAAGGGGTTAGAACATTTAATCTGATGTCAAATCTTGACTTTTTATCAATTCCACTGGGTCGATATATCCGGAATAATCTGGATTTCGCCAAAGGCATTGACAATCCCCCGCTTATTTTTTCGGTAAATTATTTCCTTCGAGACAAAACCGGCAAATACTTAAATGGTATGGCTGATAAAAAGGTCTGGATTCTATGGGCTGAACTTCGTGTAAATGGTGACGTTGAGGCAATCGAAACGCCAACCGGCCTGATTCCAAAGTATGAAGATTTGGCAAAGCTGTTCAAAGAACATCTCGGAACTCAATACACAAAGGACGATTACATTCAGCAATTCACGATTCGCATACCGGAAAATATTGCTAAGCTCGGCCGTGTTGAGAATATTTATAAGGAAAAGGTTCCTGATACACCTCAAATACTCTATGACACATTTGATAAGGTTCGCAAACGTCTAAAAGCTGCCCAGGATAAACACGGTGACTGCATCTCACCATTTGATTTGATAGTTAAGTAAGCAAAGATCAAAGGACTTTGCCAGACTATAGTGCTTCGACAAGTTTAGGAAGTAAATATGGTATTTCTTGGATTACACTACGCTATTTGGATTATCTTGACATTATATTTTATAGGAATGCTGCTGTTGGGCTGGTGGAGTAAGCGTGGCATTACCGACCAGGAGGGGTATCTGTTGGGCAAGCGCCAGTTCGGAGTTCCGATGATGGTAATGCATTCCTTCGGTGCCGGCACGCATCCCGGCAACATAGCGGGTGTAATGAGCCAGGCCGTTGTCAGCGGGGCATCCAGCATCTGGGTCTCGTGGATGTGGCTGTTCGGAACGCCATTTTACTGGCTGATTGCGCCAATAGTTCGGCGGATGCGGTGTCTGACTCTGGCTGACTTTTTCCGTGAACGCTTCGGCAAAGCGGCCAGTGTGCTGTATATAATCATCGCTGCGGTGGGAATGGTCGTTTTTCTGGCAAGCGTTCTGCTTGCAACAAGCCGCACTGTGCAGGGTATGATGGGCAAGACCGCAACGTCGGATGAGGTCTGGTTTTTCGGTATTTTATTTGCAACAACGGCGGTATTTATAATCTATAGCTACTGGGGTGGAATAATTGCAGCAATACGCACCGATATGGTTCAGGGGCTGATGATAATCGCACTGTCCTTCCTTGCTATTCCTGCGGCACTTAGTCTCAAGGAGGTTGGTGGCCTATCGGGGATGCGCGCGACATTAGACTCACATGGCGCCAACTATCTGAGCTTGTTCGACCCGAAGGGATTTAGTTTGTTGACTGTGCTTTTATTGTGTATTAATGCGCCGCTGACAATGCTAGCCTTTCCGCATTTGATGAGCGTTTGTGCCGCAGGCCGAACCGAATGGGAGGGACGAGTCGGCTTCACCTACGGCAACATCCTCAAACGTATCTGCACCCTGGGCTGGTGCCTGCTTGGATTGTGCTGGCTGGTATATCTGCTAAACACAGGTTCGGTAATCCATAGGGATGCCGCCTTTGGTGATGCAATTCGCGGACTGCTCTCACCTCCACTGCAGGGTGTGATGCTCGCATGCGTGATGGCAGCAGCGATGTCTTCCGGCGACGCCGTTCAGGTCACAGTTGCAGGTCTTTTCTCCCAAAATATCTATAGGGCTTTCCTGAACCCCAAAGCTGAGCAGAAACAGTTGTTGCGTGTTACCCGGATTATAGGTGTGGTCATCGCAATTTTGTCACTTGGAGTGGCGATTCTGATGCGTAACAACCTTGTCAGAGCAATCCTTGACTATTTCAATATATTAAGTCTCGTGGGTATTTCCACAGCGATGGGTATCCTCTGGCGACGAATGAACACAACAGGGATGTTTTGCAGCACAATTGTGGCGGCAATTATATTTCTCCTGACTCGACACTTCATTTCGTGGAGCGAAGTGGAACTTATGCAACAAGGTCTGCTGACAGTTAGCGAGGGCGTGCGTAGCTGGGCACCCGACGCAGGGCTGCTGCGGTCCCTGAGCGATATAGGTTTTCTCACCTGGTCCCGGACAGAACCGCAGTTAATCTTTGCACGTTCGGCAACTGTCGGGCTACCGTTGCTAATGGGCATTATCAGCGGTGTGATTGGCAGCCTTGTAACATCCCCATCGAAGCCAGAAGTCATCGAAAAATTCTTCAAAAAGATATACGTTCCCATCAAGCAGGAGGCGAAACTCGATTTACCGTTGGATGAGGCCGTCCCCCAATCCAGCCGCTGGCTTACTGCCGGCGGACTGTTCATCGTCAAGCCATCGCGCCAATCCTGGGTGGGCTTTGTTATCACGCTGGGAATTTGTGTGGCCTGCGTGCTGGTAATGCTTATTATACTCAAATAGAGAGAGAGGACGACAGAATGACATCTAAGGTCGGACTTGTTGGCCTTGGCCTTGTTGGCACAGCGGTTGCGGAACGTCTGCTGGCCGAGGGATTCGACGTCGTCGGGTTCGACATAGACACAGCAAGATGCGAGCACCTTGGAAAGTTGGGCGGACAGGCGCTGGGCAACCTGGCCGAGGTTAGCGAGCAAGCCAGCCGTGTTGTCCTTTCACTTCCGGATACCAGCGTTGTCCTGCAGGTTGTCGAAGGTTCCGCAGGTGTTTTGGAAGCAAACAAGCCGCCGAAATACATAATTGATACGACGACCGGTGACCCTGATGAAACAGCCGAACTGGAACAACGGCTCACTAAGCGGGGAATAAATTTTTTGGATGCTCCTTTTTCCGGTTCCAGCCAGCAGCTCAGAGACCGGGACGTGGTCTTTATGGTTGGGGGTGACAGGACAGCTTTCGAGAACTGCCGGGATATTTTTCGCGCACTGGCAGAGAAGATATTTTACTTAGGCGCCTCTGGCAGCGGCTCCAGAGCCAAGCTCGCCAGCAATCTTATTCTCGGCCTGAATCGCCTGGTCTTAGCGGAGGGGCTTGTCTTTGCGAGCAAGCTTGGTCTTGAGCCGCAGGCCTTTCTTGAACTGCTCAAGATCACGCCCGCCTACTCGGCTGCGATGGACGTAAAGGGGAGAAAAATGCTTGAAGGTGATTTCACGCCCCAGGCAAGAATTAAGCAACACCACAAAGACGTCTCGATTATCCTCAAATATGCGCAAAAGTATGGCCAGGAACTGCCTCTGTCTAAGGTGCACTTAGATATTCTGCAAAAGGCAATCGCGGCAGGTGACGCAGACCTGGACAACTCAGCCGTTATTCGGGAAATCCAGCGCAGACAAAAAAGCTGATGTTAATTAAGATGGGATTTGAGGTCTTCAAAAAGTCCTGAAGCTGCGCCAAAAAGAAAGTTGACAGAGTTGCTGCACTGAGCAACAATATGGCGAAGTCATTATTTTTCACAGGTAGTTTAAAACTCTAATACGGAGATTAGGAGATTTTAAATATGGCACCAAACGAAACCCAAAAAGCTGGTCCTGAAACAATCGGGATGAATCCACGCATTGAAAGCGACCGTCAACTGATAGTTTCGGCGAGGGAAAAAGGCCGAGCAGCAATCTTGAAGACTTACATAAAACTATCGGGTCCGGGCTGGCTTCAAAGCGGAATTACCGTTGGAGGTGTATCATTCTCATCGAGTCTTTATCTCGGGGTATTGACAGGATTTACTTTTCTTTGGCTGCAGCCGGTGGCTATGATATTAGGCATTATTATGCTTGCGGCAATTGCTTATGTAACACTTTCTACCGGCAAGCGACCGCTGCGAGCCATCAATACACACATCAACCCGATGCTGGGATGGAGCTGGCTGTTTGCATCTATGGCTGCGAACCTCGTCTGGTCTATGCCGCAGTTTACCCTCGCAACCCGAGCAATCCAGCAGAACCTTCTGCCTAATTTAGTCGGGCCGCAAGTTTTACCAGACCCATGGGGTAAGACCATAGTCGTCTGCTGTATCCTGGCAATTTGTATCATTGTAACGATGTTCTACGGCGCCGGCAGCACAGGCGCAAAAATCTTTGAGGTAATCATCAAGGGTATTGTCAGCATGATTGTTTTGTGCTTCTTAGGCGTCGTTATCAAGCTAAGTATCGAAGGAGTCCTGCAATGGGGACAGATTCTGCGGGGTTTGGTGCCGGACTTTCGATTACTTTTCAGGCCTTCCGAAAGTTTAACGCCGTATATCGGAGCCGTTGCGGAAAATTGCCATCAGTTCTGGACACATCTGATTGTGAGCCAGCAGCGCGATGTTTTAATAAGCGCAACCGCTGCCGCAGTTGGTATCAACATGACATTTCTGTTTCCTTACTCGATGCTGCGAAAAGGCTGGGACAGAGACTTCCGCGGCCTGGCAACATTTGACCTCTCAACCGGACTATTTATACCGTTTGTCCTTGCCACCGGTTTTATACTAATAGCATCGGCATCAAGGTTCCATACCGTTGCTGCTCCGGGTTTTGTGCCGGATGAGCCGGGTGGGATAGTAACAGTTGAGCCTGCCGAGAATTTGGTCGGGCCATACAATAATCTCCTGGCACAACGTTTAAAATTTGAAATTGGTGAGCAGGCATTCTCACAGTTATCAGAAGCAGAAAAGAAACAGCGAATTGAATCCCTGCCCTATGCAGATAAAAAAATGGCTGCAGTGCTCGTTAAGCGCGATAATTTTAACCTGGCAAAAGCACTGGAGCCCTTGACCGGAAATATAATTGCACAGTATATATTCGGCCTCGGCGTGGTCGGCTTAGGAATAAGTGCAGCGACAGTGCTTATGACCATCAACGGCCTTTGTCTGTGCGAGCTGCTCAACCGGCCGCCGAAGGGCTGGACTCAACGCATCGGCTCTTTAATGGTCTCGGTTGGTGCATTGGGAGCTATTTTCTGGAAACATCCCGCACCCTGGCTGGCGATGCCGACGTCGGTTTTCTGCATTATTCTGATTCCTATTGCATATTTCACTTTCCTGTTACTTATGAACCAGAAAAGTATTCTCGGTGAAGATATGCCGCGAGGCGGCAGACGTCTCGCCTGGAATATTTTAATGGTGTTTGCCACCGGTGTGACAACATTTGTTAGTATATGGAGTCTCTGGTCGAGATTAAAGTCGTGGAGCATTCTCGTAGTCGCGGGTTTTATAGGATTGATATTGGTCGTGCATTTCGCTCGCAAAGCTAAAAGGGTAACAACAGCGGAATGACGGACTCGAATTATACTCTCCAGCGGCGGCGCTGTGCCATCTTGTGTTCCTGCAGAAAACATCGGGGCTTTTCTGTCAGCAGCAGGATATTCATAGATAAGCCGATGTCCGGGCAGATTAGCTCCTATAGTCTGCTGATTACATCTTTTAACCGACGCAATAATATCGTAATGTTCAGCGTCTTTACATAATGAAAAGTGCATAGTATTA
>CAYTTK010000112.1:0-9010 GCA_964440735.1 uncultured Pirellulales bacterium
CTTAAAGCACTAAAGAATCTCGCGCTGGTCCCTGTTGGCAATGTATGACTTGGCCCCGCCCAGTAATCACCAACTGCAACAGGTGAATAATCGCCAATAAAAATCGCACCGGCATTTTCTATCCTCTTTGCAATTTTCTTGCTTTCTTTGCCACAGTGAATCTCCAGATGCTCTGCTGCAAGAAAGTTGGCTTGTATAATGACATCATCCATGCTTGGAAAATCAGTAATACTACTAAATTCCAACAAGCATTTAATTGTTTTTTCTTTTCTATTCAGTTTAGCTACTTGCTTATTTAGTTCCTCGAGTGTTTTTTGTGCAAGATAGTAGGAGTCTGTGAACAAGAAAGCACTGCCAGGATCGTGCTCTGCCTGGCTTAACATATCGGCGGCTACCCAAGCAGGATTGGCTTTGTCATTAGCGATTATCAAAACCTCACTTGGTCCAGCTATCGAATCAATATCAACTATTCCAAAAACCTTCCTTTTGGCCATCTGAACCCACTTGCTACCTGGCCCGACAATTTTATCGACCTCCTTGATCCTTCGTGTTCCATATGCCAAGGCCGCTACAGCCTGAGCGCCGCCGATCCTATAGACTTCATCAATTTTAAGTTCGTGACAAACTGCCAGGATTATTGGATGAATACCTCCTTTATATCTCGGTGGTGAAACTACAGCTATTTCCTCAACGCCTGCCACCTGCGCAGGCACTGCCGTCATTATCACAGTCGATGGCAGTGGTGCGGATGCACCCGGCACACAAATGCCTACTCTTTTTATGGGCGTATATTTAATTCCTGGATGCTTGAAATTTCCAATGTATATCTCTTGCTGATACTTCCTTACATTTTCAATCGCCTGTCGAAGTGATTTTAGTAGTTCTGAATCAATTTCTTTATGGGATTTTTCAAGATCTTTCTTAGAGACACGAAATTGAACGGGTATCAATTTAACATCGTCAAACTTTTCCGTAAATTCACTTATAGCACTATTCGCAGTCTCACGATTCCTTACTTGCCTAAGAATCTCGTTTATTTGGTTATCTTCATCGCTTCCATCCTCAAAGTAAGTTGCCTTTCTTAATGATGAACGAATCTTTCTTATTCTTGCATGCCATTCTGGACTGGATGAAGAAACTAAGATTTTGTCGAGTTGGTTACTCACAATTATTTCTTTCCTTTTTAGTTTTTAAACCTATCTCCCGAAGTTGCCGTAGCTGTAAACCGGCGTTGCCTTCTGCAATAGCAGATAATTTTGGTCTTTATATTTAGTCACAATTCCAGCTATTTGGAACTTCAGGGTCTCCAGCTCTGCCGATTGCCTCTGTTCTGCATGTTCCAGGGCTTCACAGGGCAGCAGACGAAACGATTCTTTGGGGATATTTCGGCCAAGAGCATCAAAAACAAAACCATATTGCGTATTTCTTTCCGGGCGATACAAATCACGCATCTCACGCGACAAGATAAAGCCAGTTCTGTTAACTATGACAGTGTCCTGCTGGAAAGCTTGACCTGTTTCTTGTCGGGGCGGCTGGACAACTGGACGCCTTGACATTTCGCCGACTGGCCGTTTGGAAGTTTCCGTTCGTCTGGACTCGAGTATTTTTAGTATCTCCTCCGGCACAGCTAATATATCGTTCGGCTCATTAATAACAGGTTCACTTTCATCATTTACCTTAGATAGAGTCTCATTTGGCTCACTTTTTTGTTGCTGAGGTGCTTGTGGCGGTGACGTTTGCGGCTGCGGCTCTTTTATCTTGCTGAGGGGCAAAAAAAACACCGGGAATATAAAATTCCTGCCTTTATATTTTGTAACTGAACCCCAAAGCTGATAGGTCGTATCGGAACGCTCTGTAATATCAGCGGCAATTCTTTCCAGCGTTGCCGAGGGTAGCATCTGCAAGCTTGTGCCTTTCTTGACGACGGCTCCATCGCCACTTACATCCGATTCAAATTCAAAAAACCACACATCGTTACCGTCAGGGCCACTGACTTTACCGTCAACACTCCTCAAGATAAAGCCGTCCCTCAGTAGAGTTTGGCGGACTACCCCAGCACCAAATCCGATAGTACTTATAGAAAATATCAAAATAAAGATTACAAATCTCTTGGTCATATCGCCAATCGCTTAATGCACTAACTCATTTACTCAATAATGCGTTTGTTAAGATATCCTTAACTTGCTCTGGCCCATCTGCCTGGCGAACATACCGGCTGCTACCAGGGTCGTCGACTGCAACTAAATCGACCAGAGGTTTCCAAAAACCGCTTACAAGTATAATCGGCCTACCAGCTTCGAGAAAGCCCTTGTTTTTTAACTCCCAGACCTTTGCCAGCTCAAGCAGCGTTCCTGTTCCGCCGGGCAGGACGACGTAGCCCTGTCCCAGTTTTATTAACGTATCAAGCCGTTCATCGAGCGAACCGGTAACAATTTCACGAGTTATATATTCGTTAGCAAAGCTTCGCTTGAAAACCGAGCACGTTACACCGACAATTTCACCGCCCACATCAGCGGCTCCTTTGGCCGCTGCAAGCATAGTTCCGCCATATCCACCGTTGGCGATGACAAAACCCGCCTGAGCAAGAAGCTTGCCTATTTTGTAGGCCAGCATATAAGCCGAATCAGCGGGCCCGGCTCTGCCGGTGCCGAAAATAGTAACTGTTTTCTCACCCATTTACTGTTTTACGCGTATAATTTAAAAGCCCTGCCGAGAGCAAAATTTCCCTGTCTCTGTCGCTGAGCCGGAGCTTTCCGGTAAATTCAATTGAGCTGGTCTTATTGATAATCTTAATTTCATCCTTGCCGCCTATGGCTTCAAGAAGATTTTCGATTACCAATTCGTCATCTGTTTTGATTTTTTCATAGTCGGCTTGTTCGGCAAATTCTATTGGCAGGATACAGAAGTTTATCAAATTGGCCTTGTGAATCCGCTCAATACTTTTAGCAAGCACTACCCTCACACCCAGATACATCGGGCAAAGAGCAGCATGCTCTCTTGACGAACCCTGGCCATAGCTTTCGCCTGCCACAATGATACCGGCTATACCTTTTCGCTTTAACTGCAGCGCTCGTTCTGCAAATGTCGGCTTTGCCGGTTCGTTAAAACAACTAAAAACCACTTTTGAGTACTCAGGCACATTTGAACGCAGTTTAAGATAAGGACCAGCCGGCATAATATGGTCAGTAGTTATCTTGTCACCACATTTTATCAAGACTTTTCCTGTTAATTTTTCCGGTAAAGGGGGCGGTGGTTCAGGAACGACAATCGTAGGCCCACGCAAGACCTGGACCTTCGCTGCCTGCCGCTCGCTCAAAGGTGTCTCTATCATATTGTCATTGACGATAAATTCATCAGGCAAATTTATCTTCGGATATTCTACGCCGAATAATTCTGGCAAATCACGCGGGTCGGTAACTTGGCCGGTCAGCGCTGAAGCGACGGCTGTCTCGGGACTGACCAGATAGACCTGGTCGTTGGCTGTTCCGCTTCGGCCTGGGAAGTTCCTGTTAAATGTGCGCAGACTTACAACTTCATCAGCCGGTGAAAAACCCTGCCCAATACAAGGGCCACAGGCCGATTCAAGGATGCGAGCACCGGCTGAAATCATATCCGCCAGTGCGCCGTTTTCTGCTAACATATTCAAAACCTCTCTGCTTCCCGGAGCGATTGCAAATTCAACCATATTGTTTATGCGTCTGCCCTTTAGCACCTTCGCCACCATCGTTAAATCGCCAAAGCTGGAGTTAGTGCAGCTACCGATAACAACCTGCCCTGTTTTAATGCCGGCAATTTCTCTGACGGTTTTAACGTTATCCGGCGAAGATGGGCAGGCAGCCATCGGCTCAAGCTCTGACAGATTTATCTCGATGATACGGTCATATTCGGCATCTGTGTCGGCTGCTAATGGCTGATAGTCTTTTTCTCGCTTTTGGGCGACAAGAAATCTTCTGGTTTGTTCATCGCTGCCAAAGATACTTGTTGTTACACCCAACTCCGCTCCCATATTGGTTATAGTTGCCCTTTGCGGAACTGACAATGTGGAAACACCCTGGCCAAAATACTCAATCGCCCAGCCAACATTGCCTTTAGTGGTAAGAATACCGAGCAATTTTAGAATTACATTTTTGGCGGCCACCCAGCCACCCAATTTGCCCGTTAATCTCACGCCTAAGACCTTCGGGCAGGTAAGATAAAATAAACCGCCTGCCATAGCAACTGCTACATCCAATCCGCCGGCTCCGATAGCCAGCATACCTATTCCGCCAGCAGAAGGGGTATGCGAATCGCTACCCAATAATGTCGCTCCGGGCTTGCCGAACCGCTCCAGATGGACCTGATGACAGACACCGTTGCCTGCCCGCGAATGATGAACACCGCACTTTGCAGATATGCTTTGCAGATACAAATGGTCGTTATGGTTCTCCGGACCAAACCCTGCGATATTATGGTCTATATAGCTGACCGAAAGCTGTGTTTTAACCTTGGCTGCTCCCATAGATTCATATAGTAAAAACGCTGTCGTTCCCGTGGCATCCTGCGTAAATGTCTGGTCGATTCGAATACCGATGGATTGACCAGCAACTACTTTGCCATCGACTAAGTGTCCGGCAAGTATCTTATAAACAAGTGTTTGTCCCAATTTTACACTCCCTGAAAATCAAAATATGGATTTTAACATAAATACCAGCTGAAGACAAATCTTATGTTTGGTTAAATGATAATTGGTTGAATGGTTAATTAAGCACGAATTACCAGCTTATAAAAAAAGCGGCCTTGTGCTCAATCGCAAAAGGCCGCCTTCAAGACCAACGAGAGAAACGGGCAATCTATTCCGGTATTCCCTGCTCATTACCTAACAGATATGAATCATATCTATTGCCGGGTTTAAGTGTTTCACTACCATCGGAATTTGGTTTAATACCTATCCGTATATCTTGTATAGGTACGTTATCGGTAGTGACTGTAAATGGGGTATAAATGTTATCTTCGTCAACGCCACAAAAAGATACTCTTTCGAAGCTCACGTGACCGTCCACGAACAACACATTTTGCCCATCTTCCTGGTGAGCGGTTGCATTTCCCTTCTTTTGCTTATTTGAATCATTATTTTCAACACCCTCTTGGAATGTAAACCAGTCCTCTTCAGATCTGGGGCCACCGCTAATAGATCTTACCCAGGGGTTGCGGTCGGCCGCCACTGCCATACCAGGGTCGCTTGATGTGGTCAGTGTATACAAGCAATAAGGGTGATGATACGAGTAGCTACAATACATGTCCGATCCTCTATCATTATCATCACTTTGAACAAGTTTTTTCCCAAAATCGAACTCATCCACAAGTTCATCTGCAGCGGGAAGGTCCGGGATCCTGGAAAGCTTAAACTCTGACGTACCGGAATCACTTTTACAGACAAACGATTTAGGCGTTACTTCGGCAAACTTGACCAATAGATAAAGGCTGGAAGACAAGGTTGCGCTTCCCGGCGAAGGACCGTAAGCCATTAATCGTGTATGTTCATCACCACCACGCCAGTCAGGAAGGTTCTTTACCAACACGGTAGTAGACCCATATCCTGCCCTTGGTAGTTCGTCATCGTAATCATTAGCGTAGATAAGCATTGCCTTGCCCATACCGGAGAGGTTCGTCCCACAGGTCATTCGAAATGCAATCGCCCTCACTCTTGCCAAAGCAGGCATTAAGATGCCCATCAGCAGCGCTATGATCGCAATCACGACCAACAACTCAACTAATGTAAAACCTTTTTTTCTTCTCTTACTCATTTTTTCTCCTTTACACTTACGGAGATCCGCATGCCCAACCGTTCTTAAGGCCACTATGGTTTACGTTTTGATAAATAAATGCTTACTGCACCACAAACATTAAACACTAAACGCTTTTTTAGCTGCGAATCTCCTTACATAACTATTTGTTACGGCTAAAAACGGTTGGCCCAAAACAAGCTCACAAAACCGGTTTTTTCAATAAGATTCACGCTCTCGATTATTTCTAAGATTAACACTGCTTTAGATTTACCGATAAACCAAACTGTAAAAACTCTTTTATTTGGCAGGAAGGTCTGTGATATGAAATTAAGACCAAAATATGATGACGTTTGAAATTATAATAATAAGACTTTTCAAACCTACCTGTCTCTATTATAAATACTACCACAAAGCAATATTTGTTGTCAAATAAAACTTCGGCGAATTTGTTAAAAATTATTAAGAATTTTTGCTATTAGTTTGGTATTCCTTATTTTTGACCTGGAATCAGAGATTTGACTACTAAAAATAATCTTGAAAACATAAAAAAACTGCTAAAAAATCACCAGCAAAGCCAACTTTTGGCGTTCTGGGAGCTATTAAGCGAAACCCAAAAGCAGGATTTGCTCACGCAAATAAAGCAGTTAAATTTTGCGAAAATAGATGATTGGGTGGCCAATTTTGTCAAAAAACCCCCTTCTGCCAAAACACGAACCTATCTTAAACCCGTTGTATCCTACAGCCCCGAACCAACCGACACAGAGCAACATCGCAAATACTGTCAAGCTATAGAATTAGGCAAAAGACTTATAATGGAAAGCAAAGTCGCAGCGCTGGTTGTTGCTGGCGGACAGGGGACCCGGCTCGGATTCGACGGGCCAAAAGGTGATTTCCACATCAGCCCTGTCAAAAACAAAACACTGTTTCAAATATTTGCCGAATCTATCGCAGCAGTTTCAAAAAAATACCAGGCCGTTTGCCCCTGGTATATTATGACTAGCGCGTTGAACCACGCTGAAACTTTAGAAATTTTTCGCTCGAATGATTACTACGGCCTGAGAGAAAGTGATGTCTTTATATTTCAGCAGGGCACGTTGCCCAACTTTAGTTTCGACGGCAAAATACTTTTAGCTGAAAAAGACAGAATTTCCTGCTCACCTGACGGTCACGGTGGAAGCTTAAAGGCGCTTTATCAAAGCGGCGCTCTGGCAGATATGAAAAGACGAGGCGTAGAGTTTATAAGCTATTATCAGGTCGATAATCCGCTTATAAATATCTTCGACCCATTGTTTATTGGTCTTCACGCACTCGATGAGGCCGAGATGTCCTCAAAAGCTGTCGTTAAAACCGACCCCCACGAAAAAGTGGGCATTTTCTGTCTGGTTGATGGCCGAGTAACCGTCATCGAATATAGCGATTTGCCCGACGAGCTGGCCGAGAAGCGAAACGCTGATGGTTCACTTACCTTCCAGCTCGGCAGCATAGCCATTCACTTTATCAACCGCAGCTTTGTTGAAAAACTTAACGCAAAGGCTTTTCCTCTACCTTTGCATAGAGCCGTCAAAAAAATACCATACATCAACCAGCAAGGAAATCCTGTCGAACCCGAGCAACCGAATGGTATAAAGCTGGAGACCTTTGTTTTTGATGCCCTACCATTGGCTTCGAAGTCAATAATACTGCAGACCATCCGAAGTGAGGAGTTCGCACCGACCAAAAACGCTACCGGTGTTGACAGTGTCGAAACCACAAGACAGATGATGGTTGCTCGTGCTGCCGACTGGCTTGAATCAGCGGGTGTCAGCGTCCCCCGAAAACCTGATGGCTCACCTGACTGCCTGCTTGAAATCGCCCCCAGTTTTGCGCTGGAAAAAGGCGATATCAAAGCAAAGCTAAATCAGATACCTAAAATAAAGCCCAAGGATAAACTCTACTTGGCCTGAGCAATCTCAACTCAACTTTAAATTGTCACCCGATTCCACACTTACTTCGTATAGAATTTGTGAACAGTCTTGGTGGAATACTTCTGGCCTGGATTTAGAACAACAGATGGAAAATCAGGTTTATTTGGTGAATCAGGGAAGTGCTGCGTCTCCAGACAGAACCCGTAGTGCTTCTTATACACCTTGCCGGACTTGCCGGTTATGGAGCCATCTAGAAAGTTCCCTGTATAAAACTGGATTCCCGGCTCGGTTGTATAGATTTCCATAACACGTCCGCTACTTGGCTCATATACTCTCGCAGCCAAGGCCAGCGAGCCGCCACCGCTATTGAGCACGTAATTATGGTCGTAGCCGCCGGTAACCTGGTCAATTCGAGAACCTATGGTCATCGGTTTGGTAAAGTCCATAGGAGAATCCTTGACGGGCCTGATTTCGCCGGTAGGTATTAGGCCTTCATCAACGGGTGTGTACTTATCCGCACTGAGCATAACCTCATGGCCAAGGATGTCACCATTTCCCTGGCCCGCCAGATTCCAGTAGGCGTGATTGGTAAGATTGATAATAGTCGGCTTATCTGTTTCGGCCTCGTAGCTTATCTTCAACTCATCATCTTTTGTCAGTGTATAGGTAACCGTGCATGTCAGATTGCCGGGATATCCTTCTTCTCCATCGGCGCTGATATAGCTCAATTTGACGAATGCCTCATTGTCATTTGCTTCAATTTCACTAAGGCTCCATAGTCTCTTGTCAAATCCTTTTATGCCCCCGTGCAGATGATTCTCACCGTTGTTGGTTGCCAGTGTATATTCAACGCCATCGAGCGTAAATTTTCCCTTGCCGATGCGATTAGCATATCTGCCGACAATCGGCCCGAAATAGGGATGGTCCGTAAGGTACCCTTCAAGCGTATCGAAACCGAGAATTATATCAGCCAAGTCACTATTGCGGTCCGGCACCTCCAACGAGACTAAAATAGCGCCATAGCTTGTAATTCTGGCTCGAACACCATTGGGATTGGTCAGCGTGTATAAATGAACTTCTCTACCGTCGGGCAGTCGCCCAAAAGTCTTTTTCTGTGCACTCATCGTTTTTGTCTCCTTATCTTCCTGCTTTAAGGTTGGCGGTTGCTTTTTACAGCCAGACATAAATATTGCCGTTAGCAGCAGAACAAGACTAATCCAAATTCTCCTATCCATTTTTCAACTCCCTTACTTCTAATACAATAATCCAAAATCGTTATTTGATACTCTTCTTCTTGCACACAATATACTCCTCTTATGCGATGCTCGTCAAATTATTTAT
>CAYTTK010000113.1:0-8925 GCA_964440735.1 uncultured Pirellulales bacterium
TGGATGTGGAATTTCAAAGACTTCTAATATGATTCAAGCGCCTTCCTAAATCAGAGCCCTGACCGTAAGGGAGCGGTAATTACTTTATACTTTATTACAAACAATTAACTTTCAATCTCTCTGCGTTTTTGTAACCACTTTTGCGCCCACTGCCTGGCCTGTTTAGCGGTTTGTAACGTCCCTTCCAACTGGGCTATATACATCTCTTCCGCCAATTGCCCAAGGCCGGGCCCAGGCACTGCTCCCAATTTAATTAAATCGTGGCCGTTGAGCAACGGCTTCGGCCGCAGCTCAACATCACCAAGTGCCTTTATCCTTTTGCGCAGCTTTACCAGCGGTGCAATACTCTTTTTGCCGTCACCGGCTTTTCGGGCTACGGTGGGCTCCGCCCCGACGAGTTGAATCGCTCTTTGCAGCTCATACAGGTCCCGAAAATACGGCTCACTTGCGATTAACTTCAATTGTGCCAGGGACATCTGCTCTTCGAGCAGTTTGTCTCTGTTGGACAATAAAAATTTTATATGTTTATTTTGACTTCTGCTTAGCTTGAGAACCCGGCACTTTTCAGATGCAAATTCAGTTTCACAGCCGGCAAAAAAACCGGCCAATGCAAGGGCAAAATCAACCTTTTTTCGGAGATGGCTCAATACCCTAACTGCAAATTTCCCCTGCCTACCCACAAAACCCGTGAAAATCGACTCTGCCAATCCGCTTTCTATAAGTATTTTTGCTCCGGCAGAGCGATTGGTATTAATGAGAATACTTTCCAGCTCTATCGCTATTCGTTCCCCGCTTATTTTGGTTATTTTTTTCGCATTGCTGCAAACTGCTGACCATGTCTTAGGCTCTATTCTAAAACCAAGCTGCGTCGAAAACCGCACTGCTCGCAGCGTCCGCAGGTAATCTTCACCGAATCGCTCTTGCGGTTCACCGATAGTTCGGATTATTTGTTTTTTTAAATCTTTTTTTCCACCGACATAATCTATTACTTTCTCTTTTATTGGGTCGTAGAACATCCCGTTAATGGTGAAGTCTCTTCGGCTGGCATCCTCGGCTGCGCTGGCAAACGTGACGGTGCCCGGATGCCTGCCGTCGGCATAATCAGCTTCGGCCCTGAATGTTGCCACTTCTATTTGTTGGCCTTCGACCAGAACAATCACCACACCGAATTTCGCGCCGACCTTTAACGTGCGTTTGAACAATTTTATAACGTCATTTGGCTTGGCATCGGTAGCCACATCATAGTCACTTGCGATACGGCCCAACAGCATATCCCGCACGCATCCACCAGCCAGTAATGCCTGATAACCATTCCGGCTCAATCGCTTTATTATTTTTATCGCTGCCTGTTTATTCGTCATTTGCCCTCTTTTGCAATATCGTTATCGCCATCGTCCCCCACTGCCGTCGCTCTATTATCTCTAATTTAGCGTATTTTTCCAGCAATTCTGTTCGTCGCTCTGTTCTTACCACAACAATTCCATCTGTATTTAATTGTTGTGAAATCGAAATCAACAATTCACTCAAAGGCGAATCCTGCCCAACATTTTTGGTAAAAGCATACGGCGGGTCAACAAAAACAAGGTCATAACTTCGCTTATCATCCGGCTCGTCAGGGTGGAGCATGCCGAAGCCCGATGCTCCGATTTTGAAAGCGTTAGCCCTTACAACTTTTGACTCTTTAACAAATCCTGTCTTTTCAATATTCCTTTCTAATACTTCAATTACCTTTTGGTCCTGTTCTACAAAAATAACAAACTCAGCCCCCCTGCTCAACGCCTCAAGACCCAGTGAACCGACCCCGCAGAATAAATCCGCCACCACTTTTCCTTTCGGCAAATCACATTTGTAAAGCACATTAAAAAGCGATTCCTTGACCCTGTCGGTAATCGGCCGAGACACGTCCGTCTTGGGACTAAACAGCTTCATCCCTCGTTTTTCACCTGCTATGATTCGCATTTACTATAATATAACCAAACAACCTGTTTTGAGCGAGAAATTTTATCTCGTTCCATCTCTCAATTCTCAAAATAAGTATTGAATCTTGTTATTGAAAAAGTTAATATTGATAAACGAACAGAATTTTACGTATGAGGGATATATTATGGCAAATCTACTGTTAGAAGAGGTCGAATACAAAACTCAGGAGACTAATTTTGGCATCTGGCGGCGGTATATGTATATAAACGGAACCAGTTTTCACGAATTTAAAACTCGCCGCACAATGTTTGGAATACCGTTAATCCATTATACTTATGGCAGAAGTCCCGAGACCGGAAGACGTGTAATCGCAAAGGGCATCATCGCCGTAGGAAGAATTGCCTGCGGCTTTATCGCCATTGGTCAGGCATCTTTAGGCCTTTTGGCCATCGGACAACTGGCATTTGGAATTCTCTTCGGGTTGGGGCAGTTATCATCAGGTATAGTGGCCTTAGGACAGGTAGCTATCGGGGCATATTTAGGTATTGGCCAGTTTGTCACCGGCTATATCGCCATCGGCCAGTTTGCATTGGGCAAATATGTCTTGGCACAGATTGGCATCGGAGAATTTGTCTGGAGCACCAGGCAAACTGACCCACACGCCGTTGCTTTTTTCAGAAATCTCCCTGTTATCCGGCTTTTTATACCTTGATATTCAAATTAAAAAGTCTTTGATTTCAGCAACGCACTCCCGGAATTTATCCGCAGGCAGCGTTACAGTTTGCCATTTTGGGCTGCGCTGTTTCATAAACTGACGGTAATCATCCAGCCTGATACAAAAAAATACATATCGATTTGCTTCAAAGTGGAATGCTTCTCTGCCGTCGTAATCAACGTCGATATTTTCTATCTTGTAGGCAAATACATAAACGGCCTTGTGGTTCGACCCAAAAACCTTCTGCCATTCCCTTAATCCATCTACGTCTTCGGTTGTCACCCAGCATTCCAGACCCGTCAATTTGGAAAGACTCGTCCCCTTAAATATTCTGCCCTTGACCTCTGCGATTATGATTTGACCGTTTGGCGGGTATAATAAAAAATCAAAGCTCTTTATTTTTGATTGCCCGAAGACTGCTTTTTTATGCTCATCTACTTTGACATATTTGATATGATTATCAATCAACAAATTCTCAAAGGCCCGCTCATAGTGATTGGAAGTAAAATCCTTCATTTGAAATCAGGATTTAATCCGCTATAGGCGGATTAAGCTCCGCTAAAAACTTATCCAAATCAATCTGTTGCTGCTCACCACTTGCCATATTTTTGATGACAAGCTGGTTTTCTTCAATTTCAGAGCCGATTATTATGCATTTTTTCGCTTTTTGTTCTGATGCCTGCTTGAGTTGTTTACTTAATCCGATAGGCTTATAACTGAAATTAGCAGCAAATTTCGCTATTCGCAACTTTGATGTTATCTCAATGGCCTTTTGTTGGTATTGCTCGTCTGCAAAAGCAACATAATAGTCCAGTTGAGATGTTGACAACTGCTTTTGCAAAAGACCTTTCTCTTCAAGCAATATTGCTAAAACGCAATCACCAATCCCAAAACCGGTAGCCGGTATATCCGGCCCACCGAATAGATTCAACAGATTATCATATCGACCGCCGCCGCCGATTGCGCGAAGCTCACTTTGCTTATCGTAAATCTCATATACAATGCCTGTATAATAAGCAAGACCTCTTACAATACCGATATCAAACACGCAATAGTCACTTACTCCCATAACGCCGAGAAGTTCAAAGAGTCGTCTCAACTCGCTAACCGCTTCTTCTGCTTCCTTGTTTAGCTCTAAACAATTTTTAATCTGTTCGATTGATTTAATTGTCATTAGCTCGATTATTTTATCTCGCTTTTCTTTATTTGCGATTCCCTCTGTAAGCATTTCTTCAAATGTATCATCAGGCAGCTTGCTTCGTTTATCAAGGACTGCATATAGATTATCAAGCTGATTTTCTTTAATTCCAATCAGCTTAAGTAACTCTGCAAGCATCTTTCTGTTTGATATCTTCACCACAACATCATCAGGTGTCAGCCCCACTTCTTTCAGATAATCCAGAGCACAGAATATCGTCTCTGCGTCTGCAAGAACATCATCCACACCTATAATGTCTATGTTCCACTGGAAGAATTCTCGCAGCCGCCCTTTCTGTGGCCGCTCAGACCGGAACAATCTCGGCACAGAAAACCATTTTATTGGTCTGGGAAGGGAATTGATTTTCTGATTTACCATTCTTGCAAGTGTCGGTGTGATTTCAGGCCGAAGTGCCAGCTCTCTGCCGCCTCTGTCTTCAAACGAAAATAGCTGTTCGACGATTTCTTCGCCGCTTTTTATCTGGAACATCTTCAGATACTCAAACATCGGCCCGTCGTATTCTTCAAAGCCGTTGCGGATAGACACTCTCTTCCAGCCGTCGATTATCCAGTTCCGCACGGTCATATCTTCAGGATAAAAATCCCTTGTCCCTTTTACTGCTTGTATCTTCATTATTTATCTTCTCATTTTGCCATAAAGACACGAAGTCTTAATTCAGCAATCGTATCTTAATAATCATTCATTGGTCAACAATTGCTTCTTGATAATCAGTCATTGCGAACGGAGCGAAGCAATCTCAAACTCAATTAAAAAATCACTAATTATCCAATTAACTAATTCTCTTTGCTCTCTGTGCATTCTTGGCTAATCCAGTGCACCGAATGTCATAACTATACGCTATTGGGCTTCCAACGTCAAGAAATGCGAAAAATTGCCGCCGTGGACTGACAAACCTCTCGAAAATATCAAGCCACAAAAACCTTCTAATTAAAACTTTGCAATGATTTTCAAAAATGGGTATAATTTCACCGATTGTAGCAGAACGGTTGAAAGTCGAAATAATTGGCAGGGCTGAATCGTGCCTGGATATAGAAAAAGATTTACAATATCGGTAGTTATAACAGTATTATTCTTCCAAATCGGGATGGCCCAGGCCGAAACTTGGTTGTTACAGCAGGGTAAGGGCTTCGAGTCGGTATCGGATGAGCAGCAGGACAAATTCCTGTGGGAAGTGGCCGAAATAAAAAAGCTCGTCAATTCTGGACAGGCCAAGGAAGCCCGCGAAGCATTTGATAAACTCAAAAATGAACACCCGGATATTGCAGGACCTGACTTCGACGCCTTTATCGAGGCCGAAATCCTCTTTTGCGAAGGAAAATTTACCAAGGCGGTCAGGGCCTATGATAAGCTTATCATCGAATTCCCGCAGAGTCAGCTCACCGAAGCTGCTCTGAGCAGGCAGTTTGAAATAGCTACGGCTTTTTTAGCAGGACGGAAAGTTCGTGTCCTCCGATTCTTTGAAATGAAGGGATACGATACGGGCGCAAAAATTATGGAGAAGATTACCGACCGGGCCAGCGATTCGTCAATTGGTATCAACGCTTCTGTAGCGGTGGCTAAAAATTATGAAAAAAGAAGAAAATTCAATGAGGCATATATTAAATGGCAGGATATATCAACACGATGGCAAACAGCACAAACTGCAAGGGATTCTCTGCTTGCTATGGCACGATGCAAGCATTCTGTTTATAACAAGCATCCTGAGTATAAAAGGCCGATGTATGATGCCTCAAGTCTTTATAGTGCAAAAACCTATTATGAAAGATTCAAATCACAGTATCAGGATGATGCCCAAAAAATTGGTGTTGATGAAACACTAAAACAAATAAATGAGCAGCAGGCCTACAAACAATATACAATCGCCAAGTATTATGAAAAAATCGGCAATAGACAAGCGGCTAACCTTTATTATGATATGGTATTAAGACAATGGCCTGACACTCAGGCTGCAGAAACGGCCAAGCAAATGTTCCGCTCCGGCTCTGGCAGTAAAGAGAAAAAGAAATGAAAATAAAATGTCTTAAAAATAGTCAAAACTGCGCAAAGCAAGAATTACTTATGCACTTATGCACTTTCGCCCTTGGACTGTTTATTCTGACTTTTTGTGGATGTTCTGGCACGAGCGGCTATTCTAACGAACCGCTGTTTCCTCAGGACATCAGCAGTGTCTGTCTGGAAATGTTTGATAACCAGAGCTTTCGACGCGGTGTAGAGTATGAACTATCCGATGCCCTGGCCAAACGCATTGAGGCAGATACGCCCTATAAAGTAATCTCCAGCAGGAACCGTGCCGACACTGTAATAAGTGGCCAAATAGTATCTATTGATGAATCGGTGTTAACCATCGAGCGAGAGGTAGGCAGGGCTTTGGAAAAGGAAGTCCAGCTAACAGCGGTTGTTAGCTGGAAAAATCTAAAAACGGGAGAGTTGCTTATAGACAACCAGACTGTCAGCGCCGAAGCTACCTACACTCCATACCAAATGCAGGGTTTTAACTATGCCTCAACACTCGCTACAAACAATTTGGCACGAAAAATCGTAGAGCTAATGGAGACAAAATGGTAAGAGACAGCGATTTTTGGCCTGCTCTGATATAGAAATCTTACAGTAAATATCCGAATAGCCGAAGAAAAATTGACGATAATATAAATTATGGGTAGCCGCCAAAACAGAAAACCAATCCGACCACGTTCCGGCCCACAGCGCAGAGAGGGAAAAAAGCCCCCTTTGCCGAGCTATAGACGCGGCCCTTTTAACTATTTGATAATTGCGATTATCATTTTCACCATTTGGTTGACAATTCAGCAGTTGCAGAAAATCGACACCATAACTTGGAACGTGTTCATAAATTGCCTTGATAATAGCCAAATTGAAAGTATTGAGATTGGTGAGACAGAAATTACAGGCAGGTTCAATAAAAGAGGTATCGATGAACGGGGACCAAAAGCCTCAGCTTCATTCACAGTGGATTACAAACAGGAATGGGTCGGTGAGCAGTTTCTCGACAAGTTGGAGAAAAGCAGCGTAGAAGTCAAATTCACAAAACAGCATATCTGGCTCATCATGCTGATGCAGTGGGTTTTTCCTTTGGTTATACTTGGAGCTATTTTTTACTTTCTTTTTATTCGCAATCTCCGCGGCGGAGCTGGAGGCATGCTGATGTCATTTGGTCGCAGCAGACACAAGTTGCACGGAAAAGACAGCGTCAAAGTAACTTTTGAGGATGTTGCAGGTGTCGAAGAAGCAAAGGAAGAAGTAGCTGAGATAATCGAGTTTTTAAAAAACCCGAAGAAATTCCAGCGACTGGGTGGCCGTATTCCTCGCGGTGTTTTACTTGTAGGCCCACCCGGATGTGGCAAGACCCTGCTTGCAAAAGCAATTTCTGGTCAGGCCGATGTGCCTTTCTTTAGCATATCAGGCAGCGATTTCGTCGAGATGTTTGTGGGTGTTGGTGCATCACGTGTGCGTGACCTGTTTAAGCAAGCCAAAGAAAATTCACCCTGTATCATATTTCTTGACGAAGTAGATGCAATCGGCCGAAAACGCGGCCCGGGATTTGTCAGTGGCGGACACGACGAACGAGAGCAAACCCTCAATGCCATCCTCGTCGAGATGGATGGCTTTGATACCAACGACCAGGTAATTGTCATCGCTGCGACAAACCGTGCCGACATCCTGGACCATGCCTTGACCAGACCGGGACGATTTGACAGGCAAATTTTCGTTCCACTGCCGGACTTAAAAGGTCGTGTTGATATCCTGAAAGTTCACGCTAAAAATGTAAAATTGGGGCCCGATATCAATCTGGAACGTCTGGCGCGTGGCACACCGATGTTTAGTGGTGCAGACCTTGCTGCCATTATTAACGAAGCCGCACTCGCCGCAACTATGGCAAATAAAGACTTTGTCGAAATGGCTGACCTGGAAGAAGCCAGGGACAAAGTCCGATGGGGAAAAGCAAAAAAAAGCAGGGTTATCGACCAGAAGGAAAAAGAAATCACCGCCTATCACGAAGCCGGCCACACTCTCGTGCAGTCGCTGCTGAAAGACGCAGACCCCCTTCACAAGGTAAGTATCATCCCTCGCGGGCCGATGGGGGGTGCAACTTTTGCCCTGCCGGAAAAGGACAGAACTATATTTACGAAAAGATACTGTATGGCACTTCTGCAGGTATGTTTTGGCGGAAGAGTTGCAGAAGAAATATTCTGTGAAGATATATCCAGCGGAGCACAATCTGATATCCAGCGGGCCACCAACATCGCAAAGCAGATGGTCTTAACCTGGGGCATGAGCAGCGATCTCGGTCTTATCAATTATGGGCCGGACTTAAGCATCAAAGAGATGGGCTATCTTCTGCCAAGCGAAAAAGATTATTCGGAAAAAACAGCCGAAGCAATCGACAAGGAGGTCAAAAAAATTACCAGCGAGGCCTATAATCAAGCAAAAGAGCTAATTCAAGCTAATAAAGACAAACTTGAGCAAATAGCAAAGGCACTGCTGAAATACGAGACTCTTGATGCTAACGATGTGAAATTGATTCTGGAAGGTGGTCAACTCGATAAGCCAACGGTCGCCGATTTGTTAGCAAGCGAGAAAGACAAGGACGATAAAAAACCAAAAAATAAAAAGTAAAGAATTGAAAGTTGCTGTTCCTTTTCTTTTTACCCTTTTCCTTTTCTAAAACTTTTTTAATAATTTTGCCTATGTCCAGAAAAACCATAGCCAAAAAAGCTAAGTTTACAGTAGATAAATCCCTGGCCGCTGAACGAGTAAAGAAAATCTTTCCGATATTGGAAAAATCTTACCCCGATGCAAAAATAGCCCTCAAATTTACAAATCCGCTCCAGCTTCTTATCGCAACGATTCTCTCGGCACAGTGCACTGATGTTCGAGTCAATATTGTGACAAAGGATTTATTCAAAAAATACAAATCGGTTGACGACTGGGCAAAGGCCGATATAAAGGAGATTGAATCAGATATAAAAAGCACCGGATTTTACCACAATAAAGCAGTCAATATTAAAAATGCCTGTTCAGCGATAAAAAATCAATATAATGGAAAAGTCCCCGA
>CAYTTK010000114.1:0-8778 GCA_964440735.1 uncultured Pirellulales bacterium
GGTTTTATTGCTGTTGGGCTTCATTATCGGCCTGGGTTTCTTTGGTCCTAAGGGTGGTTTTTTCGGTTTACTTATCGCTTCAGCAGTTTGGCTGATTCTTAGCTTGATAAGCTTTTCCAGCGGCGACCAGATTTTTCTGGCTGCAAGCAAGGCCAAACCTATTACTCATGATGTGCACCCGCAGTTCTTCAATGTTGTCGAGGAAATGAAAATCGCCGCCGGTCTTCCGGCTATGCCCAAGGTTTATATTATCAACGACCCCGCCCCTAACGCCTTTGCGACAGGCCGAAATCCTGAATCTGCCTCAGTAGCTGTAACAGCAGGTCTTTTAGGTCGGCTCAATCGCGATGAGCTGCAGGGTGTCGTCGCTCACGAGATAAGTCATATCCTGCACCGTGACATCCTTTTTGTGACCATTGCCGGAATAATGCTCGGCTCGATTGTGCTGCTGTCGCAAGTTTTTTTGAGAGGGATGTTTTATAGTTCAATGGGTTCTCGGCGAAGGTATTCAGGAGGTGGCAAAGGCGGAGGGCAAGCTCAGCTTGTTATGTTAGTAATCGCAATTGTGGCAGCGATTCTCGCTCCCATAATGGCATATTTGCTTTATTTTGCACTTTCGAGAAGGCGTGAATATCTTGCCGATGCCGGTTCTGCCAGACTGACCCGTTATCCGGAAGGCCTGGCAAGCGCTCTGGAGAAGATTGCCAATGACTCATCGCCGCAAATTGCCAGTGTCAATAAGGTGACAGCCCCGATGTACATAGTCAATCCTTTCAAGAAGAAGGGGCAAATGAAGCTCTCTGATTCGACAAGCACACATCCGCCGATTACCGAACGGATACGGATTCTCCGCAGTCTGGTCCACGGAGCTTCTTTTAAGGATTACTCGGATGCGTATGCCAACATAACGAAGAAAAAGACAGTCGTTCCGGCTATGGCTTTGACCAAAGAGGATATTGCGTTGCGCCAGGCCAGTGCCGAGGCCGGAAAGAAAGAGCGCCTGGAAAAACAGCTTCACCAGGTCGGTGACATTATGCGAAAGGTTAACGGCTTTCTGTTTTTGACCTGTGCTTGTGGCTTACAGTTAAAGATTCCTCCAAATTACAAACCAGACAAAGTTATTTGTCCCAGGTGCAAAAGAGAACACCCATTAGCAAAAAAATAACCAATACTTGTCCTGAGCGTAGTCGAAGGAATCATTAGTCAATAATCAATCGAAATGTCCTACCGTCCAACCGTTTTCTGTCTTGTCATCTACTCGCATCGAGTATCAAGAATCCCGTTCTACCGTCATTCCGAGCGTAGCGAAGGAATCTCATCTAAATAATCATTAATCAATAATCAATAGACAATTGTAAGGCCCCCGCTGCAAAAGGCCACAGAACAAGGGGTATTCTTCTTTGAGATGCCATATCATTCTTCACTTCAGTTTGAGATTCTTCGATATCGAAATCAGATTGGTGTCACGCCTTTATTAGCTTCGAATATTTCTCTGACGGATGGTCGCATTAAAATGACAATTGTAAATACACCTAAGACCGTTCCAAGCGGCCAGATAAGAAGACTAATCGCACCTATAACCAGACAAAACACGTAATGCTTTCTCCTGGCGATCTGCCAACCTGCAATAATCAAGCAAGCTGCGGCTGCACCACCCAACACGGGAAAAAATAAGCCTTGAAAAGTCAGCGAACCTATGGTGTGTCGTATAAAAGGTGGCCCAAACGCACTTCCAGAACCCACAGTACATCGGATGACTCCTATAAAAAGCATCATCAGGCGCCAAACTGTAAAAAACGCAGCAAATCCCCCAGCTATATAGTAAAAAATCGAAAGGATTCTTAAATCTTTCTCCTCATTACTCATCTAAATGTCTCCCTTCACAAATAAACAGGTTTACTATGCCGGCGAAACACACCTGATAATTCAAAAACCACGGAATACCAGTAACTGGACACTACTCAAGGTTAAATGTCTCTCCGGCAGATAACACCGTTACTTTGCATTGAGCCATTTTGGCGAATTGGTCAGCATCTTTTCTGCCGCCTACAATGTCACCCCAATGGTATGGTATAGCTTGTTTTGGCTTTATACTTGCAGTTGCTTCAGCGGCATCTTTGGCATCCATAGTATAAGTGCCTCCCACCGGCAAAAGTGCGACGTCAATACCTTTAATGGCCTTCATCTCCTCTGTCAGGTCGGTGTCACCGGCATAATAAATACGCTTTGAACCGACTTCGACTATAAATCCTACCCAGTCGTTCGATATGGGATGGAACTGCTTGTTCGGATTGTACGAAGGCACGCCAGTGACTTTGATACCGTTTGATTCAATTGTTTGGCCGGGGGTGATTGTCTGGCCCTTGCCGTGCTGGTTAATGACATCAGCCGCTGCAATCAGCTTAGTATCAGGACCCCAGACCCTCTCTATGTCCTTGGCTGAGTAATGGTCATAATGACTGTGACTTACAAGCACCATAGTGGCATCTTGTGGTGAGTCCTTCAACTTCCACGGGTCTATGTATATGACTTTGCCTTCGCTACTAATCTTGAAACTGGCATGACCTAACCATTGTATTGTGATACCCATAACTGTCTCCTTCCCTGTTTCAGTTTTTTAATAGCCTCCGTCGGGACCTGTTCTTTTTTGCAGCCGTAAACAATCAGCACAAGCACCAGAATTAAAGTTAAAAAATTTCAAATTTCGCATTTTCCCTCAATTTTCAAAATAATGTTGTGAAGTCTTTTTCTAACTAAACAATACACGAAACGAATTCACACGTCAAAACAAATTTTTCTATTAATTGTAATTCCGATTAGGATGCAAAGTATGGGGAATGAGCGCAAATAAATCGGGAAAAATTTGAAGTTACTGCTTGTGCTCTCTGCGCAATATATACATTAAAAAGGCAGCAAAAGAAGTACTAAGCCTGCCTTTTTAGCTAAGGGTCGGCAAGAGATACAAAATTTATATTCTAAGTTTTAGACAGTCCACCCTAAAGCAGCAGTTGGTCTCTGGGCATTGGCCATTTGAACGACCGAAGCACGCTGTGTAGCCCTCTGCTGTCTGAATGGTGTGAATGAGTTCTGTCTTTTTCATCTTCCCTGGGTCTATTCCAAGCGATCTTGCTTTTGCTTTAACCTCCGACAAACTGATACTTTTTCGAGTTACTGTTGTTACAGGCATTTGATTCTCCTTTTAATCGCCAAAACTGGGCTTATTCCCATCATTATTACTTATATACAATGACAAAAACTCTCTCAATTTTTGCCATATCGCCAATTCACTCGCTCGGCTGGTTTTTTCCGCCTGTGGCAAGGTCTCCGGCTTACTATATTTTCGATAATTTACGCAGGGAAGTATAAAAAAAGTGGAAAAAACTTTAGTTTTTTGTGCCTTTTAACTGATACCGCTCTTTTTTTAGGACTTTAATTGCCCGTCACTTATAATCAAACGGAAAACCGGATTTAATTAAAAAGCAGAAATCCGTTTTGTTGCTCAATATCATTCCTGCGAAACTTGTCCGCCATACGTAAGGCGAACTTGTCTTGAGCGAGCCCTGCGCTGCTTGCCCTGCGAAGCCCCTCTGTTTAGGGCGAAGTGGGGAGCACAGTCGAAGGAGCGGGAATCCACCTATACTTAGCCCCCGCTTTATCGGGGGATTTGCCATCCCTGTAAAAAGCAGAACAGCCCCATATTTCACATGAGGTTTACATTGAAAACGCTTACTCACGCATTTATTGCAATGTTATTACACACTTGTTTGCCCGCCACCTGCCCGCCATTTGCTTGGCAGGTTCGTCTGCCAGGATATGGAACCCAAAAACCTTATTCCCATAACTTATTGCAGGTTTTTATCTGTTACTCAGAGCCACGACCGTCTGGCGGTGGAAATCTGTTATCGCCCAAAAGCCTCCCAACAAAATCGGCAAATCTTACATCAAAAACACCCTTAAAAGCAGCAGCGAATCTCAACATAGTTTTTTCAGAAGTAACAAGGTTGACAATTTGAAACAAAATTTATAATATAATGATATAGAAAATGAACAGTAAACAACAACTAAATGATTCGGTCAGACTAATCTTATAGAACCTCAGAATTAGTGCTAATTATGGCTGTTGAACAACCTATCGATACACACACAAATTCCGAACACGAGCCGGAGATAAACAAGTATTTCAGGGCCGCCGTTAAAACTCAGGCAAATGACCTGCATCTGAAAGTCGGCCAGCCCCCGAAACTACGCCTCTATGGAGTATTGAAAAATACCACCGGCGAAGTAATGACCGCTGCGAAAATGCAAGAGATGGTCTTTGAAATACTCACTCCCGCTAAGAAGGAGTCTTTCCTAAAGAACGGCACTCTGGACTTCGCCCACGAAATCGGCGATGAAACCCGATTTCGAATAAACATATTTCGCCAGAGAGGTATGATTAGTCTGGCGGCAAGACGGGTCAGTGCTGAGGTCCCACCGTTTGAAAAACTGCATCTGCCCAAGAGCCTGGAACAGATTGCAGACAGCAATCAGGGTCTGATTCTCGTAGTGGGTCCCACCGGCTGCGGAAAGACCACAACCATCGCTTCGATGATAGACCACATAAATCGCACTCGCTTCTGTCATATAGTGACAATTGAAGACCCTATCGAATATCTGTTCAAAGACCAAAAAGCAATGGTTTCCCAAAGAGAAATAGGCATCGATGTCGAAAGCTTCGAGGATGCCCTGACCTATCTGATGCGACAAGACCCGGATGTTGTTTTCGTCGGTGAAATGCGCGATGCAAAAACCGTCACAGCAGGGATGAGAGCCGCCGAAACAGGACATCTCGTTTTCGGAACGATGCATTCAGCAAACGCCTCTCAGGCCATTCACCGCCTTTTAGACCTGTTCCCACAATCCGAACGGGACCTCATAAGGCAGTCATTAAGTCTCGCAATCAGAGCTATCATCAGCCAGGTCCTGTTGCCATGCCTGCACGAAGGTGTTGACAGAATACCTGCTGTCGAGATTCTTCTTGCAAATCCGTCAGTCAGAAAACTGATTTCTGAAGGGCGAGAAAGTGATTTACCAAGTGTTATGCGAAGCTCCCAACGGGAAGGTATGCAGAACCTCACAGAAAACCTTTGCGAGCTCGTGAAAAACGGCTCTATTGACCCAAAGGATGCTTATAAATACGCACCCAATATCGAGGAATTAAAAATGGCGCTAAAGGGAATTAGGACTACTGCCGAAGGTATCTTGTGAAACTTTATTGTATTTCATCTTGGGGTATTTTATGCCGGATTTAGCACTAATAGCCATCGAATACGGCGGCTACATATCTATAATTAAACTCCTCGTTTTTCTGGCCTCGTTTTTCCTGTGGCTGCTGCTGCTCGGCTGGGTATATAGTGACGCAGAAGCTGTAGAAACTCAGGAGGTTTCCTGGACAGGTATGGTCCTCGGCGCCGGGGCAGCCGCGGCAATAATCTGGATGGTCATTCCCGTCTTTATTATAGGAATGCTCTTGTTCATCATAGCCGTTGGAGCAACAGCATTAACTTATATCAAGCATCGCAACACCAGAGTAATGGATTATGATAGGGTCCTGACCGCCGAATTCTTCAAGGAGCTGCTCGTCAGCAAGGAAAGCAAGCTCGAAGCCTTCAAAAAATTTACTTTTATAACAGCCAATAAAAACGAAGTCCCCCTGCCTGAACCAAAAACACCGGACTTTTTTGGATATAAAGGTGCTTTTGATATTTTAACTGATGCAGACTGGAAAAGGGCAGATATCGTCATGTTTTCCTCCACGCCACAAAACTACAACGTAATTTATTACGTCGATGGTGCTGCGATGAAACAGCCTGATATAGCCAAAGACCAAATGGAATATTTTATCCGCTTTCTAAAGCATCTTGCAGGCCTCGACGTAAGCGAAAAACGAAAACCACAAAAAGGAACATTCAGCACCCAGCAGGAAAAAAACAGGACAGACTGGCAAGTAACCACTGCCGGCTCAACTGCCGGGGAGCAAATCCGCCTCAAGAAAATAGTCAAAGAGACAATAACAAGGTTAACTGATATCGGCCTGACTCCCGAACAGTTCGAGCAGCTAAACAAACTTCGCGAGGTAAAACAAGGTCTGTTCCTCGTAACGGGTCCTGAGAAAACGGGAGTTACAACTACCTTTTATGCACTGCTGCGAAATCATGATGCTTTCATTAACAATATAAACACGCTTGAAAGACGACCATCCACCGAACTGCCAAACATTACGCAGAACGTCTTCGCCCTCAGCGACACTGGAACAACCACATTCGCCAAAAAACTGCAGGCAGTAATAAGGATGGGACCGGATATCGTCGGCGTCACCGACTGCGAGGATGCTGAATCCGCCAAAGTCGCCTGTGAAGCTGCTAAAGACCGCAAACTTCTATATGTTACGCTCAAAACAGACAGTGCACTACACGCCCTGGGAAAATGGATTAAATTAGTCGGTGACAGAAGGCTCGTGGCAGAAACATTGTTTGGAATAAGTAATCAACGACTGATTAGAAACCTGTGCAATGAATGTAAGCAGGCATATTCACCAGATACTGAACTGCTCAGAAAGTTTAACATTCCCGCCGAAAAGGTTAAAGTCTTGTACCGTGCCGGCAAAGTCCTGTATGACAAACGAGGCAGAGAAAGGACTTGTGAAAACTGCCGCGGAACCGGATATGTCGGTAGAACAGCTATTTTTGAAATTATCACTACAAATGACCTGTTACAAAAGGCCATAAAACATTCAAAGTCACTGGCAGATATCGGCTCGCAATTAAGACACGCTAAAATGATATATCTGCAGCAGCAGGCACTGAGAAAAGTCATTGCCGGTACAACAGCAGTAAACGAAATGATAAGAACGTTATCAAGATCCAAAAGGTAATTAATGAAACAAAAATATTCATTAATTGTTCGTGCCTTCTTAACTATGCCCGGCTGTTCAAGACGCCGGACACAAGGCAACAGATTACGAGTCCACAAAGCATCGGAGACACCGTAATGGCCAACATACTTGTCTTGCTGGTAATCGCTGGGTGCGTCGCCTATCAGTTTCTAAAAGGTTCGCTCGTCAAAGCATTTGCCACGATAATAGTTACTATCTGTGCAAGCGCAGTAGCATTTGGCTACTTCGAGCCCTTGGCGAATCTACTGGTCAGCCGAATCCGTGACAGCAACTATCAGTCTCTTATTCTCTGGTCACAGCCACTAACTTTTGTGCTGCTGTTTATTTTGTCTTTTGCTATCCTTCAGACTATTGCCTCCTGGGCGACTCGCCAGGAGGTTGATTTGGGACTTTTGCCCGAGCGCATCGGGCGAATCGTCTGCGGAATCTTCTTAGGTCTGCTGATATCCGGAATTTTACTCACAGCACTTGCAATGGCCCCGATACCAAACAAGTATCCTTACCAGCGCTTCGATGAAACAAATCCCGACGCCGAAAGACCAAGCAAAGCCCTGCTCAACGCCGATGGCTTTGCAACTGGATGGTTCAGCATGTTAAGCGACGGCAGCTTCGGTGCTATCCGTAACAAAAGGAGTTTTGCCGCCCTGCATCCGGACTTTTTGAACCAGGTCTTTTTGAACAGACACAATATCAGTGACACGATTCCAATTATGACCAGTTCACAAGCTATTGAACTGCCAGGCACAAAGGAAATGCCCTGCTGGTGGTTAGCATCCGAGGATATAAAAGACCAGGACGGCAACTCCCTGCGAAAAGCCGGTTACGACATCACAATTGTCCGGGTGGGAATAAAAAGAAGTGAAGTAAAACAAGCAGGAACATTTACGCTTTCTCAGCTAAGATTAATCTGCAAAGAAAAGGACTTTGAAAATCCCGTTACCGGAAAAGCCAAAAACATCTACCCCATCGGATATCTCAAAGCACAAAACCAGCTGCAAAAAAAGAAACTAACCGAAAAGATAAAAATACCATATTCCGATTTCGACGATAGAGTCAAATGGATTGACTTTGCTTTCTATGTTCCTGCCGATTTTGCACCGGCACTGGTAGAGTTCAAGTTGAACAGCATCGCTGAGGCAAAGGCGTCGGCCCCCGCCACACAACCCCCACCAGTAGCACCTCTGCTTCAGCCGTCCGACAAGGAAAAAGAGAAGTTAAACGATAGTGTTTCCGAGCCGCGAGGAAACAAATCGTCGACCGCTTCCTCCAGAGAACGCGGCCTCAGTGATATCAGCAGGTCCGTCATCGGTGACCAGTTCGACGAAGACAAATAGAGCACAATCCTGCTGTTCAAATCATGACCTGACTGATTTTACACCCGCCTTCTCAATGTATCTGATAAGGATTCTGCTAACCCCAAAATTCATCCGCCGATGGCGGATTTGCCCGTGGTTCTTTAGCTTTAGTCTCCCTGCCACCCCTAATAGCAAACAACCAATCTTTCCAAATCCAGCTCCATCAGATGCTCAAGATAATCCTTCAGCTCTTCTTCGGAAAAATTGGCCAGAAACTCCGGCTTGGCGCTTTTGTTGATTTCACAAATGCACTCTATCAACTCCCTTTTGCTCATACGTGCACATCCTTATTAAAACAACACCCCTGGTAACCTGTGCAATATCGACAGAACCAACTTTTTTTCTTTAGCCGACTAAACATCACCCGAATCAATGCCCTATAACACAAACCACCATATAGCGAACTCATCTTCCCCCCGACTACAATATATAGCACAGGTAAGCTAACCACCTATATCGCTCATTCAACTGTCCAATAAAATCGTTACC
>CAYTTK010000115.1:0-665 GCA_964440735.1 uncultured Pirellulales bacterium
CAATACCATCAGCATCTGCAGGGGTGATGTGTTTTGGGCCTCGTCACAAATGATGGCGGCTTCGTTTAATGTCCGGCCACGCATAAAGGCAAGTGGGATGATCTCAATAATATCCAGCTCCATAAATTTCTTCATCTGGGCAAAGTCCATCATATCTTCAAGAGCATCGAAGAGCGGACGAAGATAAGGATTTACCTTTGCCTGCACATCGCCCGGGAGAAATCCAAGTTTTTCACCTGCCTCTACAGCCGGACGGGCGAGGACAATTCTCCTGATTTGCTTTTTCTTTAGCATTGAGACTGCTATCGCGACAGCCAGATATGTTTTTCCTGTGCCAGCCGGGCCTATACAAAAAGTCAGGTCGTTGGTCAACATTGTTTCGACGTATTTTTGCTGCCCTTTTGTGGATGGCTCAACCACCTTTTTGTGGGAATAGACTGTGATGGCCTCACCGGACTCTGGGGTTGTGGGCGAATCGTCTTGAGCAATAAAGGCAGCCACATCCGTTCTGGTGAGCGAGCCATGTTTGATTAAGTGTTTTTGCATCCTGTCGATAACTTCTGCTGCTTTGTTTACATCTTTTTCTTTGCCGGAGATTATTAGGTTATCCTGGCGGGCGGTGATTCGGATACCCAGAGACTTGCGCAAATGACGAAGGTGGCTGT
>CAYTTK010000115.1:681-3647 GCA_964440735.1 uncultured Pirellulales bacterium
GCATGGGGGCCGGCAGAATCTAATTGTATGGTAACTTCCAAATTTTCCCTTCAACAAATCTCCACCGCCGAGTTAATTTGTAATAGATTTTCTCTGATTAGTTAATTTTAGCGGTGGCTAATCTTTTATCGAACAGTGAATATAAAGAACAAGTACGAAAATGGGGCCGCCACCAAAGGTGAATCAATAACATCCAGTATTCCGCCGAAACCAGGCACCTTATTTGCCGAATCTTTTTGTTCGGCGTCTCGTTTTAACATAGACTCGGCCAAATCTCCAAACTGTCCTATAAATGCAAAACATAAGCCAAAGATAACAGCCAGCCACCAAGCCATTATATCACAACTTACCGCAAAGCCAATAGCGACAATTATTGCGGTTGCAACTGCGCCTGCCATACCTTCCCAGCTTTTTGAAGGGCTGATTTTAGGCGAAAATTTGTGCCTGCCAAACGGGCTTCCAATTGCATAAGCCCCTATATCGGCAGTCTTTACGACATAAACAAACATAAGAAGCGGCCAGGGGCCAAAGTCGATGCGAATGGCGAGGACAAAGCTGCTTAAAAGCCCCAGATAAACAATGGAAAAATAATTTGCCCCACAATTAGCAATTACATCGGAAACCCCATAGCGAAAATATTGGTATAAAAGCAACACCAATAGCGCAAGTACAGCGAGAAAAAATAGATATATACGGGGTGAAATTGCGGCAACCTGTCCTCCGTTAGGAGTCCCTATGACTGAGAGAAACCGAAGGAGTTGTGGCCAGTACCAGGCGCCTGCAAATAAAATTGAGGCAATCATTGAAACGGGAGTGAAAATTCTCAGCTTCTTTGCTCCGGCGAGTTTTGCCAGCTCAAGCTGAGCGGGGACCATCAATATGGCAATAAGGATGAAAAGAAGTGTCCCCTGCACTTGTTTGTCGGCCATCGATGTTGTCAGTCCACCGTCCAGCCAGCCGTCGAAGATGACAACGGCTGTAAAAAATATCGTCATTAACGTGCCAAAAAGCAGTCTGTATTTGAGCATAAGGAATCAATCAAATATTAAATATGAAAGTTGAAGGAGCTCCACAATTTCGATTTTTACATTTTAACTTTTGATTTATTTGTGATTCCGCCGAAGCGCCGTTTGCGTTTTGCGTAAGCGAGTATTGCCTTTTCCAAATCTGACTTTTTGAAATCAGGCCAGAGAGTTTTTGTAACGTAAAATTCGCTGTACGAAATTTGCCAGAGCAGAAAGTTACTGACCCTCATTTCGTTTGCCGTGCGTATCAAAAGGTCGGGGTCAGCAAGGCCGGCAGTGTATAAATGCCGGCTTATGCACTTTTGGTCTATATCCTTCAGGCGAAGTGTGCCACTTTTATACTTTCGAGCAATTCTTTTTACGGCATCTGCAATTTCGGTTCTGCTTCCGTAATTGAGTGCCAACGCAAGTTTCATACCGGTGTTAGCAGAACTCATTTCTATGGTCTCCGTAAGTTCTGCTTGTACTTGCGGAGGCAGACCAGCTAATCGGCCAAGGTGGATTAGCTTGACGTTGTTTCTGGCCAGCGTAAGGCGAATCTTAACAAGGTATTGAGTGTATAGGTGCATCAGAGAATTGACCTCGTCTTTGGGTCTCTTCCAATTTTCTATACTAAAGGAGTATAAGGTCAGAGATTCGATACCAAAATCGACACAGCATTGAGCTATTCTCTCGACGGTTTCTCCGCCCTTGCGATGTCCTTCAAACCGTGACAGGCCTTTTCTCAATGCCCATCGGCCATTGCCATCCATAATTATGGCGATATGACGGGGCATCTGTCCTGTCGTCAGACCGAGACGTTCGGCAGTTTTTTTAAGTTTTTCCTCGGTATGTTCCATGGCGTACAGGGTTTGGCATATCCGCAAAATCACCTGAATATTGTCTGATTTCGTTTTGGCCCGACACCGATAATTGTGACGGGTTTTTGGACCAGTTCCTCGATAAGGCAGATAAAATTTTGGGTGTTGGCGGGCAAATTATGAAAATCATTTATTTCAGTAAGAGCAACATCCCAGCCGGGGACGGTTTCGTAAACGGGATTAGCTCGAGAGAGCCGGACGATATTTGCAGGGAAGAAGGTAGTTTCCTTTCCGTTTATTTTGTATGCCCTGCAAATATTTATTTCTTTCAGGCCGGAAAGTGTATCGAGGTGCATCAACGCTATTGAATCGATAGCGCCAATAGTTACGGCGTAAGAAACTGCTACGGCGTCGAACCAGCCACATCGGCGAGGTCTGCCGGTGGTAGTTCCGTATTCATGCCCTTTGTCACGAATATATTGGCCGATTTTGTTGTCCTGCTCAGTGGGAAATGGACCGGCACCAACTCTTGTTGTATATGCCTTGGCCACACCGATGAATTTATCAACCATCTTGGCTGGTATGCCGGAGCCGGCTGGCATACCAAGTGAACTTGAGTTTGAGCTGGTTACATAAGGAAAAGTTCCGTGGTCTAAATCTAATAATGCGCCCTGTGCGCCTTCAAAAAGAATGGATTTGCCGTCGGCTATTGATTTGTGCAGAAATTCGGTTGTATCAATCGTAAAGGGCAGGAGTTGGTCGGCATATGATTTGTATTTTTCGAAGATTTCATCGGCATTTATCGGCTCAGCATTATAAAGAGCTGCAAAGATTTTATTTTTGTATTCTACGATTGTCCGCAGTTTTTCTTTTAGCTTTTCAAGGTTCCTGAAATCGGACATCCGGACGGCATGACTTCTGCTGACCTTGTCTGCAAAACAAGGGCCGATGCCTCGAATGGTTGTACCGAGTTTGTTTTTGCCGAGGGATTCTTCGCGTAGCTGGTCCTCTTTTTTGTGATAGCTCAGGACGACATGAGCATTTTCGCTTATAAAAAGGCGCCCCATTAGTGTAATATTTCTTTGGGCAAGCGCTTCAATTTCTTTTAACAGGGTGTCAGGGTCAACCACTACGGCATTTG
>CAYTTK010000115.1:3747-8575 GCA_964440735.1 uncultured Pirellulales bacterium
CAAAACGGCTGTCAGGTTATCGTATGTTTTATTACTTAATTTGCGATTGATTTCGTTGCCATTTTTATCTTTATGTGTGATGACAAAATAACCCTTTGAGTCAAAGTTGGTTTTGTCTATTTTTTGTATGCTATTAAAAGAGATTTTTTCTCTATCGCTGAGAATAAGCTCATTTTCATCAGCCAGCAATCTTCTATCCTTAAGAGCTTTGAAGCGGCCAAATAAGACAGCAGCAAAAATGACAAGGATGATTGGAGTTATTTGATTAAATTTCATTGTATCGTCGGGTTTGCCTTCTTTTACGTGTTTTTCATAGAAACTGCGACGATGCGACCATTCATATTTACTCAAATAGCCGTCGTAAGCTAAAACAGCTGCGAAAACAAGGCATGCAATAATGTAAATCTTCAAATTGTTCTTTTTGAACTTACAAATCGGGGCTTCAATTGCCATTTTAAGGTCCTTTCTGAAGATTTATCCGCCAGAAGTAAGGCGGATTTACGTTAGTCGTTTTTGCGCGATTGTCTCGGTTAAAGGTCGAACAAAATTTGGAATTATTTTTTCCGCCATTAACTCTTGAGCCAATTGGCACTGGTATTCGAAAGATTTTATTGAGTCGAATTTCCCGCTGGTCGCTGGATACTGGCGGATTGTAAAAGACAGATTTATTGCCTCATCTAAGCGTCGCCTTTGTTTTTCAGGCTCGTAAGTGCTTGTTCTTGACTCTATACTGATTCGTGCCTGAGTACAGGCGTCCTCCGATAATGCCACTACCACCGCGGGCGAGAAGTCAAAAGGTTTGGCCTGGGGCAAATCCAAAAGGCAGCAAAAAGGGCTCTTCGCCAACAGCGCCTCAGCGATAATCTCATCGTGACTGCCGAGGTAATCAAAATCCATAGCGAAAGTTACATCCAGTGAATTGATATCAAGATGACTTACGCTGAGCATATAAGGAGCCAGTTCAAGCACCAATCTATCTTGGCCAAAGGCCTCTTCAAAGCTTGGAGGGTTGACGAATCCGGAACCGATGCGGTCTGTTTCGAGTGTAATCCAGCGGTATTGACTTGTAAGAGAGTCCTCTTCAAGGCAGTACTCGTTTTTTTTGCGTCGATAAAATCGGCCCATAGAAGGAAATTGTTTTTGTATCCGCTCAAAAAATGTCAGAATAGTGTCACGCTGTATCGGCGAATCTAACTTAGTGTTGATGTACATATCGAGGTAAAAACCATCACAAAGGGAGCTATAGCTATTTAATGCCATTGTAGTAAATCCTCCAGGACAGGTGTCGGCGAAGTAATCTTTGGGCCTTATTAAAAATTGGATTTTCAAAAACCATAAAAATAGAATTCATTAGGATTTATATCCCACAGATTCCTGCCTTTGGTGTTTTGAAAGAGAGTTGCAAAACAAAATCTGTTGCGAAACGGGCTGCTTATTTAAATACTCAATTTCCCAGATTCGTTCGGTTAGATATTGCAACTCTTCATCATAGTTTTTCAGGATTTCGAAATATTCACCGGACTCCAGGGCTTCTTTTGCTTTTTCGTCTTCAGGTCTTGCTTCTTTCGGTAGAATTGAATTTCTGAATATTTCGTAATGGTCCCTTATAGAGCAGGGCATTAACCAGTTCTTTGGTTTTTTCCAGTCATCAAGACCATATTCTCTCTGCCATTTTCGTCCATTTTTCATAAATTCAGAGAATAGCGCATCAGATAGTGTTTTACCTTTTTTGTATAAATCATAGATATTATCGACATAGTAAGGGACAAAAGCGCAGGGTGTTATATTGCCATGCCAGTCAATATAGATATATCCGCCGCTTCTGCCGTAGGCAATACAGCCCCTGGCGAGCACGCCGCTGTTCCAGAAATCAGCCAGACAATACTTCTTTTCGCTGAGCAGTTTCTCCCACTTTCTATACAACGCCAGTCTCTGTTCCGGAGTCACCATCAAATCCATCTCGTCTTTACCTCTTCCGATAGGCATAAGTTGGAACTGCCACATATAACAAGCACCTTGCTGCTGGAAATAAAAATCATAAAATTCATCTGTAAGCAGTATATCGGTATTTTTACTTGTTGCAGTGGCAGATATTCCAAATGGAACTCCAGCTTGTCTCAAATATTCAAAGGCCTTGAGAATTTTTTTGTGGATACCCGGACCTCTTCTTTCATCGGTTTCCCTTTCAAAACCCTCTACTGAGATTGCAGGGGTAACATTCGCTGCCTCAGCAAGTTCAGCCGCAATTTTTTCATCAACCAGCGTCCCATTGGTGTAAACGAGGAAAAACATATCATTATACTTTTTGAAGATATCTATAAGTGTTTTTCCTTCACTTCGGTACATAAATGGTTCACCGCCGCTGACGGTCATAAACCTGCTACCCCAGCAATCGTGGATTTCACTCACTACTTTATCTACATAAGAATATGGTATCGTAGCCGAGGTATTCGCTGCCGAATTCGCATAGCAACCAATGCACTTAAGATTGCATATCTGTGTAGGAGAAAACACAATAAAACTTGGCGGCTGCTCGCCATATTTTTCTTCAAATCTCTCAACGGCCTCCTCGCAACTCTGGTCTTCACAAATAAGATTATTTTCAACAAGCACATTAATGATTTTTCTTATAATCTCGCGTGAGACATAGCCCTTATTTATATTTTTCATCACGCAATGCAGCATTGCTGATAAGAACTGGTATCTTTTTATCTGCACCTGTTTTAAGTCTTCAGAATCATTGTTCACAATACTTTTGTAGATGTAATCGTCGATTTTTTTTGCCAGCAGTTTCCTAAGATGCTTGTGATTTACCATCCTGTTTAGTGTTGATGATATGATTTCCGGCTTCATTTCCGGCTCCCTTCTTCTATATCAAAATCACTGAATAGATGATTTTGCCCGAGAAGCACTTTGCTCGGACTATAATTATCTTACAGGTTTCACATTATCTCAAGAAGTAGATTAACACAAAACGGGCTAAATGATAATACTAAATTAAAAAAAATTTCGTTTGTGTTAAATTATTTCTCACCGTAATTTATGTAGGGTGGGGCTCGCCCCACCATTTCCTTACCGTTTAGCCCGTAGGCCTGCCTGCGGGTCATTGCTCATTTGTCATTCTGAACGAGGTGAAGAATCTTACCTTTGTCATTCCGCTGAGTCGAAGCGGGCTCGTCTCGCACTTAGGCCGAATCCGCAGCGACTTCGGCACAATATGCTCTTTATGCAGTTCATTTTCGCTGCCGCAATATATGCACTTTTTCTCGCTCTCAATCCTTTTGTCATTCTGAGCGCAGCGAAGAATCTCTCTCACTCAATTGCAAATCCGCACTTGCCGCTAAAAGAATACCTTGAATTAATCCCGCAAATTCATATAATTACAACACAAAAGATTGGACCCTCCTTCGTCCCTTAGGGACTACGGAGGACAGGCGAGTCCGCCATAGGCGGATAAATATTGAAGAAGCAACGGGAACTTGTTATACAGAAAGAAACAGGCTGTCTTTGCCGTCTTATGCAGAATGTATGATCATTGTTAAGTGTAAAAATGAATGCAAAGATGAGGAAATATGTCTATTATTACAAAATTAGAAAATTTCGTATCTAAAGTATTTAAAACAACTTTAGAGATTTTTCTTAAAGCATTAAAATTAAGTCCCAATGCACAAGGTTATGTTAGTGGATCAATAACTGAGTTACTGCTAAAAGAGCATTTAGAATCTTTGGGTTACACTGTTGAAAGAATTAGAGAAAAATGGGAAGGGAGAAAACATCCCAATCATCATGGAGACTTTTATTTTAAAGATAAACATGGTAATTGGTTCGTTTTAGAGTCAAAAGGAGTGAAATCTAATTCTGAAAAATGGCACAGACTTTATAACTATGACAGATTGAAAGCATTTTTGTTTACTCACCATGACAAAATCTACTGGAACGATAAAAATAAAGAAATAGAACCTCAAATTGATAATTGGATAAGAAATAATCTCCCAAAGTTTTTCAACGAATACAGCGAAACTCTTTATGACTATGAAGAAATTATAAAATACAAATCACCCAAAAAAGAGACTCGAAAATCAAAAGAGATTACTAAACTTAAACAATATCCAAGAGAAGAAATTAGCAATATGATTGATGAGAGATTGAAGTATGTAATGAAAAAAATTAAAGTATTAGAAACACATTTTGTTTCAGGCGCAGGAGGGTTAAGTGGAAGAACGCAAGCTACACCAAGAAAAGATGAATTTAATATTATTTCAATTGATATATTTTTAAGATTCCCTGAACACAAATTTTTATTTGCTAATCCACATAATTTAGAATCATCTGGTGCAGATGCAAATCATTTACAACAAAATTATATTATGGGGTTTGTTTTCAACGAAAATGAGCTTTGCTTATCAGATGAATGGCAGGATGATTTTGATGAAGTTTTGGAAACGGTTGATGTAAATGATGCTGTGTGCGAACAGGATATGCAAATAGACAGTAGAAATATCATATATGATGAAGAGGATTAACATGGGAAATTCATGTTTATTTGGAGATACATTAGATACTCTTCTGAAGCGATTTGAAAATATTCATAATTATATATATGCTAATGATGGTCTATCTGAACAACAAGTACTAGAAGAAATAGTAAAAATATTATTCATGAAATTTTACGACGAACAAAACGAAAAAAAATCATTTTATGTCTCAACTACTGAAATATCAAAAATGAACACTAGTGGAAAGCAGAACTCATTTTTGAATAGAATTGGAAAGATATTTGAGGAAACAAAAGAAAAATATGATAGTTTTTTTGATAGCAATGATAGCT
>CAYTTK010000116.1:0-8560 GCA_964440735.1 uncultured Pirellulales bacterium
AGCGAAACTGGGTGTTGAGAATATTGCGTTTTATGATGATGCTTTATTGTGTGAGGCGGACAAGGTGCTTGTGCCGTTTTTGAATGAAATCGTAAAGCGTAATATACCTGCCTCTGCGTCTCCCCCCACTCTTGTCTTCGACAAGAAGACGTGGGGGGGCAGCAGGAAGGTGAATTTTCACTGTCCGAATGCTCTTCACGCACGTTTTGTTACGAAAGATTCAGCCGAACTTATGGTGCGGGCTGGCTTTAAGACCTTTTATCTGGGCTTCGAGAGTGCATCTTCAACCTGGCAAAAGCACACCGGCTCGAAAGTATCTTGCGATGAACTTGCTCGAGCTGCAAAAAATCTGACTAGTGCAAGAGCAAAGCCGCAGAACATTACAGCCTATCAAATCCTTGGCCATCCGCACGGTGACATTCAAGAGCTTGAAGAAACGATGCATTTTGTTCATAGCTTAGGTATTCGCGGGATGTTAGCAGATTTTTCGCCGATTCCGTCAACGCCTGATGGTGAATCCTGCCGAAAGTGGGTGGATATGGATGAGCCGCTGTTTCATAACAAGACCGCATTTCCAATTATCCTTATGGGCTTCGATGAAGGAAATCGCTTAAAAGACTTACAAAGACAACTTAACCGTTCACTGACCAAATAGCGATGCATTGATTTTTCATCCCAAATCCTGTATCTTTTAGTAATGAGCGCTCAAAGCGTACACATATAGGAGTTACGGTTTTCAGATGAATAAGCTGGATACGGTGTGGTTAATGATGAATTTAAGGAGACAAATTATGGCAAAACTCGATGTAAAAGCATTCGGACTTTCAGTAGGGATAGTTTGGGGATTCGCTATGTTCACCTTAGGGCTGATAAATATCAGCTGCCATTGGGGCAGCGGCATCGTAGAAGTAATGTCAACATTATATATCGGCTACAAACCAACGGTTTTGGGAAGTATAACAGGCGGTATCTGGGGATTTCTGGACGCAGGAATCGGCGGTGTTGTGGTAGCCTGGCTGTATAACAAATTTGCAAAATAACAGTATGTGTAAGAGACCTGGGTATGAATCTTACCAACCATTTGATTGAATTCATAGTTAGAAGGTCTGCCAAGGAGCATAGTATCCTGGTGCGAACAATAACACTGCTTGGTGCGATGCTTTTTGTGGCGGCAATACCTGCAATTGTCTTCTGGAGTGGCAAATTATTGTATAAAGCGTCAATACTGCCTCACCAGGTATCTCAAATGGCCTCAATTGTTTGCTTTATCATTAGTTTTCCCTGGGTGCTGTCCGCAGTGTTTTTACAACTTTTCCGCGGAAAAGGAACACCAGTACCGATTGTCCCGACCAAACATTTTCTGCAGAACGGGCCTTACCGATATGTCCGCAATCCTATGATTCTGGGATTTTTTCTTTATCTCCTCGGCTGGGCTTTCCTTTTTAACAAAGGCGGAGCTTTTTTGGCAGTAGCGGTTATAATCGCATTATTGCTTACAGAAATTAAGTTCGTTGAGGAGCCCGAACTCGAAAAACGCTTCGGAGATGCCTACCGGGAGTATAAGAAAGAGACACCATTTATGTTCCCAAAATGGCGCAGTAGAAAATAGGTGTGATAATGAATATTTTATACAAATATTGCGACCAGTTGGGTATTGTAAAAATCCTGGAGGCGTTAGAATTAAAATTGCCGTATATTTCAGAAGTTAACGACCCACTTGAATGCTTACCATTTTTTTGTTGTCCAGAGGATCAACCTGCAATGGAAGCACAATGTTTACGGACGTTTAAGCGAAATAATATTGACCCTCCAACCGACTGGAAACAAAAACTATATGAACAAATTAAAACAGGCGAGTTTCAGAAAAATATTACAGAGGTCCTACGAAAACATCTATACGATTTGAGACAAAAGAGTTTCTTGTTATCTGTTTCGCAAGAGGCAAGAAATACTGTAATGTGGGCTCATTATGCTGATAAACATAAAGGTACAATAATCGAGATTGATTTTGATAGGTTCTTTCCGAAATATAGCATTAAGATGCACCGTATCGGTTATTCTGAGAAGAGGCCAGAGATAAATGTTTTGGATGATTTTGAAAGCGAAGAGTTCAAGGCAAAATATTTTGAGACATTATTAACTAAATCAGTTGAATGGACATATGAGCGGGAATTTCGTGCAACGTTTGATGATGCCTATTTAATGGACTTAGAGCAACAAGGCTTGGCGTGCCTTAAAGACTTCAATGGTAAGAAAACTTGGTTTTTGCGGCTGAATCCAGAATCGATAAGAGAAATTATTTTTGGTTGGTACGCAGAAGAGAATTTAAAGTTAGCTATTAGAAAGTTAATTGAGCGACCAGAATTACAACACGTAAAATTGTATCAGGCCGAAGAGAAAGGGTCAGAAACTTATACTCTTAACTTGATTGACATAGGGAACCAATGAAGTTAGGCAACGTCTTAAACTGAATGTTATGAAAAGTCGGGACTCAAGTTTTCAAAAAACTATCAAGCGAGAAGGTAGATTTTTCGTTTACATAGTTCAGTGTAAGGATGGAACATATTATACAGGTAGCACAAATGATATAGAGAATAGGGTTAAGCTGCATAATAAGGGTCATGGTGCTAAGTATTTAAGAGGAAAGCAGCCTGTAAAGTTAGTTTATGCCAAAGAATATAGTTACTACAAGAATGCTTTACGCAGAGAAAGAGATATTAAAAAGATGACTTGGGAGCAGAAGGAAAAGCTTATAAAGGTTTATGAACGGAATAACGATGATGATTAAAGAATTTCGGATGCCCCCACTGTTTTGCATTGGCAAAACAAGACGTGGGGGCACCCATGTTTAGGTTTGGAGCAATACTATGAATGTATTGCTCCAAACCTATGGGTGTCAGATGAATAAGCTCGATACAACGCTGGTGAGTGCTGCGCTCAGAGAGGCGGGATTCGATATAACGACTAAGGTCAAGGAAGCTGATATAGTTTTGATAAATACCTGCTCGGTTCGCGAGCATGCGGAACAGCGGGTCCTTTCGCATCTGGGACATCTAAAACACATTAAAGAGAGTCGCCCAGATATGGTGGTTGGCGTTATCGGCTGTATGGCTCAGCGGCTCGGTGATAGATTACTTGAACACGATGCGGTTGATATAGTCTGCGGCCCGGCACAGATACCGCAAATAACCGAACTTGCTGCGCGGGTCCTGCAGCAAAAGAATAAGTGTATTGCGGTAACAGAAAAGATACGTCAAAAATCAGAAGCCCAGGCCCAGGCGCTTGAAGAATTCGAATCTGCTTACGGGATTGAAGATAAGCAAATACCAGGTCAGGCCTATGTACGGGTGATGCGCGGCTGTAATAATTTCTGCTCGTATTGTGTTGTTCCTTACGTGCGTGGTCCGGAGGTTTCCCGGCCGCCAGAATCGATAATCGAACAGATAAAAAAATTGGCTGATGCAGGAGTTAAACAGGTTACCTTGCTTGGCCAGAGGGTAAATGCGTATAAATACAAAACCGATAATAAAACATATTGTCTGGCTGATTTACTTTATCTTGCGAGCAAGGTAGATAGCATAGAATGGATAAGATTTGTTACCAGCCATCCAACTGAAGAGTTCTTTGATGAGATTTTGCAAGCTATGGCTGATTTGCCGAAGGTGTGCAATTATCTGCATTTGCCAGCTCAGAGCGGCTCGGATAAAATCCTTCGTGCGATGAATAGGCACTATACCGCCGGAAAGTATTTGGAGCTTCTTGATAGGGCGAAGGCTTGCGTACCGGATATTGCAGCTTCAGGCGATTTTATAGTTGGCTTTCCGGGTGAAACAGAAGAAGATTTCCAGGCAACAGTTGAACTGGTTAAAAAAGCAAGGTACAAGAACTGTTTTATTTTCAAATACTCGCCTCGGCCAGGCACAACCGCTGACAAAAAATTGGAAGATAGTATCCCTGTGGAAGTAAAGAAAAGACGAAATACAGAATTGCTTAGCGTGCAGGAGAAAATAAGTGATGAATTGAGCCGGGACTTTCTGGGTAGAGAAGTAAATGTCCTGGTGGAAGGTTTGAGTAAAAAGCCGCATCTAAATTCCGCTAAAGGCAGGAGTGAGCCGCAATTGGTTGGCAGAACCGCGACAGATTATATTGTAGTCTTTAACGGACCTGAATCTTTAGCGGGTCAATTTGCAAAGGTAAAAATAACAAAAACCAGTCCACTAACGCTGTTTGGAGAGTTAGTTTAACTAAATAAAGATATGGGCAAGCTGAAAGATAAAAACGGTTTTATCTGCGATATTGATACGGTGCTCGTTTTAAGTGGAATAACCAAAAGAGAAGACCTGATACTTTATTCTTATCAGCCCGATTATATCCTTGAACGTGCCGCCGATATAATGAGCGGTGATTAATGCTGACCCTTCCCCACCTTTCGCAGGAACAGACTCAACTCGGTGACTCTCTGTGTTCTTTGTAGCCTGTTTTCTATCCATCAGGAAGGTCTATTGTGGCTTTTCCGATGACAATGCAACAAATTTGGTGAATATCCAGATGGGGTGCTCTAATTACCGCAAAACCTTTATTATCCTGCCAGTCGTTAATGATACCTATAGCCAAATCTATACCTTTTACATCTTTCAAGCCGACTAATCTGCCTGCAAGATTTTCACGGGATAAGCACCTGTCTGACTGGATTGATACATCACTTAATCTGATATTGTAAAGCTGGGTGTCTATAAAGTATTCGTTGAATTGATTTTGTCGATACCTTTTTCTTTCCTCCAGCGATTTTACACGCATTTGCGGTGGAGATTTAATCAACTCAATCGCAGAATCAAAAAACCTCAAGCCGGCGAGGATGTTACTTAGCTCATCATTTCGCTGCACCGCCAGAATCAAATTCGGCTTTAGAATTTGCTGCACAGCCCACCATAAAGCACTGGCTGCTGAGCCATAGACAAGGCCGGGCGTGTCAATTATGATTAACTCGGCAGATTTAGATACCTGCCGAACACATTGAGTGATGGCAGCAGTTAGCTGTAAGAGGTGTCCCACCGGTGTTATGTCACCAACAAAGCTTATGCCGCCGGCAGTGAGCTTTGAAAAATCGACTTGTGGATTATCGACAAGAACCCAGCCGACCGTTGTAGGTGGTCCGATGTGAGACTGGCCGATATCCGCATCGATGATGCCGACCGGCTGATTTGAAACCGAGTGTTTTGAAAGAGCTGCTGCGAGGGTAGTTTTGCCGGTATCAGAGGCGCCGAGGATCAGGCAAATCCCTTTTTTAATCAAATCTTTGCTTAAAAGTTGTTGAGCAGTTTTGTCGGCCCAATCCAGTGACATTGAATGTTTCACCTGAAATTATTTTCGGTAATAACCCACCGAGACCATATATAGAGGTTCAAGGTTTCCCGGCAGATTTAGGACTTCGCTGACAGAAGAGTCATCGAAGGCACCAACGGTCACAGAGCCAAGCCCTAAAGATTCGGCCTGTAGGTGAACGTTTTGTGCGGCGTGGCCGGCCTCCATATATACATAACGGACACCTCGTTTGCCATAGCGATTTGTAGTTCTGGTAAATTCGGCAGCTAAGACAAGTGTCGCAGGAGCATCCTCAACGAATCCCTGTCCCCAGGCGGCGACGGCAAGTTCGGCTCGCAGGTCTTCGTCCGTCAGCTTTTCAAGTGCATGCTTTGAAGGCAAATAGTGAAAAAAACCATCATCGGTCACGATAAAAAGTTCCAGAGGATAGGTTGCTCCAGCTGAAGGCGTGGTGCGATACCTGGCACTTGTTTCCTGGCCCTGTGCTGCCCATGCCAACTGGCTGATTTGCTCAAGTGTTAGGGACTTCGACAAAAAGTCTCGCCGCGACCGGCGAGCAGTTATGGCCCTCTCCAACGACATCGAGCCATCTTTATTTGGCTGGGGTAGATTTATTATTTCACTCATTTCAATTTCCCATTCCTATTGGATTATATTTTTCAGGATTTGTAAAATTTCATCTATGATTTTATCTCGATTTTTAGCCGTTACGTTAAATAACTGCGTGTCTGGATAATTTTTTACCTCAGAGACAAGACCCTTGCCTTTTTTGGCTACGGTTGCTAATACCGATTTATCCGAAGCGAACAAATGCTTTACTGCGGTGATGAACTTTTCTGAAAAGCATTCCATTTTGCCAATCTCGTCGATAATGAATAATTCTGCATTGCTTTGCCTAATATCCAAAACCGGCACAACGGATTTTTCAAAGCCGGTGACATCTACTCTATATTTGCCGACTTTGCAGGAAGATTTGGTGTTCACGTGAGCAAGTATGCCGGTATCTCCATCGAGGCGGGTCCAGCTAAAACCTTTTCGAATATTTTCTTCGCGAATCTCCTGAGTATAAAAGCCAGCTACTTTTTTGGGGTCGAGGTTGGCTATAATTTGCATCATGGCTGTCGTTTTGCCACTACCCGGCAGGCCGGTCAACAAAATTTTGGCAGATTTAGATTTCATAAACACGAACTATGGTCTTTTAGTTTTTACAAAATCTTTTATTTTTGTGGCAGGGAAAGTGTTCAATACGTTTGTTTTTGTTGCCCAGCCGCGAGCGGCGGTTGCAACACCGTAGCCCATCAGGCCGAGTCCTCCGGTGCTGTGAGCATCGGTTCCGATAGCCAGTTTGACACCTGACTCAATTGCCATTTTGCAGTGGGTGTCTTTCAGGTCCAATCGCCAGGGATTTGCGTTAACCTCCAGAGCCGTGTGTGTTTGAGCGGCGTGTTTGATTACAGCGGCCATATCGATATCCATCGGTTCACGCTGCCCGATGAGCCGACCCGTCGGGTGGGCGATGCAGTTTACATAGGGATTGTCCATAGCTTTCAGTGTTCGGGTAGTTACCTTTTCGCGTGGGCTGGCCAGACCCGAATGTATCGCAGCTATTACAAACTCCAGCTCAGCAAGTAATTTATTGTCAAAATCCAGAGAGCCATCTGCGAGTATGTCAACCTCAGTTCCAGCAAAGATGGTTATTCCTTTTAGTTTTTCATTGAGTTTGCGGATTTGTTTGATTTGGTCGGCTAATTGTCTGCCTGATAAACCATTGGCTATTGCCGACGACTTTGAGTGGTCTGTGATGCAGATATATTTATAACCCATTTCTTTTACAGCTTCGGCAAGCTCGGATATGGTTGCATTGCCGTCAGAAGCTTTTGTATGGCTATGGAAGTCGCCTTTTATATCTTCAACGTCAATTAACTTTGGTAGAGAGTGACTCTTTGCCGCCTCAACCTCGCCTCTGTCTTCACGCAGCAGGGGATTGATGAAATCAAGGCCAAGCTTTTGGTAAATTTCCTCTTCAACTGAACCAGCAACCATTCTGTCTTTTTTGAATAGCCCGTATTCATTTAGTTTTAGCTTGGATTTTATGGCGATTTCCCTTAAGCGGACATTATGTTGTTTTGAGCCGGTGAAGTATTGAGCAGCAGCACCGAAACTTTCCCTCGGCACAACTCGCACATCAACGTGAACCGGCGTTGTTTCGACTTGGATAATCGCCGAGCCCTTTGTAGGTCCTGATGCGAGGGCCTCCTGAACAAATCCTGCGGTAGTAAAAGCATTAATTATTTTTTTGCCTTTTTTAGCTGCAACGAGTATATCAACGTCACCGATGGTTTCGGCCCGACGTCGTAGCGAGCCAGCCGGCTGGATTTTATCAATGCCGGATAGCCCGCTTAGAAAGCCGCTGACTATATCCGCTGCATCCAATGCCTGGTTAAGTCGTATCCGGCCTGTTGATTTTTCGAGAAATGCGATGCCCCTTGCGATTGCTTCAGCTTTTTTGCCACCAAAGCCGGGGAGTTCCGCCAAGGAGCCAGAAGCAATCGCCTTTTTCAATTCGGCAATGGTTTTAATGTTTAGATTTTCATATACTGCCTTTACGCCTTTCGGGCCTACACCGGGTATGGTAAGCAGCTCTAATAGTGTTTGTGGGATTTTTTTTAGAAGTTCCTGGTGTGCGGTTATTTTGCCGGATTTTACAAATTCTTCAATCTTGGCGATACTTGATTTTCCAATGCCGGCTATTTTTGCAAGTTCACCGCTTGATAGCGTTGTCTCGATGTCAGTTGGCATATCGCCGATGATTCGCCCGACTTTTCGGTAGGTATTGATGCGGAATCTGTCCTCGCCGAGTATTTCCATAATGTCGGCCATTTGGTCAAAAAGCTCGTTTAGAACAGCGTTTTTCATCGACTTGATTATAAACTGGTAGTAATAAAATCAAAGCAATTATTTTTGCGTATATAAGGATTTACTTTTCGATTATACAGATTGTAAAAATTTGTTATAATGACAGCCGAAAGATTAACCGCAAAGAATGCTGAACACGCAGAGAAAGGATAAGTAGAAAAAAGAGATGGATTCCAGCTCCCTCGACCTCGCTCGGGTCAGGTTTTGCGGGAAAGACAACATTAAAAACTCAGCGATCTATGCGAACTCGGCGGTGAAAGAATGACTGTTCAGTGCGAATTATGTCCGAAGATGTGTTTGATTGAGCCGGGCCAGAGCGGCG
>CAYTTK010000117.1:0-8545 GCA_964440735.1 uncultured Pirellulales bacterium
CGGGAACTGCTGCTGTTGTAATTACGACCGGAGTATTAGCCAGCGTAATAGGTACCGGAGAGGCCGGTCTAACTGCTGGCGTGGTATCCGTTTCAACATCGGTTGTGGCAAGTACCTTGTCTGGTTCTGGTACTGCACCATTAACGGCGGGTATTGTTTCGGTGGCAAGTTCGGTTCAATCCGCCTCTATATCGGGGTCGGGAACATCACCACTAACAGCCGCAGTTGTCAATGTTCTGGCTTCTGTAGTGGCTTCCGGTATATCAGGTTCCGGGTCAGCCCCATTAAGCGAAGCCTCAATAGCTGTAGCGGCTACTGTATATAGAGCCACAGTGGCCGGAAGTGGCATAGCGAATCTAAGTGGTAATAGTATAGCCGTTGTTTCATCGGTCGCTGGAAGTGGGTTATCAACAGGAATCGTTGCATTACTAGCCGCTTCGGTGGGAGTATCAACCTCCGTAGCTGTAAGCACAATAATAGTAACATGGTACATGACTACGGTCTGTATGCACATAGACCCAGATTCAATAGAAGCACAGCGAATATCCGATGACCCATTAGGAACTGACAGGATAACATCCTCAAGAACTCCAATCTGCCGACAGCAAAGGAGGTACACATGAGCTATGACATAACAACCAATGTAGGCAAGGTAAGGCTTACTATCGGAGATACCAATATAGCAGATGAGGTATTTACTGATGCAGAGATAACCTACTTTTTAACTGAAACCTCATCGAATATCGATCTTGCGGCGGCCATGGCAGCGAGAGCATGGGCGGCTAAGTATGCCACAAGCGCCGATACTGAAAAGATAGGAGAATATGCCTACTCACAGAAGGCAGTCGATAAGCTCTTGAAATTAGCCGCTACTCTAGAAGCAAAAGATGCCTCAACACCCTATCAAACATACGGGGAAATGAATCTAACCGGTGCTACCATAGAGGATGATTAGATGTCATATACTACTTTGTTAGTAAACTCAGCCACGGTATATCGCTATCCTACGGGTGGAGCTATTGGTAATTATGGGATGCCGGCTCAAGTGTTTGCTCCTGTGGCAGAATTAACCGAAATACCTTGCAGAATACAACCGGCGAAAGGTCGTGAGGTTCTTGTTGGAGCGGAGGTTGTTGTCGCAGATTATAAACTATTCTTAGGCGATGAAACTCTCAGCGAGCAAGACAAGGTTTATGTTTATTGGGGAACAACGCCGGCATGGTATGAGTACGAAATACTCATGGTTGAAGATAAGCAAGATAGTACAACCAGCCATCATAAAGAGTGCTGGCTAAGGATAGTTCGATGAAGATAACTTCTAAATGGATATTTAACCTTAAAACAAAAGAGGTACAAACTAAGGTAAATAAGGCTACTAAGCAAGGGCTGAAGGATGTTGTGGTTGATATTACCAATGAAGCCATTAGGTTAAGCCCTGTGTTGACGGGGAATAACCGGCGCTCAATTAAGTACGAAGTCGGACCGCTCGGTGAAATCGCTAAAGATGAGCTTTCGGGTGCCGTCTATTCTACGAGTGGTTATGGTGGATATTTAGAAACGGGCACGGTAAATATGCCGGCACAGCCTTACTTCAAACCAGCTTTGGACAAGAATATCAAAAAATTGCCAGTAGGCATAAAGGCTAATTTAAGATGAGTTTAGTAGATACCAATAGACTAATAAGAACCTACCTAATGACATCTTGTATTTTAACTGACCCGTTAATACTCTTGATAGGTGATAAACTTTATTCCCCTCGTTTACCTGAGAAAGCAGAATTGCCAGCTATAAGTTTCTTTACTCGCGGGGGAACGGCAAGCCCTGAATTGCCACATATATTTTCACCAAGTGTTCAGTTTGATTGTTGGGCAAGTAATTCAGAAGATGCTCGTGAGGTTTATCGTGCCCTGTATGATGCACTACAAGGCTTAGATAGTGTTCCTGTTACGATAGACGGAACACTTTACTACATAATGAAAGCAAGGGAGGAGTCACATGGTCAAGACTTAGTGGATACCGAGATTCCTAATTACTTTAGAGTATTATCTTTCTATTCAATAACGATCAGAGATACCACTTAACGCACTAGGATGCGATTTTAGGCGGTTAAAACAACTAATTGGTACAAGGAGGTTAAGAAGATGGCTTATCAAACAATACCAGTAGCAGATGCAGTAAAGGCGGGGTTGCAGGACTTAGAATCAAAAGGGGTCGTATGGGATGATACGACCTATACGCAGGGTTTGAAGTTTGCCAATAACGGTCATGTCATCTTGATTGCCAGGAGCGAAATAGCAGCATTACAAGATACGGCGGTTTGGTCAACTGCCCAGCAGGATGTCGGAGAGTATTCGGCACTGCTTACCAAGACAGGCGCCGGTAGTGATGTTTCTACCCACCTGGAATTTACACCAACGACAACCATAACATTAAACGATTTTCAGGAGGCCATCACCGATGCAGCTCCAGCGTGGAGTTTTAAGCACTTTTCATCGGCTGTGCTTGGAAACTTTGCGCAGATAGAGTTTCGGTTTGTGCATTCATCCCTCACAACATTAGGAACGGACCACGGATGGCTTGAGGTAACGTGTGTACCATTGCAGGGTCATACAGGGGGAGCTGCTTGGGTTACGGAAACTTTAACGGGAACTGATACGTGTGGTTTTGGGGGACATACCCCAGACGGTAGTTCTGTATTTGAATGGACTCCTCCACTAACCGCACTGAGTGGACTTCTGGTTGCCGTTAATGCTGCATGGGATACCGCTGAAACAGGAGAAGTTGCGACCGCCTATGTGCTTGATAGAATCAGGATTGAACTTTGGGAAGCTGTGCCAGCAAGAACAACTTATATTGATACTGTGGTTATTGATGGTACAGCCTATCCAGTGGAACCAGGCATGGCAGGAGCAAAGCTGGGCAATGATGCAACTGCTACAACGTTGGCTTTTGTGGATGTCCGGGATAGGTTCGGGAGGTTCGAGACATTATCGCCAACGGTAGGAGCAGTGCAATCAATAGTTGTTGGCCCTCTTTTGCCAGCGTTATTCAATGATAGTAGTGGATATGTGAGATTCTTGCCAGATGCCCACCCTGCGGCAGCCACGACTTTATTTTATACAGCCCTAAGAGTCGGCGACCCAACATAAGAAAATAACTTCGAGGAGGACACTAAGATGGCGACAGCAGCAAATATAGGTTACGGAACTACGTTTACATGGCACGCTGTAGTTGTAGGGGAAGTAACTAGAATAGGCTCAGTAACACTTACAGCTACTAAAGTGGATGCTACAACCTTGGGCTCTGCTGATACTTATAAGGAATATATCCCGGGAATGATTGACCCTGGCGATGTAGAACTTGAGGGATGGCTTGACCCAGATGACGCCGGACAAGTAGCGCTAATCACCGATCTTAACGCTAGAACAGAGCAGGCATGGATTATAACATTCCCGGCTGGTATAAGTTCGGCTGTATGGAATGGGAATGGCTATTGTGTAGGTTTTTCGGCTGGTGATGCGACAGGAGAGGGGCTTGTACCCTTTACCGCTACAATAGCACTATCAAATAAACCCACCTTGACACCTTAAAATAAAACAAAAGGAGTAAGAAATGTCTGAATTAACTTTAGTTACAATCAACTTAGATAAGGAACGTCACTTGCGCCTCACAATGAAGGGAATGATTGTCTTTGAAAAGCTCACCGGAAAGAATCTCCTGAAGGGTTTTGAGTTCAAAGAATTAACACTAGGTGATACCGCTGCAATGATGTGGGCTTGCCTAATACACGAGGACAAAGAACTAACGTATGATGATGTCTGTTGCATGGTTGATACTTCAAATATAGAGATGTCAATGGAAGCCCTTACAAAATGCCTGACACAATCATTCCCCGAAACCAAGGCGGGTAGCCGCCCTTTAGCAAAGAAGCCCCAGGCTGGCTAGACCTGTGGGCGATGGGTCGATACGACCTCCACCTAACTGAAGATGAATTTTGGGAATTGACAATGAGGGAGCTAAATGCTCTCAGCGAAAGGCATGAGGAAAGCCACGAATGGCTAAACTATAGGGCGGCCTTGATTTGTTCCGTATTAGCCAACACAGTGAGAGACCCCAAAAGAAAGACACGACCTTTTGTTCCAGATGACTTTATGCCCAAAACGGAACGGAGGGTACAGACAACATCGCAGATGCTTACTACTGTTCGGATGTTAAATACTGCCTTTGGTGGCTCGGAGAATTAGAAATGGCGATAGATATAGGCGATGCCAAATTAACTATAAAAGTTGATGATAAGGGTTTTAACAACCAGATGACAGCAATCGGGAAACGAACTGATGCCCTGTCTGGAAAATTCAGAACTATGGGTAAGGTAATGGTAGGAGCTGGCCTGGCTATAGCTGGGGCTTTATCTGCTGCTGTACTCTCTTATGCTAAGGCTGGCGATGAAGTTGCTAAGATGGCAAAACGAACTGGCCTTGCCGTTGAAATGCTCTCTGAGTTGCGTCACGTAGCTATGCTTACTGGCACTGATTTGGGCTCGATAGAAAAAGCCACTAAGAAGATGTCAAAGACTCTTATTGATGCCAGTGAGGGGATGACAACTTATATTCGAGCCTTTGACCGCATAGGGCTTTCGGCAGAGGATTTACTAAAATTATCCCCCGAAGACCAATTCTGGACGATTGCTAGAGCTATTGGAGATTTGGAAGACCAGGCCTTGAAAGCAGCTACAGCCGTAGATATTTTCGGCAGAGCCGGGACGATGCTCTTGCCCATGCTCGGATTGACTACTGAGGAATTGGACGCAGCACGACAAGCAGCCCATGATGCGGGTGTGGTATTTGATGAAGAAGCAGCACTCAAAGCGGAAAAACTAACTGATGCAATGGGGACATTAAAGGCTTCCTTGCAGGGGGTAGGCTTTGAACTAGCTGATACTCTAGTCCCTGTAATCACTGAATTCCTGGAAAATAAAGTCATCCCAAGTATTCAGAGGATAATGGAGTGGGTCAAAGCAAACGAGGACTTAGCCCTAACACTTGCTAAGGTTGCTGGCTTTCTCGTGGTTGGTGGTGCTTTGCTTTTGGGTTTGGGGCTGGTTTCTAAAGCAATAGTAGCCATAAATGCGGCATTGATTGTAATGCACTCCCTGGGTGGTCCTGCAGGGTGGGCTAAATTGGCCGTAGGAATCGGCGTGGCGGCAGGTGCTATTTATGGTATGTCAAAATTACTCGAAGCACCCGAAGCTGGTGGCGGAGCTACAGGACTCCCCTCGATGCAGCATGGGGGCAAAGTCCCTGGTCCTATTGGTTTGCCTGTTCCCATTATGGCACATGGTGGAGAGGAATTCGCTGGCGTAGGCCATAGTATTGGGGGCAATACCTACAGTATCCATATCGGAAATTTTATGGGCGATGAGTCGTCACGAAAGGCATTTGCAAGGGATATGAAGGCAATCATGGGACAGGATTCAAGGCGGACATCCTTCTCGGGTATTAACAGACTGGAATACTTCCCGGGGAGCTCTGCACCATGAGCATCACTTATGAGGTAATGATTGATTGGGATGCTACCGACTGGCAAGCCACCCCTGATTTCTCTGAAGCTATTGATGACATATCGGCCTATGTCAAGACCATTTATACCGATAGGGGAAAGGGTGTAGAGTTAGGCAATATCCCGGCCGGAACATTAGATATGACTCTCAGAAATTCAGACGGGCGGTTTTCTCCTACTTATGGCGCCGGCCCATTATTTGGGAAGATGAGACCTTGGCTACCTGTAAGAGTTAGGGCTACTGTTACTGGTGGCGCTGCTATAACTTTCTATACCGGCTTTATCTCCAGGATTTCAGTCAACCCCGACCCCGATGTCCTTGAGGCTTATCTTTATTGCACTGATGGTATGGATTTACTGGCTAGGAATATGGTCGCGGTAGACAAAGGCGATAGGTCAATGGTTACCGATGGAGCAGCTATAGGTTATGTTTTAGATGGTGCAGGCTGGCCTGCGAGTAAAAGAAGCATAGATGTTGATACTGGGGCTATAGTGAATTATCCTACGACTACGGAGTATTAAATGACAGGTAGTGGAACAGCAAATGATCCCTATATAATCTGGAATGTCACTGACCTCCAGAATGTGAAGAACGACCTAACTGCCTACTATGAATTAGCCATTGATATTGATGCCACAGCGACATCGGGTTGGAATGGCAACCTGGGCTTCTTGCCTATTGGTCTATGGGTCAATTGGGGTGCCGTTATTCCTCCATCCCCTTATGTCCTTAGTGGAGGTGTGTATTGGAAGCAGACTCCATTTACAGGACATTTCGATGGAAAGAATTACGGAATAAGTGATTTATTTATTCATAGAACAAAGACTGAGGCTCCGACAACAACCTTTCCTGATTATTTTGACATTGGTTTATTCGGACACTTGGGCGGAGACTGCACAATTCAAAATGTAAGACTCATTGATTGTAATATTGAGGGCTATGATTGTGTTGGTGCCCTGTGGGGATATGCTGAATCTGGGGCTACGGTAAAGGATTGCTATTCCACAGGGACAGTAGAAACGGAAGATGATTTATGCGGCGGATTAGGTGGTTCTAGCGGTGGAACCCTCGTTTGTCAGAGTAGTTTTTCGTTATGTGTAGTAACTTGTGGCGATGACAATGCGGGGGGTCTTATTGGGCAACTTGTGGGGACAGATACTATAGAGGATTGTTATGCTGGGGGAGCGGTAACCGGCGACAGATATGTAGGAGGCCTAATCGGTTATATCTGGAACAGTAAAGTAAAGGACAGTTATTCCTTTGGAGCCGCTGTTGGGAATAATGATGTCGGTGGGTTGATAGGAAACGATGCAGGGGGTTCTACAGTAACACATTCTTTCTGGGATACAGAAACGTCAGGACAGGCTGCGAGTGACGGTGGTACAGGCAAGACCACAGCCCAAATGAAAGCGGTAGCAACTCTCCAAGCAGCAGGCTGGGCAATATCCAGGATTTGGAATTTAACAGCAAGCTGTAATAATGGCTATCCTTGCTTGATAGGCGTGAATCCCTGTTGTATAGCTTCGAGTAGCGGGTCTGTAGACCAGACCATAATCGGCAACAAAGTTTCCTTAGAAGCAATCAGGAACCTAGAGATGGTATATGGTGGCAGGGACTATATAAGTAAATCGGGAATCTGGCGTCACGAATCGAGGTATCATAGAAATGTCTGAGTTTACAGTTAATGACACAATGGCTCAAATCCGCTATGAGATAGATGACAGGGAAATCTATAATGATATTCGTAGCGAGATTGGGATATTAACATCTGAGACCGTTGTTGATGTTGACTCAACATATAATTGGAAGGTCTATGCCCGCAGAATGACTATCCCTTCTGGCAATCTTCCGTATATACGGATGTTTACAACCAATCTTTCAAACCCCATAACATGGAAAATTGGGACAAATCACGCTGAAGATGCTGACGGCAAAGCATATTATGATTACGATATAAAATTAGAAAGTACCGATGACGACAGAGTAAGAGCTGCTGTGATAAAAAACACCGGCAGCAAGGCCATGAAGATATATTTTGAGGTTAAGGTTAAATACCTGGCCACCGAACAGGTTACCCACGAAGAATCAGTTGCCAGCACATTGGCAGTAAGGGCTACCGACTCAAGCTCAATCACAAAATACGGTAGGCGTGTAATGAACCTAACATGGACGGAAGGCACCGGGGAAAAGGAAATGCAGTCTTTGGTAGACCATTATATAGATAGGTATGCGGAGCCAGTGGCCAGATTAACTTGTGTGATAAAGGGTAAAACCGATGCCTTGAGAACACAGATAATCACAAGAGAAATATCAGATTTAATAACCGTTGTCTGCGCCAACCTCGGGCTAAATGCCGACTGCTTTATAAACTCTATTTCAATCAGCGCCAGCCCGGATAGTCTTTTACCAGTCTGCACCTGGGGGCTGGAAATTCAAAGAACTTATGAACTCTTAACACTATTTCTATTAGGCACCAGCGAATTAGACGGGCCTCACGTTTTAGGCTCATAAGGGAGGAATATCATGGCCGGATGGACAGCAGTACATACTTGGTTGGCAGCAGTCTTAACTACCGCTTTGATGAATGAGCAGGTAAGAGATAACATCGACTTCTTAAAGAAGAATATCGCCCTAGAAGCTGCCGTGGAACTGACAATAAGCGGAGGGGCGGTTGCCAAAACCAAGGCTTATCATACCATTACAGTTGAGGGTGGCACTGGTTCGGGGGCTGATACTCTGGATACTGTCACAGGTGGGGGTGAGGGAGAAATCCTGATACTTAAAACGACCACGACTGGGGCTAATGACCAGGTGACTATAGCGGACTCTACTGGTGCGGACACATTTATACTCGCAGGTGCAGCAGCTTTTGTGATGGCCCATATAGATGACAGAATCATGTTTATTCACAATGGGACCGAGTGGGTAGAACTATCAAGGAGTGATAATAGCTAAAATGAAAGATTTACCAGCTCTATTCAAGGC
>CAYTTK010000118.1:0-4503 GCA_964440735.1 uncultured Pirellulales bacterium
TATGCTCTGTTGAAAAGCTTAAAGGATTTTGAATAAGCAGGCCGAATTATGATGTATGGAAACAAAAAGAAAAATGACCAAATCGCCGGTAGCACTGGCCAAAACAGCTTTACGGACAGCCGAGGATTCCCTACCAGCCTACTCACATCCGTTTTCACCAAAGCGTTTTACACAGCACCAGTTGTTCGCCATTTTGGTACTTCGACAGTTTTTAAAAACAGACTATCGTGGTATCGTACAGATGCTCGGGGACTTCTCGGATTTACGCAAGGTCTTAGGATTGAAGGATATACCACATTATTCAACCCTTTGTTATGCCGAAAAGCGGTTGCTAAAAAAAGGGCTTTTGAAAAGCTGTTAGCTGCCATATTTGAGCAGGGTTGGACAATTGGAATTCTCAACAATCCTCCGGAAGGTGCAATTGATTCCACCGGACTGGAAACCCATCACATAAGTCGTCACTTTGTCAACTGTACCAAACGGCCCTCGTATTTTCGTCGAACCTGGCCTAAAATCACGGTAGTTTGCGATACCCAAACACACCTTATCGCAAGTTGCATAGTTACTCGTGGGCCAAGTTATGATTTTGGTTTGTTTGAAGAAGCAGTTGGTGAGGCTTATAAACAGGTGCGATTTAAGAGGATGCTTGCTGATGGAGGTTATGACAGTGAAGCGAATCATCGTATATCCCGTGAAATTTTTGGCATGGAGACGATGATAAAGCTGAATCTTCGTGGCTTTGATAGACCGCCAAAAGGTAGACATCGCAGGCAAACGAAAGAAAAGTTTGACAAGAAGATTTATAATAATCGTTGGCAAATAGAGAGTGTTTTCAGCCGCAATAAACGGCTGTTGGGATCAGCTTTGCGTAATCGAACAGAGGTTTCGCGTGAGCGTGAGTGCTTGTTGAGGGTCTTAACCCACAACCTGATGATAATCAGGCGTGTCGCTTAAGCTTTTCAACAGAGCATATTTACTATTGTCTATTGATTATTTTATTGCTTGATACCCAATGCCCGATTCCGCCTCTGGCAGATAAATCTCGTTTCTCATCAAGGTTGTGAAAGGGCTTATTGTGCTTGATTGAGTAGGTGATTAGAGGTAGTCTTGCAAAGTGACTGTTATGTCCTTTCAGAGAGATTTTAGTATAGGTGTTTGTATGAATAATTTTAGGGGTATGAAACAAATCGAAAGGAAATATTGATGATAGAGAGAACAAGCGAGAATAATCGCAAGCTAAGTCGCAGAGACTTCATCAAGAAATCAACGACGGTAGGTGTAGCGGCTGTGACTTTGGGGACAAAGCATGTTTTTGCGGCAGGTTCTGACACGTTGCGTGTTGGTCTTATCGGTTGTGGCGGAAGGGGCACAGAGGCAGTGAAGGATTGTATGCAATCGTCGAGCGGTATTGAGCTCGTGGCGATGGGTGATCTTTTCAAGGACCGTTTGGATGGCTCGCTGGAGGAGCTCAAAAAGAATTTAGCCGAGAAAGTAAAGGTAATCCAAGATGCGTGTTTTGTGGGTTTTGATGCTTATAAGAAAGTCATCGCATCCGGTGTGGACCTTGTGATACTTGCGGCTCCGCCTCACTTTCGGCCTGCGCATCTACAGGCGGCTGTCGAAGCTGGCAAACACGTGTTTATGGAAAAGCCGGTGGCGGTGGACCCTGTGGGTGTGCGTTCGGTATTGGCTTCTTCTGAACTGGCAGGGAAAAAGGGTCTGGCGATTGTGGCAGGCACGCAGCGCCGGCATCAGGCGCACTATCGGGAGATTATCAAGCGTGTTCATCACGGGGATATCGGCGAAATTGTCAGCGGGCAGTGCTATTGGAATGGGGGTAAAGTTGAGGGCTACTGGAAGTATTATGAGCAAACCGATAGTCTATACGGAATGGAGTGGCAGTGCCGAAACTGGCCATGGTTCGTGTGGCTCTCTGGAGACCATATCATAGAGCAACACGTGCACAGTATAGACATAATGAACTGGGCGGTTGGCACGCATCCTGTTAAGGCAATGGGTACCGGAGGACGTCAGGTGCGAAAACTCGGTAATATTTTCGACCATTTCGCGGTTGAATTTGAGTATCCAAACGGAGTGCGGATATTGAGCATGTGTCGGCAGATGGAAGGGTGCACCGATAGGGTATCGGAGAGAGTAACAGGAACAAAGGGGTCGACATATACCCATGGTGCTATTGGGCGTATTGAAGGGCCGAACGCTTATAAATACGATGGCCCAACACCGAATCCATATGTGACCGAGCATGCCGACCTGATTGAGAGCATACGCAAGGGTAAGCCCCTGAATGAAGGCCGAAACGTTGCAGAAAGCACAATGACAGCGATTATGGGCAGGATGAGCGCATATACGGGGCGGGCGCTAAAATGGGACTGGGTGATGAACGCGTCTAAGCTCGATCTCAGTCCTGCCAAATATGAGTTTGGCGATTTGTCCGTAGAGCCGGTGGCTATGCCCGGAATAACGAAACTGGTGTGAAATAAAAACAGTTTATTGAAGATTAAAGGAGAGTTTCGTGAAACGCTATAAAATTACAATTGTATTGTTGGTAGTGACGGAAATGTTGTTGGTCTCGATTACATGTGCCCCGGAAGAACAGAAGAAGCCGATTGTGCCGAAGGAGAAGATTGTCTTGTGGAACGGTAAAGACTTTTCCGGCTGGAAGCTTTTTGTGCCCAACGCTGGTTACGATGTAACAAAGACATGGGCGGTCAAAGACACCGTGATACGCTGTGAAGGGGAACCGGCTGGCTATATGCGTACCGAAGAAGACTACGCTGATTACCTATTTCATATAGAATGGCGATGGGTCGAAAATGGCGGCAACAGTGGTGTCCTTATTCATATGAGTGGTGAGGACAAGGTCTGGCCCAGGAGTCTCGAATGTCAGTTAATGTCAGGTAATGCGGGTGACTTCTGGATTATTGGCGGTGTTGATATTGCTGAGCACGCAAAGGCAGGCGGCCGTGTTAAAGGTCGCAGGGTTATAAAGCTGAAAGAAAGCAGCGAAAAGCCACTCGGCCAATGGAATGCATACGATATCATTTGTAAGGACGACTGGGTGGTAGCGCTGGTAAATGGCGCGTTGCAGAATGTGGGCACCAAGTGTTCAGAGAGGTTTGGCAAAATCTGCGTGCAGAGCGAAGGAGCACCAATTGAGTTTCGAAATATCTATATTGAGCCGCTTGAGTAACATGTTGCATTTTTTTTCAGATTTCCATTAAAGTCCTATAATCCTGCCCTAAAGTCATGAATCGGAAACGGGGGTTGATTACAGAGAAGGCGAATCTCACACAAATGGTTGTTATCAGGGTTGATTAAGCGAATTAAAATTGTTATAATAATACTTTATACAGGGAAGGTTGTTAAGAATAGTCCCTATGTGAGGGGGTAAAGCAACGGAGGAAATAAATCGCTCATAGGTTTTTGTTAGTGATGTTTTTATAGATAAAAAACAAGACGTATTGTTGAAAGGACTGATTTAAGCTGATTATAAAATAATATTTGAGATACAGGGTGATATAGATGAAGAGGATTTTTCAGTTATTTCCACAAAAGTTAGTAATAAGTTTGTATTCCTGCCTTTTTATGATTCTAATGGTAGCTGGTGTCTCTGAGGCGCAGTTCTTTAATTCAAAGCTTGCTGGATCATCTCCTCGTACGCGGATGGGTTGCTATCCCTTCTCAACAGTTGGCACGGATTTTTTAGATGTTGAAGAATTGGGACAGCACGCATACAAATTTGGATTATCAGAGAAAAACGGATTATTATATAGCTGCAGAGGGGGGCATATTGATACTGCTCACCTGCGTAAGGCGGCTGATTGGACAGCATTTGTTGCTGCAAAGACTTTTGAACAACTAATGCAAAATGAAACTAAGTTTACATTCAGATTGATGGAGCCATCTCGTTATCATGTGGAGATTACCTACCCGGAAAACTGGTATGATTTATCAGAAGAACAGAAAGAGAATATAGCGTTTGATATCTCTGTTCGCCTTGGAGAGTACTTCATTTACACAGCAACTACCTGGCATGAGATTATTACGTGGTTTGGTTACAAGTGCACAGGATTTTTATATCCCGAGTTTGCCTCTGCGTTTACCTGGGAAGATACATTTTCAAATCTTCTTGGCACTTATATTGCGGGTCAGGCACTTCGAGATATGGAACACGAATATGATGAAGCGATGACATTGGCTCTTGAGCGAGAGCTGGAAAAGCTGGATGTTCAACCGGGCCAGACAGCAAAACGTGCAGCTAAGAAGGTAAAAGGACGATGGTTTTCAAGCAATTTGCTATTTTTCATTAATATGAAAAAACGGCATTTTGATATAGGTCTGGATGATGGTTTTGTCACGCCTTCGATAGTTCCATCTGTTGCTGGTTGCGAAGGAGCAGAAGCTCTATCATATCCTGTTCCCGGTCTTGATTTTCTTGGCGAATACGGGTTTTCGGTGAAACTTGAAATTGAACCCAGAGTG
>CAYTTK010000118.1:4603-8455 GCA_964440735.1 uncultured Pirellulales bacterium
CTTCACAGTGGCTGGAAGCGGTAAACGAGTAAGTTTTAACTCCGAGTTCGTTTTTGCATTGCTGAAAAAAGCATTGTTGTATAAACAGGTCAAAGACTCTGCATTTGAGTCCCCACAAATCCTATTCACGCTACCGAGGAAAGTTTTGGTGGAATGTGTCGGCATTTTCGTATAGAATTGGTCTCTATGAATGTTTTGGTTGCTGAAAAGTGTGGGTTTTGTCACGGTGTTAAGAACGCCATCAATGCGGCTGAAAAAGTATTAGCACGAGAGAATAATGTTCATAGTCTTGGGCCGATTATCCATAACAGCGATGAGGTTGAACGGCTGGCGAAAGCCGGACTAAAAACGGTAGAGAACGTGGAAGAAATTCAGTCAGGGACGGTTATTATTCGTTCTCATGGGGCTGCTCCGGAGCAGGTGGCAAAGCTGAAAGAAAAAGGCATTGATATTGTTGATGCCACTTGTGTATTGGTTAAGAGGGTTCAGCACATAGCCGAAGAGCTTGAAAGTGATGGTTATAAAGTAGTGATTATCGGGGACGAAAATCATCCTGAAGTGCAAGCCGTTGTGGGCTGCGTCAAGGATGTTGTTGTTCTTGCCGACGAGTCAGATATGCATAAGATTCCTGAGAACGCCAAGTTGGGGATTGTTTGTCAGACTACCCAAAGCCCGGGTTGCTTTGGCAGGATGCTTGGTGTCATAGGGCGGTGTAACTTTGGTGAGTTGAAAGTAATCAATACTCTGTGTAAAGAGGCAATAAGGAGGCAGACCTCGGCTGTGCAATTGTGTAAGCAGGTGGATGTGATGTTTGTGCTCGGCGGGCTGAAAAGTGCCAACACGCGAAGACTCGCCGAACTTTGCAAAAAACATAATAGCCAGACGTATCATTTGCAAAATTGGAATGAGCTTGACAAGAAGGTGCTTTTTGGTAAAAATACAGCAGGTGTTACGGCAGGGGCTTCAACGCCTGAGTGGATAATTGCCGAATTTGTGAAGAATTTAGAAGCTTTTGATGATGACAGATGATGAGCTGTCGACGAAATACTTGGGATTTTGGATTTTAATTGGCTGCGTGGGCCAATGCGTTTTTTATAAATGATTGACTGAAACGTTTATATTGGTGATAGATTGGCGTAAATGTGGGGCGCCAGTCGGCCAGAAAGAACAGACTCCACAGTGGAATTTAGGTTTATGGTAGATAGAAATATAGTTAACAAATTAGGTTTGTCGGAAGAGAATCTTAACGAGCAGATTGGAGAGATGTTCGGTGAGAAGGAAAATGAGTTTTTGGAAGAAGTTCTTCAGAAAAAGGTGGATTTACGTTTACCTGGGACTATTCTTAAAGGGACGGTCGTAACGCGAATAGGTAGTGAAGTTATAGTCGAAGTGGGCCTGAAAAGCGAAGGGGTCGTCGACGCAGGTGAATTTGACAGTTCTGAGGAGATAGAGCCGGGAAAAGAAATCGAGGTTCTTCTTGAAGATACAGACTCTGAAGGTGGCCTTGTGCTGTTGAGTAAGCACAAAGCCGACGTTATCAGGGGCTGGAAGACTATTGTCGAAACGAAGAAAGAGGGAGATGTTGTTAAGGGAAGGGTTATAAGGCGCATCAAGGGTGGTTTGCTTGTTGATATCGGTGTGCCAGTTTTTCTACCGGCCTCTCAGGTTGATATCAGAAAGCCGGGTGACATCAGCAGATTCATCGGTAAGGAGGTAGGCTGTAAAATTCTTAAGATTGATGTTGAAGGGCGAAACATTGTCGTGTCAAGACGCAAAGTCATCGAGGAAGAACGCAAAGTAGGAAAAGAAAGGATTCTGACGGGGATAAAAGTTGGTCAGTTGCGAAAAGGTATTGTGAAAAATATCGCTGACTTTGGTGTGTTTGTGGATTTGGGGGGCCTTGATGGGCTTCTGCATATATCAGATATGAGCTGGGGCAGGATAACACATCCATCAGAAGTAATTCAACTGGACCAGGAAATAGAGTGTGTTGTTATTGATGTTGATAAAGAGAATGAAAAGATTTCGCTGGGCTTGAAACAGAAGACATCCAGTCCCTGGGAAGATGTTGAACAACGCTATCCGGTGGGAGCGAAGGTAAAAGGCAAGGTTGTCAATGTGATGGGCTATGGTGTATTTGTTCGGCTTGAAGATGGTATTGAAGGGCTGGTGCATATTAGCGAAATGAGCTGGACAAAGCGTCTTTCACATCCGGGTGAAATGGTCACTCTGGGCGATGAAATAGAAGTAGTTGTATTGAGTGTTAACAAGGAAAAACAGGAAATCTCGCTCGGATTAAAGCAGACCGAGGTGAATCCCTGGGCAATTGCTTCTCAAAAGTATCCGGTTGGGACTGTTGTTACAACGAAGGTTCGTAGTGTGACGAATTTTGGCGCCTTTGTGGAGATAGAACCGGGTATGGATGGTATGATACATATTTCGGATTTGAGCTGGACAAGAAAATATAACCATCCAAGTGAGATGCTGAAAAAGGGCGATGAAGTTAAATGCGTTGTTTTGGAAGTCAACGAGGAGAAGCGACGCGTGTCGCTGGGTATAAAGCAGATGACTGAAGACCCCTGGCTGCATGCTATTCCGGAAAAGTATATACCGGGCCACATTATTAAAGGCAAGGTGGCAAAGCTTACCAATTTTGGTGCGTTTGTTGAGCTTGAGCCGGATTTGGAGGGGCTGCTGCACATATCCGAACTTGCCGACCACAAGATTTCAAAGCCAACGGATGTTGTCAATGTTGGAGATGAAGTTGAAGTTAAGATTCTGAAGGTTGATTCTGAAGCACGTAAAATCGGTTTGAGTTTGCGCAGGGTTAAGTGGGCTGCAGAAGGACAAGAGAATGAGCCGGTCCAACAGGGGGCATCAGAAGGTCCTCAGACCAATATTTCCAGTGCAGATGTGGACGAAGCTGTGAAAACGCAGGACAAGGACGAAAAAGCCGAAAAGGCCGAGGCCAAGCTAAGCAAGCAGGGAGAGCAGGAAGGTGAAGTGGCTGAAGCCGAAAAAGCCGAAAAAGCGGATATTGGAGAGGTGGAAATGGAAAAGGAATCTGAAGAAGGGCAGGTCGAGAGACCTCAAGAAGATACAGATACCGAAAGCCGAGACAACACCGATAGTAATGTAAAAGAAAACAAAACATAAAAGTAGGAAATAAGAAACCGAAACAGGTAACTCAAAGAACGCAGAGAAATTTCGCTGAAGACATTCCATCCTTCGAAGTTCACCATTCGCAGCCCCTAAGGGGCGGAGAATAGAGCTGCGGAGAACGCATAAAACTTTTATAGAGAACAGGCAGAGTCACTTAGGCGTGGAGTGACGGTAGCTAAATTAAAAGTTTTTTTACCCCTACTTGTGGAGAGGTGACAATCATTGATTGAACTGCGACTGAAGACTATGTATTTTTTACCCGCCTTTGCAAAAAGCCGTGGGCTTTGCCTGTTGATAAAAGCGGACAGAGTATACGCCGTAGCTTTAGCGTAGGCGGATGTGCTTCGGCGGGTTCTGCCCGTGGGGCTAAACTGAGGTAAAGGCATATTGTGAAGATAGGAAAAATAAACGATGCAGGAGGTTTTTTAGATAAGTTTTGACTAATTAATTCTTGTAAGCTATTGATAATATAGAAGTTATGCACTTAGCAATAATTTTATCGAAAATCACCTAAAATCTCATAATATTTTCCTTGACAAGAACATAGCCAATTTGGTATATATAGGCAAGTAAAAGATGATTAAGGAATGGTTTCGGAGTGAGGTTGGTGAGCCATCATTATTGGCAATTCAACCAAAAGTTCAGACTTGAGCTTCCACAGGGAGGAGAAAAGCTAAGTCAAAAAAATGT
>CAYTTK010000119.1:0-8185 GCA_964440735.1 uncultured Pirellulales bacterium
GCGAGTTCCAAAAAGAAAGCACACGAGGCCTGATAGCAGAAGGCATGGAAAATCACCCCATTGTAAAAGGAATTGAAGATATATGGGTAGTGTCAGACGTTTACGGCATCACAGCTCTAACAGGTGACAGCAAACCGCTGATAATGGGGCAGGTTCTCTCAGGTATGGACCCAAATGATAAACCTAACCCGGATAAAAAACTGGTGCCTGTGGCCTGGACCAAGACTTATACCGGTGAATCAGGGAAAACTGCTCGCATTTTCACTACCACGATGGGACACGCTCATGATTTCAAGAACGAAGGATTTCGCCGAATTCTTGTGAACGCCTGCTATTGGGCACTGGGTATGGAAGACCAAATCCCAGCTAAGAGCAAGGTTGATTTCGTCGGCGATTATAATCCCAATGAAATTGGCAAGACCAGGCACAAAAAAGGATTGAAACCGTCAGACCTCAAGCTCAAATAGCCGTAATTTATTAGCATGAAATTGACTTACGAAAAACTCAGCCGAGCATCTACTACAATTAATGCAAGACGGATATCATTACTTTACATTTGCTTGGCAATAAGCCTTCAAAGATGCGATGCTGAGAAGGTAATTCAATCTCAGAAACCGCCGGAAATAATACACAACTGCTCTGCAGGCAGTACAAGGCCGTCTGTGAAAATCGATGCCTCCAAAATAGGCGCACCAATTTCAAAGTACATCTATGGGCAGTTTATTGAACATCTTGGCCGGTGTATCTACGGCGGCATCTGGGCCGAGATGCTCGAAGACCGCAAGTTCTATTTCCCTATCACGGCAAATTACGACCCTTATCTCAGCACACGGAATATCCCCAAAAATCATCCGTTTGCGGTGGTAGGCGCCTCGCCCTGGCAAATCACTGGCTCACCCGATTCGGTGGTTATGGTCAAAGAAGACTCATTCGTCGGCGAGCACTCTCCTCTCATCCAGCCCGATAGCGGCATCCGTCAGCTCGACTTGGGACTGGTTAAAAACAAACAATATGTCGGTTATATCTACCTCAAAGCCCAGGAGAAAATTGCAAACGTGACGGTATCACTTTTGTGGGGTGATAAACCGCAAGACAAAGAGTCAGTTCTCTTGAGTGCCGATGCAAACCGGTATACCAAGTGTCCATTCCGGCTTACCGCCGGTGCCGACACAACAAACGGCAAGCTCCAAATCAAGGTAGCCGATGATTCATGTTTTGTGGGCACGGTCTCGCTAATGCCAGCGGACAACATCGAGGGTATGCGCGCCGATACGCTGGGACTGCTGAAAGAACTTAACGCCCCGATTTACCGCTGGCCCGGCGGAAACTTCGTCAGCGGCTACGATTGGCGCGACGGCATCGGCGATAGGGACCAGCGCCCCCCTCGCAAAAATCCCGCATGGACAGGGGTTGAACATAATGACTTTGGTTTCTACGAATTCATTCGCTTCTGCCATCTGGCAGGTGCCGAACCGCTGGTGACCGTCAACACCGGTTTCGGCGATGCCTACTCCGCAGCCGCTCAACTGGAATATGCCAACGGCTCCACTAAAACACCTATGGGAGCTCTGCGGGCCAAAAACGGCGAGCCGGAACCCTTTAATGTCCGCTACTGGTGTATCGGAAATGAAATGTTCGGCTCCTGGCAGCTCGGCCATATGAAGCTGGAGCACTATGTCCTCAAGCACAACTGGATTGTAGACAAAATGCGCGAAGTGGACCCGGATATCATTCCAATCGCTTCCGGAAATGCCGGCTCATGGAGCGAAGGATTACTGCGGAACTGCTCCAATCATATCGACCTGATTGCAGAACATTTTTACTGCCGGGAAAAATCAAACCTGCTCGAACATACCTCCCAAATCGCCGACAAAATCAAACAAAAGGTTCAATTCCATCGGCAACTCCGTGAAAAATTGGATTCCCTGAAAGCAAAAGATATCAAAACCGCTATGACCGAATGGAATTACTGGTATGGCCCCTATCTTTTTGGCGAACTTGGAACCCGGTATTTCCACAAAGACGCTCTGGGAATTGCCAGAGGTCTGCACGAGTACTTTCGTAATTCGGATATTATCTTTCTGGCCAATTACGCCCAGACCGTGAACGTTATTGGCTGCATCAAAACCAGCAAAACCGCTGCTGCATTCGAGACTACCGGACTCGCCTTGAAGCTCTACCGAAATCATTTTGGAACTTTGCCGGTTGCGGTCACAGGTGACACTTCTGCACTTGACGTAGCAGCCGCCTGGACAAACGACAAAAAAGCCCTTACAGTCGCAGTTGTCAATCCCACCGAAGACAAATACGAACTCGCTATGGATTTACAGGGCGTCGAATTGGCCGGCACAGGCAAGCTCTGGCTCATCGCACACACCGACCCTATGGCCTACAATGAGCCCGGTAAAGAACCTGAGGTCGTGATTGATGAAAAATCACTTGCACAAATCTCCAATATGTTAAATATCCCGCCGCTCAGCATCTGCCTTTACAAACTTAACATAGCACAGTAGAATATAAACGCATTGAATGATTGATTTTCTAACATAGTTTTTCGGATTTAAAAACGGAGATTTTTCGATGGAATGCAAAAAAGAGCAGAACCTTAAAAACTGCAATTGCTCATATCCCGGCTGTGACAAAAAAGGATTGTGCTGTGAGTGTATAAGCTATCATTTATCGAGCAGGCAGCTACCCGGCTGTTGTTTTCCCGACGATGTTGAAAAAACATACGACCGCAGTTTCAAGGCATTCGCCAAGGCCTGGGGCCTGTAAGCTATTTTAAACTACGATGTGAATTCTATTCGTGCCGATAGACTTCCCAGCCCATATAGTTATCAAGGGCCTCAGCAATTGCATCGGCTTTTTCAACCTTATTGACAGCAACGTGATGCTCAAAGCCCATCGCACAAATATATCCCATAAGCACCTGGAGATTCGCAATCTTCATCACGCCATAGCCGCCGAAAGTATCGAGCTTATCATTTGTAAATTCGCCTTCGCCGACATAAATACTGATAATCCCAGCTGCATCGTCAGTTGTAGCCCTGCAGAATGTCGCCTTGCCGGCAGCTATCCTGCCAACGACCGTGCCGTATGTGTTGTCTTTGCCGACAGAGCCGGCAATAATCTCCTGATAGTCCATCTTCGAGCTCTTGAAGAAGGATTTGGGCAAATTACTGCAATGGAACAAAACACATTTGTCGGGGTCGTTGCCGTAGTTATTGTTCCAGTCCAGAATGGCGCTTGGCGTGCCGCCTGCCAACTGCAAAATATACATCCCCAGCAAACCCGTTATATCAACTTCACAGGCGCTTGGCACCAGAGACTCACTCATCATACTCATAGGCGTGCAGGGAACTATACCGAAGAATTCCTCCAGAGAAGTCCAGCATTGAATCGCCGTGCCGTTAAGCTCGTTTTCCTTGACCCACTGGTCCACCACATAGCCGAACCTGGCTATCTTCAAAAGCTTGTCATCAGGAATCGTCCGGGTCGAAATATATTTCTTAATACTATCTAATTTCCTTTTAACACCCCTGTTATTATCTGTAAGCAATGCCACCCTTCCAAGGATTTCAGATAAATCTATTGTCTCTACAGCTATACCTGAAAGCTCGAGGATTTTTTCGCTATAACGGACGGTATTGAATGCTCCTGTGCGGGCACCAATAGCACCAAACCTGACATTCTTAAGCCCCTTAACAATCCTGCATACCGAAGCAAAATCGTCCAATTCTTTTTTAAACTGTGGTGACGTAACTTTAACAGTGTGCGATTGCGTCAGGGTATATGGAATGCCCGCCTGTCTGAGATTGTTGCAGACGCTTATCTTGCCACAGAACGAATCTCTTCTGTCAGCTATCGTCATTCGGCCTTGCGTGTCCGGCTCAGCGTGAATTAAAACCGGCACATTAAGTCCGGAGCGTTTGATTGTCTCGGCAACTCCTTTTTCATCACCGAAATTTGGCAGCGTTACAATTATGCCATCGATGTTTTTGGCATTCTCCGCAAAAAGCGCAGCGCACTTCTTCGCATCTTCAAAGGTCTCGACAGCTCCATATTTCGTATCCTGCATCGAAAGAGCTACCGAGCCGTAGCCATTTTTCTTCAGCACATCCAGAATTTCTTTGCGGCCTTCTTTAGCCAATACATCCGGGAAAAAACCCCGGTTTCCTACGATTACTCCAAACGTGGTTTTTTTCATTTTCGTCTCTCCTATTTCTTAACGGTTACAGATGACTATTTTTCCTTTTTGGGCTCCTGGCCGTAGTAAGCATTTTTGCCGTGTTTGCGTAAATAATGTTTATCCAGAAGCGCCCTGCCAATCTGACTTTGATTCGGATTTATCTTGAGCGTGCCAAGAGCCATTGTTGCTATCTGCTCCAGGACTACCATAGCTTCAACAGAGTCGGCAGGCGTCTTTCCCCACGTGAAGGGTCCGTGATTCGCCACTAAAACCGCCGGCATTTGCATCGGGTCAATATCTGCAAATCGTTTGATAATAACCTTGCCGGTATTTAGTTCATAATTGCTTTTTATTTCATCCTCCGTCATCACTTCGGTGACAGGTATCAGGCCATAGAAATAATCAGCCTGCGTTGTGCCAAAGCAGGGAATTTCTCTGCAGGCCTGTGCCCACATAGTCGCATTGGGACAATGGCTGTGACATATAGCACCAACAGCCTTGAAATTTCTGTAAAGCTCAAGATGAGTCAGCGTATCGGACGAAGGCCTGAGATTTCCCTCGATAATATTTCCGTCTAAATCAAGTATCACAATCTTGCCGGGCGTAAGCTCATCATAAGGGACACCGCTGGGCTTAATAGCTACTATGCCTGCTCGGCGGTCGATTCCACTGACATTGCCCCAGCTATAAATAACAAGGTTATGTCTCTGCAGCTGGAGATTTGCATCACAGACGGCTTTCTTGATTTCTTCGTACACGATATTCCTCTTAAGGCCTGACGCTATCCTTGATATCCAGCAGCTCTTTCATAACATTTGATAATTTGCCCGACCAATCCTTCGTGCCAAATGCATCATGCATCTGCTTGTAGAGTTTATAAATTCGTTTGTATGTCTCATGATTTTCAGCGATGGGCTTATAAATCGTATCTTTTATGCCACACATAGCCGCCTGAGCTTTTGCAAAATTGTTATGGCCACCCGCCACAACTGCCGCTGCTATTGCTGAGCCAAGTGCGCAACTCTGGGCAGAGCGAGATATCTTCATTTCCCTGCCGGCGACATCGGCATATATCTGCATAAGCAGAGGATTCTTTTCAGCAATGCCGCCACAATTTATTACCTCTGAAACCTTAACACCATATTCCTCAAACCTATTGATGATTGTAAGAGCCCCGAAGGCGGTTGCCTCAATCAAAGCCCTGTAAATTTCTTCCGGCTTAGTGTGCAGCGTCTGACCTATCAACAGCCCCGTCAACCGCTGGTCAACAAGTATCGTCCTATTGCCATTATTCCAGTCGAGAGCTAATAAGCCGGACTGACCCGGTTTTAACCTCGTAGCATTTTCGGTTAAAATTTCATGAGAGCCGGCTTTTTCCCCGCCCGGCTGGATGTAGTTTACGAACCAGTTGAAGATGTCGCCGACAGCGGATTGGCCTGCTTCGAGCCCGAAATAGCCCGGCAGAATCGAGCCGTCCACTATACCACAGATACCGGGGACATCAGGCAGCTTCGCATCGTTAGGGGCGACCACCATATCGCAGGTGCTGGTGCCGATTATCTTTACAAGAATTCCTTCTTTTATCCCCGAACCCACGGCCCCCAGATGTGCATCAAATGCACCCATAGCAATAGCAATTCCCGCCGGTAAACCCAGTTTCTTCGCCCATTGCTCGGTCAGGTTTCCTGCAGAAACATCCACAGCGAAAGTCTTGTCGCTGAGCGTCTCTCGCAGCTTTCCCAGTTTTGGGTCAAGCTTGGATAGGAATTCTGCAGCAGGGTACCCTCCCCAGCCATTGCTAAACATCGCCTTATGACCCGCTGCACAACGACAGCGTTTGAGTTTCCGGGGTTCTCCGTAAGGAGTCCCCAGGACTGTAGCTCCCGTCAAAAGTGCCGTCATATAATCGGCATGCTCAACCCACGTAAATGCCGCATCATAAACTTCAGGGTCAACTCGCAGGCAATGCAGAATCTTGCTGAAAAACCATTCCGACGAATACGTCCCGCCGCACTTTGCAAGATATTCAGGATGTTCTTTTTTGGCTAATTCGGTAATCTCAGCCGCTTCAGCGTGACCGGTATGGTCCTTCCACAACCAGGCATGGGCATTCGGATTATCCTTGAATTCATCGAGCATTGCCAATGGCGTGCCGTTTTTGTCAACAGGAAGTGGTGTTGAGCCGGTGGTATCGATTCCAATGCCAATGATATCGGCAGGGTCAAACTTCTTATCAGCCTTCTTAGCCTGAGCAACAGTCTGATTTACAGCGACTTCAATGCCCTTTATGTAATCAGCCGGGTTTTGCCTTGCCAGATTATGGTCGGAAGGGTCAAGAATGATACCGGCTTCACCGGTTTCATATTCATATACTGCGGTACCCAATTCATTACCATTGGTGACATCAGCTATCAAACACCTAACCGTATTAGTTCCGAAATCCAAGCCGATTGTATAAGCCATCGTTCAAAATCCCATTCAATATCACTCTCATCAATAACTCAAGCGTCTGTTCTAACAAAACGCTACCCGTTGAAGTATATATATGCAGCAATAATCACGGCCATCACTACTACTGAGACCGCAACGTCATGCCAGTCCCAGCTGCCTCGTGACAGACGGCGATGTTCATCATTAACCGTGCCGTATGTCAAGCCGCTAATCCGCTCATAGGATGGCACAGACGTCAACCAACTAACTGCTATCATCACAATCACGCAGACAAGGAATATGAAGACGCTGTAGTACTGGAAGTAGATGTTACTAACTATCCAAAGCAACGACCCCTGCTGGTACTGAAATCCTTCAATCAGCTTGACAGGGGTATCGACCGCCAAACGAAACACACCCAATATGAAGCCGACAACCAATGCCGCCAAGCATCCTTTACTGTTAAGCCGTTTGCTGAATATACCCAGGAAGAAAACCACAAATATCGGCGGCGCCAGGTATCCTTGAACACTCTGCAGATAGTGGTATAGACCTCGTGCCCCCTGAATCACAGGCACCCACAGCAGACCAATAATCACCATAACAGTGGTAGCGATACGACCCATCCAAACCAGTTTGTGCTGGGATACACCGGGCCTGAGCTTCGAATATAAGTCCATAGTGAACAAGGTCGAGGAGGCATTGAACACGCTCGATAGCGAGCTCATCAGGGCAGACAGCAAACCTGCCACAACAAGACCTCGTATGCCTACAGGAAGCACATGCTTAACCAACAAGGGGAAGGCCGCCTGGCTTTTTTCATTGTCGAGCGCTCCCGCTGTATACAAAGCTTCTCGAAGCTCCATCATCCTACCGCTCTTGGCCAATGCGAAGCATATCATACCGGGAATAATGAATATGAACACCGGCGACAGCTTCAGAAAGCCCGCGAATATACTGCCTCGTCGCGCCTCACGCTCATTCGGCGCTCCCAGGGCGCGCTGAACGATATACTGGTCCGTGCACCAATACCACAACCCGATGATAGGAGCACAGAAAAGCATCCCAAGCCAGGGGTAATTACCGTTGAAGTACCACGCAATTTTTGTCTCGCTCATCACCGGTTCCCATGTGCCCTCCATCCCCACAGGGATTAACGGCTTCCACAAATTAAACATGTCCGACCCACAAACTTCCCGCAACTGGCCCCAGCCACCCAGCGCTTTCAGACCGAATATCGTCACTATCGCCGAGCCGAACACAAGGACAAGGGTCTGAAACGCGTCCGTATAGACTACCGCCCTCAACCCCCCCAGAACGGTATAAATTCCCGTAAGGATGATTACAAGAAACGAGCCAATCCAGAAACTGTCCATCACCACAAATCCCAAATCGAGCTGTAATTCCGGAAGAAGGGTCCGAAAGACAACACCACCGGCGAAGACACCGACCGCTATCTTCGTGAGCACATACCCAACCAGTGAAATAACCGAAAGCACCCAGCGGTTGGTTGGAGAGAAACGACGCTCGAGGAATTCCGGCATCGTGAACACCTTGCTTCGGGCG
>CAYTTK010000120.1:0-8181 GCA_964440735.1 uncultured Pirellulales bacterium
CTTATCATTCCTGCAAAACCCATAAAGGCAAGAGAAAGTAAACCGGCTGTAATCAAAGTTATCGGCGCACCTTTTAAGCACTGCGGCACATCAGCTAATTTTAGATTTTCTCGAATGCCTGCCATTATGCAAATAGCCATTGTAAAACCGATACCCGCTCCGAAACTAAGAACTACCGCTTCGAGCAGGTTGTCGATGCCCCAGAGATTTATAAACAGGCACAATCCCAAAATTGCACAGTTCGTTGTTATCAAAGGTAAAAATATGCCGAAGCTTTCATACAACGTCGGGAAAAACTTTCGCACATACATTTCGACTAATTGCACGGCTCCCGCTATAACCAGGATAAAGCAAACATATCTTGTAACTTCCAATCCCATCGGTATCAAAATCAGATTGTCAATCAGCCAGGTCAGGGTGCCACTTAGCGTAACAACAAATGTCACCGCCATACCCATTCCGAACGCCATATCAATTCTGCCCGATACGCCGAGATACGGACAGATGCCGAGAAATTTGGTAAAGACGAGATTGTTGATTAGAACAATCGATATAAAACCAACAATTAAAGTGTTAACCGTATCCATAAAACTGAACCTTTAAGTTTTTTTCCTGGTGATAGAATTAACAAGGGCTAACATCAGACCGAGAGTTATAAACGCTCCCACCGGCATACTCAGCGCTGCCCAGGGGACAAACCATCCGCCTTGCGACCATAAATTGAGAATCTGGATTTCAAAGATGGCTCCGGTTGAAAGAATCTCCCGAACACCAGCCAAAACGCACAACGTAAGCGTAAAACCGATTCCCATCCCAAGTGCGTCGATAATGCTTACAAAAAGGGCATTTTTACTAGCGCAGGCCTCGGCACGAAAAATGATAATGCAGTTGACAATAATCAGTGGGACATACGGACCAAGCCGTTCGCTCATATCCGGCAAAAACGCCTTCAAAAATAAATCCGCTATGGTAACAAAAGTCGCTATTGTTACCGTAAACATAAGGATTCGCAGGTGCGGCTTGAGAAGATTGCGTATCAAGCTGACAACAATGTTGCTGCAGACAAGCACAAAGACGACACTAAGTCCCATCGTAAGAGCGGGCTTAACCGCAACTGTTACCGCAAGCGTCGGGCACATCCCCAACAAAAGCCGAAAGACGGGATTTTCGCGCCACAATCCGCGAAAAAGCGTATCCTTATAAATGCCTGCTCTAATCACACTATCATTTGTCATCAGCGATTAAACCCCTGCTTTGCAATTGTTTTTTTGCCTGCTCAACGTAGAGATTTATAATCTTAACGACCGCTTCACTGCTTACCGTAGCTCCACTAATCGCAATAATTTCAGAGTCTATCAATTCCGGATTGCCTTTTTTAGCCAGTGAAAGGTGTTCTGCCGGTGCTGAGAAAAACTGTTTTCGATAATAGGGGAGTTTTATCTGGTCTCCAAATCCCGGAGTTTCGTTGCTTGAAAGGACTCCGAACCCCGCAATCTTTTCAAAACCTGCGTCAATCGTCAACACAAGTTTTATCTTGTCGGCAAAACCTGAACCTTCACAAATAAATGCCCAGCCAACGCATTTGCCATCGGCTGATATGGCTTTTTTGATATCGACCTTTATCTTTTTGCCTTTGGCTGATTGCAGCTCAGCTTTTTCGACGGCCGTTTCAAAACTTGTCGCTTCGGTGAGCATCCCTCTGGCAAGGTTGTTGAACTTGTCTTCTTCGTTCTGTAGTATCTTGTCTTCCCAGGCCGCATTCGCTACTGCTATAAGCAGACCGAAGAAAAACGATACTGCTATCAGCAGCCAGCTTTGCTGAATAAAATGTTTTATCTTGTTCATTACAAAACCTTTTTTAGCCACAAAGGCACAAAGTCACCAAGGTTATAAGATAATACGCTTTATGCCGTTTTTCACTACAGGAACATTAAAATTAATTGGAAAACCAATACGTTTACCTGTTAATTTCAAGTAGCTTAACAACTGCGCTTCCCAAACAGAATTTACTTTATCTACAGCTTTTATCTCACAAATAACCATTTCTTCAACTAATACATCCAGTCGTAGTCCTTCATCGAATTTAAGTCCATCATACTCAATAGGAATATCTACTTGTTTTTTGTAAGACAAACCTCTTTTTGTTAGTTCATGGCAGAAGCAGGCTTCATATATCTTTTCTAAAAGGCCAGGGCCTAATGCCTTATGTGCCGTATAAGCGGCATCCACTATCTTTGTTGCTACTACCTCTTCTTTCTCAGATGTTTTTTCAAATTCCATTTACTGATTTTTTATGATTTCGTGTCTTTGCGCCTTCGTGGCAACTTGCTTAAAACTTCGGCTTACCTCCAGCCGGAATCCACTTGCAGAACCGGTCAACCAAAGGCGTCATAGCATTCATTAAAAGAACCGAATACATTACGCCTTCAGGATATTCTCCAACGATTCTTATAAGCATAGTTATTGCGCCGACACCAAAGCCGAAAATCCACATTCCTTTAGGCGTCAACGGAGCGGTAACAGGGTCGGTCGCAATAAAAAATGCGCACAATAACAACCCGCCGTTGGTTAAATGAAACACCGGCTGGGCATATTTTTCTGAATCGATAAGATAGAAAATCGCAGCAAAGACAACTGCAGATAAAATGACTGCAAGTGGAATATGAATATTTATTGTTCGTCTTATAAATAAATAAAGTCCGCCGATTAATAGTGCAATTGCGCTGGTTTCGCCGAGACAGCCGCCGACCTCACCTGTTATTGCAGCTTTGGTTTGTTCATTAACGACTTCAATTTTCTTTTGGCCTTTTATTGCCTCTTTACTAAATGCCAGCGGAGTTGCCTGTGTCCTTGCGTGTATAGTATTTACAGGTGATATTTTCGGCATTGTAGCATCTATAGTTGCCGGGACTGTCCATGTTGTCATCAAGGCACCAAAAGAGACTGTAAGAAATGCTCTTCCGGCCATAGCAGGATTAAAGACATTAGAGCCAAGCCCGCCAAAAACCATTTTACCAATCGCAATGGCAAAGGCACTACCGATTATCGCCGTCCATACAGGCAAGCTCGGGGGAAGTGATAGCGCAAGTATAATACCGGTAACAACGGCACTGAAATCGCCAAGCGAGTTTTCCTTTTTACGAATCAGATTGCAGAGCCACTCGGTCGCTACTGCCGAAATAACGCAGGTTGAAATGAGGATGAGTGCGTGGATGCGGAAGTAATAGCCAGCCGCAGCTATTACCGGGACCAGACCGATTATGACGTCTATCATCACACTGCGAGTCGAACGGTACTCGCTTATGTGCGGCGAACATGATACTCTCAGGTTTCTGAGCATCTTTTACCTTCTACTTTCTTCATTCCTTGGTGTCTTTGTGGTAAAACCTTTCTATTCCGGTATCTTTTTCTTTTGCTTTGCAAGAGTTATTTTTCCGATTTTTATATATCCCGTTACTTCTATATTGGCCGGGCAGACATAGCTGCAGCATCCACACTCCATACAGGCATTGATGTAATAACTTTGTGCCACATCCAGAAGATTATTTTTTACCGCATGGGCTATTTTCGTCGGCATCAAATGTTCGGGGCATACCTCGAGGCATCTACCGCAACGAATACAGGGAGTTTGACGCCTTTCGTATTTAGCTTTGCCGATTTGCCTTTTTGTCAGAACAGTTATAGCGCCGGTGGTTTTTGTAACAGGTATTTTCAAATCGGCAATTGCTATTCCCATCATCGGTCCGCCAACGACAACCTTAGCGCTTTTTTGGGTTACTCCTCCGCAGAACTCTATAAGTTCTTCGACCGGCGTTCCAATCGGGACATAATAATTTCCTGGATTGGCGATTGCTTCACCACTGACTGTCACAACTCTGTGCGTCAATGGCCATTGACAAACGACTGCCTCTGCAATAGCCGCAGCGGTGGCCACATTAAGCACGACCACACCAATCATCGGGGGTATTCCACCTGTAGGGACATTCTTGTTGAGTATCGCTTCGATAAGCTGCCTTTCGCCTCCCTGCGGATATTTCGTTTTAACCGGAACTACCTTGATACTGTTGTCGTTACCTGAGCGTTTTAGTGCTTCATTGATTACCTCTATCGCCTTTGGTTTATTATCTTCGATACTGATAATTGTTCTTGAGCAGCCGGATGCCTTCCGGGCGAGTTTGATACCAGCAATAATTTGGTTCGTCCATTCGAGCATAATCCTGTAATCGCAGGTAATATATGGCTCGCACTCGCATCCGTTGATGATGAGTGTCTCTTTGGGCAGCCGAGGATTTGGTTCTATCTTTACCCTTGTCGGAAAACCTGCACCACCCATTCCAACGATACCAGCTTCACGAACCGCTTCACATATTTTTTCGATAGAATGGTTTTTATCGTCGAAACTATCAGTAAACTTGGTGGGATTCGGCTGCTTGGGAGGATTATCATCTGGGTCTGCCTCTATAATTATAGCTGTGCTACGCCCCAGAACAGCATGCGATTGTAGCCCTATATCTTTTACTTTGCCGTTTATGGGCGAATGCACCGGTGCCGTTACGAACGCATCGGAATCGCCTATTTTCTGGCCCGCCCGGACATGCTCATTTTTTTTGACTAACGGCTGGCAAACAGCCCCTGTGTGTTGACTGAGCATTATCGCAACTTGTTTGATGACAGGACCCTGCTGTATTTTGCTCTCAGAGGCAAGCTCTTTTTTTTCTGGTGGGTGTGTCCCGCCGGTAAAGCTCAATCTGCCCTTAGTAACAATGTCCATATTTGAAAATTTCTAAAATTATCAATTTCTACCAGGATGCCTGTTTATCATCTTCATAATCAATATCACACCAAAAGTTACTGATAGAGTTGAAAGAAAGACAAGCAATGTTTGTATTTCTTTTGTGTATATTGCCTTTGAAAAGATTTGCTCGAAAACCGCTAAACAACCGATAAAGACCAATAAGGGCAGCAACAATGCAACAATGACTTTAACTGCGACTGAAGGGCCTTTAACGCTCCCCAATTGCTGGTAAACCTTTTGGCAATCTTTGACCTGACTACACTGCTTACAAAATTTTTGCTCATCCATAATTTTACTACTGTATAAAATGAACTTTTACATATAATAAATAATGCTAAACTTTTCAAATAAAATATTTTTGTATTAGGGGCATAATTATGCCTGATATGGATAGGAATTTGAGACTGATAATATTGAGTTTTTTCTTTTGTTTATTGGCCGGCTGTGCGGTCAACCCGATTACAGGCGAAGAGCAGTTTATGCTCATTTCGGAAGAGGATGATGTAGCTATCGGCAAAGAATATGCACCGGAAGTCGAAAAGCAGTTAGGCGGAAAAATTGAAAACGAAGCTTTGCAAAACTACATCGATACCGTAGGCCAGAGAATCGTCCGCATCAGTCACAGACCGGATTGGCAATACCACTTTATAGCTGTTAATCACAGTATGGTTAACGCCCTTGCCATGCCCGGCGGATATGTCTTTGTCACAAAGGGAATGCTTGAAAAAATGACCACTGAAGCCCAGCTTGCAGCACTATTGTCACACGAGATGGTTCACATTGTTGCCAGACACAGCTCAGCTGCTATGAGCCGCCAAATTGGTTTATCTATGTTAATCCAGGGCATCGGTGCTGCTGGAGCTATGCCTGATTCGGAAGCAGCTTACCGGCTGACACAGCTTACTTGGCAGCTTATTGACCTTAAATATAGCAGAGAGCAGGAGAGGCAAGCTGACTTAGCCGGTATGGGCTATATGGTTCGCGCCGGCTACAATCCTTATGGAGCCGTTGAACTGATGCAGATGCTGGAGCAGCAAGACAGAATCATACCTGTTGAGTTTCTTTCTTCGCACCCTTCTCCCGAAAACCGTATGTCATATCTAACAGTCAGAGCTCAATCAAGATATGCAGATGTTTCGAATCTAAAAATTGCAAAAGAAGATTACCAGAAGAATGTCCTTGACCAACTGTCTTCTGACGAATTAAATCAACCCTGATATTTAACTCGTTTATTGTCCGTCGTCTTTCGTCAATTGTTCATCCACGCTTGTCATTATCTTGCCCTGGTTTAAATTGGAGATATGAAAAAAGCCCAACGTGTAAAAGTTGGGCTTGATATATATTATTATTCGAATCTCTGTTTTTCTACGTTGAAAGTATACTTAATATCTTGTGCTTAGCCAAAGGCCGAGGATCTCATCGGATTTTTTACAAATTTTTTGATGTTTGTCATCTGCCTGTACGATCTTTCTTTCTTTGTTCTTCCATTGCGCTATAGCCGCATTTCGGGCATCGGTCTGGAAAATCGTTTGCGCCGACTTCACCGTAAAAGAAAACCTCTCCGCACTTTTCGCACTTGACGGCTTTAAAAATACTGTTCTCGCCACACTTTTCACAAGTTATTGCCAGCGGCCCCATATCGTCAACATGCTTACGTGATTCCTCCTCCAATAGCTCATAATATTTTTTCTTGTCAATCTCATATACGGCCCCACAGTTCCTATTGGCACATTTGACCAGTTGCATTTGGCCCTCAAATTCATCGAGGCCGATGTCTCCGGACCTTCTCGACAAATAAGTTATTAAAGCGGCCGAAGCAAGGGACGCGACAATAACAACTATCATAACCGATTTTTTCTTGCTATCTTCCATACCAAAATCTCCAAAATAATTATGTTCCAGTTAAGTCGATGACTTGTATCAATTAGGTTATTGATTATTATTTATTTGTCAAAGTTATTTTGATTAAACTTCCTGATTATTATTTCAAGCGGAGTAAAACTCAATCTTGAGCAAAACCGAAAAATAAGCGAGGTCGAGAAATCTATTTAAGTAATTTATTAACAAATACTTGCGAATTTCTTATAGTTCCGGAATTTACTATAATGAAGAAAAATAAACACTAATGTTCAAAATTTACATATCTTATTTTATTATAAACACTTACGTCATTATGACTCTAAAATTTGTCAGTCTGAATAAATTATTTATAAGCTGGTTAAATATCTGGTGTGGTATCGGCTCGGCGCTGTGACATTTTCAGAATCCTGCCCGGCTCTTCTGGCATTCCTGTTCGAGCTGAAAGATAGGCCGAGTCAATTACAGCCATAACCCTTAGATTCTCTTCTGCACTACTGTTGAGTTTGTGCTCTGTGGGCGATAGTATGCTCAGGGCAAAATTTGTCAGCTGTCCGGTCATTCTGCAAAGCTCTTCATCGTCATATACTAATTCTTCGGTAGTCTGCTTAAGTCCGTCACTTACGGCCAGTTTCCTATCGTTGACAGTCAGAACTTTATCTTTACCATAAATTCTCAGCAATTCTTCTCGTGGTCCAATTCCATCCCGTTGAAACGCTATTATGTTGCCGATAAGAACATCGTTGAATTTCATCGTTATAACTGCAGTATCCTCCGCCAAGTATAATCTTTGTTGTTTGTCTTGTGCTTGATTCATATTCAATGAATAGATTTGTTCCGGAACACCAAATTTAAGAATGATTTGGTCAATTATGCCGTAACAACTGCGTAGCAGGACTCCACCACCAGCTAATTTCGGGTCCGTCTGCCAAATACGCTGGCTTGTTGAAAGTTCTTTATGCTGTTTTTGATCCTGCTGATGCGGCTGGCCAAAATTACAAAAAGCGGTTATTAGAAAAACCTGCTCAATTCTGCCTTGCTGAAGAAAATCACCAAGAGCAAGAAAGCTCTGCGCAAAGCGCAGGGGATTGGCAACGGCAAATTTTATATTTTCATCCTTGGCCAACTGGACAAATTCGGCAGCTTCTTCAAAATTTCTCGCAGCGGGTGCCAGCTTAAGCACATTGAACTTTTTCTTCATCGCCGTTCGGATTTGCTTCTCGCAGCTATACATTCCAGCAGCAATGAGCAGACAATCGAGCTGATTCTGTATTACCAATTGCCTGTAATCGTCATAGAAAACGCATTTGTATTCGTCCGCTGTCTTTTCCGCCAGGGTGGTGTCTCTGTCGGCGACTGCCTGAATCTGGAAATAGTCGGTTTGCGTGGCTGCCTTTAACAATCGCTGGCCACCATCATCCAATCCAAGCACGGCTGTCTTTAACTTGCTTTGGCTCATCCTTTACCCCTGCTACCCTGATAACCAGATAAACTGTAATTCTACACGCCTTTAACCAAAAATAAAACCA
>CAYTTK010000121.1:0-8124 GCA_964440735.1 uncultured Pirellulales bacterium
AGATAGCTCAACTTACCCCCATCTATGGAGGTATAAGCTATGACCGTTTAGACCCGTTCGGCTTGCAGTGGCCATGTCCGTCAAAAGACCATCCTGGCACTATTTATTTGCACAAGGATAAATTCACCAAAGGAAAAGGGACTTTTATGCCATGTGTATACACACCTGCGGATGAACTTCCTGATGAGGATTATAACTTTGTCCTTAGCACAGGAAGAATCTATTGGCATTGGCATACCGGCACTATGACTCGCAGAACCTCGACTTTGGATAGAGAGGTGCCTGCCGGTTATGTTGAAATTAACCCGGAAGATGCCGAGAAGCTCAAGGTGAAAAAAGGAAGTCTTGTGAGAGTTTCATCGAAACGTGGCCAAATCGAGACCCAGGCGTTGGTGACGGATAAGGTAAAACAGGGTTCTGTATTTATTCCTTTCCATTTTAGAGAAGCGGCAGCAAACGTTCTCACCAACCCTGCCGTTGACCCCGAGGCCAAGATACCTGAATACAAGGTCTGTGCTGTCAAGATTGAAAAACTATGAAAGAGTGGCTGCTGAAAAAAGATAACGTTAAGGCACTTTGCATGAGCGCATCGGACCGATGGGAAACTTATGTTCCCGTAGAAACCATCGGGCAGGATGTGCAGTTTATGAAACTTGATAATGGGACAAGGAAAATTACTCTTGATAAATTAAACTTGGATTACGAATTTCTTTTAGTGCCACCGAAGTTTATATTGTTTCCTCAGCTCGAATCCCTTTTGAAGTTTCAGGATGGAAAGATTCTCGAAACCGTTAAACCTCAGGCAAAAAGGCTACTGTTCGGCCTTCGCGCCTGCGATGCAAAAGCAATACTGTTTACGGATGATTTCTTCAAGAGAAATTATGAGGATATTTACTATCTGAACAGGTCGATGGACAAATTACTGGTTATCGTTGGCTGCAAGCGGCCTCTTGAGAATTGCTTTTGCACATCTGCAAAGACAGGACCATTTTTGGAAAAGGGTTTTGATTTGCAATTAGTCGACACTGGAAATAAATACGTGGTTGAAGTGGGCTCTGAAAAGGGTGAGGAATTTGTAGCCGGCTATAGAAAATTTTTTGATGAAGCTTCAGAGGATGATGTTGAAGAATCGAAAACCGCGAAATGCAATGCAGAACAAGTTGTTAGTCTTCGATTGGATTTCGAAAAGGCGATAAAAAATTTTTGTGAAGATAAAGTGCCAAGTGAGATATACGAAAGGATAGCTGAAAGGTGCATCTATTGCGGCGGCTGTCTCTATGTTTGTCCGACGTGCACCTGTTTTAATGTATTTGATGAACAAAATGCAGATTTAGGCGGTATTAGATATCGTAACTGGGATGCGTGTGTATTTGAAGGATATACTCGAGAAGCAAGCGGACATAATCCGCGGCTTGAGAAATGGGTTCGCACGTCACGCAGGTATGAACATAAGTTGAAATACGATTATCTTACAACAAAGATGAGCGGATGTGTCGGCTGCGGCCGGTGCCTGTCGTGCTGTCCTGTTAATATAGGAATATCTCAAGTGATTGAAGAGGTCGCAAAAAATTGAAGAACGAATATATTCCATACCCGGCGATAATAAAATCGATTCAGACAGAGAGCTTTGATACAAAGACCTTTAAGCTTATCTTCGAAGACGATGCTCTGGCTATGTCTTTCGATTATAAACCCGGCCAGTTCGTTCAGGTTTCTCTGTTTGGTATAGGAGAAGCTCCAATATCTATAACTTCGTGCCCGGCTGATACAGGAATTTTGGAGCTTACGATAAGGGCTGCCGGAAAGCTTACACGGGCTATACATCAGCTTAAGCCGGAAGACAAAATATATGTAAGAGGCCCTTACGGAAATTCATTTCCGATTGAACAGGTCAGGCAAAAAGACCTTTATTTTATCGCTGGAGGTATTGGCCTGCCGCCGTTAAGGAGTGTGATAAGGGCCGTATTTGATAGGCGAAGAGATTTTGGAAAGATTAAGATTTTATATGGTGCCAAAACTCCTGATGAGCTTTGCTTCAAGGAAGAACTTGAAATCTGGAAGCAGATGGATGATACAGAATTATTGATTACTGTGGATAAGCCGGATGAAAGATGGAAAGGAAATGTGGGAGTAGTTACGACATTATGGAATAAAACTGATATGACTACATCTTCCGGAGTTGCTTTTGTGTGTGGCCCGCCGATTATGATTAAATATGTTGTGACAGAGCTTCTTCAATCCGGCGTCAAGGATGAAAATATTTATATAACGCTTGAGCGATATATGAAATGCGGCATCGGTAAATGCGGGCATTGTAACATCGGTGAAAAGTTTGTTTGTATAGACGGGCCCGTTTTTACCTATGGTCAGCTTAAAAAATTCCCTGTTAAAGAAAAAGCGATAGCATAAGAAAGCATTACAAAAACAAATTTAGAAAAAATTATCAATGTATGAAGCTTGATATAAGGAACGAGATACGAAATGATAGCTCCTACTAAGAATAAGCAGGAGAAAGTCGGGGCTGTACTTGTAATCGGCGGCGGTATTGCCGGTATCCAGGCCTCGCTCGACTTGGCTGAATCCGGCCAGAAAGTATACCTGTTGGAAAGTTCACCGGCCATTGGTGGCAATATGGCCAGACTTGATAAGACCTTTCCGACAAATGACTGCGCAATGTGCATACTCTCACCCAAGATTGTCGAGTGCGGCCGACACCTCAATATTGAAACAATTACATGGGCTGAGCTCGAAGATGTCTCGGGCTCAGCGGGCGATTTCAAGATAAAAATTCGCAAACGTGCCAGGTATGTTGACTTTAATAAGTGCACGGGTTGTGGTGAGTGTGTCGAATCGTGCCCTGTTACTGTGGCAAGCGAATTTGAAGCCGGAATTGGTCAAAGAAAAGCGATTTTCCGGCCTTATCCACAGGCATACCCTAATACATTTGTTATTGATAAAGGCATGACTGCTCCCTGCAGGAATGCCTGTCCTGCCGGAGTAAATGTGCAGGGTTTTATTGCTCTTTTGGCCCAGGGCAAATTTGACGATGCCTTGGAGCTATACCGCGCAAAAAATCCTTTTCCAGCTACCTGTGGTCGTATCTGCACCCACATTTGTCAGGACGCATGCAATAGAGGCAGATTGGATGAAGCATTGTCAATCCGTGACCTGCACCGGTTCCTTGCAGACCGTGAAATCAGCGCTGTCCTCAGAGGCGAATTACCAGAGGTGACCGACCATATAATTGCAAGGAGAAAAGCCGAGTTTCCTCAGCAACGCGGAGTCGGACGGCCGATTGCTATCATTGGCTCAGGTCCGGCAGGTCTGACCTGTGCATGGGACTTGGCCAATATGGGATATAAGCCCGTTGTTTTTGAAGAACTCGGTGTAGCGGGTGGAATGTTGCGGGTTGGTGTGCCGCGCTACCGACTGCCGGTGGATATCCTGGATTACGAGATTGAGGCGATAAAGCGCGCAGGTGTGGAAATCAGACTGAACACTCCGGTTGGGCCCGACCGGACATTAAACGAATTGTTTAACCAGGGCTTTGAGGCCATCTTTATTGCCATCGGCACTCATAAAAGTCGACGGCTCGGTATTGAAGGCGAGGACCTTAAAGGTGTCATTCACGGCACCAGATTTTTGCATCGCGCCAAGATGGAACAACCAACTGATATCGCAAACAAGGTTGTAAGCGTTATCGGGGGCGGTAACGCAGCTATCGATTCAGCTCGGACGGCGTTGCGTCTCGGTGCCAGACGAGTAACAATCCTGTACAGACGAAGTCGTGGGGAAATGCCGGCAAGTGATGAGGAAATAAAAACCTGCGAGGACGAGGGTATTGAGTTTCGTTTTCTGGCCTCACCAATCCGAATTCTGGGTACAGGTGGAAGGGTAGCTGCCTTGGAATGTGTTCGAATGGCGCTCGGTGAGCCGGATGAATCTGGCCGAAGACGTCCTGTTCCGATTAAGGATTCCAAGTTTATTATCGAATCCGATATTGTAATTCCTGCCGTAAGCCAGGAAGCTGATATAGGAGTTTTAACCAACCTTAAAGCTGTCCAGGTTACAGATGCCGGTTTGGTTCCTGTATCTGGTACTGAACTGGAAGGAGTTCGCGGCTTTACGGACCTTTTGCGAGCTGCAAGTCTTGGCCAGCCGGTTGACCTTGGAGGCAGAGTAATAGTCATCGGCGGGGGTAACGTAGCTATTGATGTTGCTCGAACGGTAATTCGTTTAGGTGTTAGAGACATGCACCTTGTTTGCCTCGAATCCCCTGATGAAATGTTCGCCTCTGCTAAAGAAATACGCGCGGCAGAAGAGGAAGGTGTCGTTATCCACAACAGACTTTCGCCAAAACGTATTGTTGGAACAGATGGACATGTCAGCGGTGTTGAATTCAGGGAGTGTCTATCTGTCTTTGACAAAGAGGGCAGATTCAGCCCCGTGGTCAGACCCGCTTCTGAACAAATAATGAATGCAGACTCGGTTGTAGTGGCTATTGGTCAGGCGGTCGATTGGGAATTATTAAAGGCAGCCGACGGCCTGTTGGAGACCCGGGCGGGTTTTATTTATGTTGACGAAGACACAATGACTACCAACGTCAAGCGGATTTTTGCCGGTGGAGATGTCGTCACAGGTCCGGATGTGGCTGTCAATGCAATTGTTGCAGGACATAGAGCGGCGACCTCTATTGATAGATTCTTGAACGGTGAAGACCTTAAAGAAGGCAGAGATGACATAAAACCTCGTCTTTTACCAAAAGATTTGGCGCCCATACCGCAGACTCCTCATAGTCGAGAATACAGAGTTCCTATGCCCACCTTGCCGGTGGATGAAAGAATTAAAGGTTTCGATGAAGTCGAGCTTGGATATACCGAAGAGCAGGCTATTCGGGAGGCAAAACGCTGCCTGCACTGCAGTATATGTTCTGAGTGTTTACAATGTGTAAGCACTTGCAAAGCTGAAGCTATTGATCATCATCAGAAGGATACTGTTGAGCAAATTGATGTCGGTGCGATAGTGGTTGTGCCTGGCTTTGAAGAATTTATGGCCCAGCTTAAGTATGACTTCGGTTATAGCCGCTATCCGGATGTGGTCAGCAGTACACAGCTTGAACGAATCTTATCTGCTTCGGGCCCGTTTGCTGGCCACGTGCGGAGACCTTCGGACGGAAAAGAGCCCAAAAAGATTGCGTTTCTGCAATGTGTAGGGTCTCGTGACGTCTCCTGCAAAAGGGCTTATTGTTCATCTGTTTGCTGTATGTACGCCATTAAAGAAGCAGTAATTGCAAAGGAACATCTTAAAGGTCTTGATGTCACCATTTTCTTTATGGACATTCGGGCGTTTGGCAAAGATTTTGATAAGTATTATGAAAGAGCCAAGTCGCAATACGGTGTTCGTTTTGAGCGGGCGCGGGTATCTGATGTTTACAAGAGAAACGGCGACTCAGAGCTAACGGTTAAATATGCTTCTGAAACCGGGCAGGTGTCTGAAGAAAAATTTGATATGGTGGTGCTGTCGGTCGGTTTGCAACCTGCCCAGAAGCAAAGAGATTTGGCAAGAAAGCTGGGTGTCCGGCTTGACCGATATGGATTTATCTGGGCTGATTCTTTACGGCCTCTGGAAACTTCGCGTCCCGGTATCTTTGTTGGTGGTACGGCATCCGGTCCTAAAGATATACCGGAGACGGTAATCCAGGCCAGCGGCACTGCCAGCAAGGCATCGCAACTATTGGCGGATGTCAGAGGTTCTCTGACGGTTGAGCGAGAGTTTCCGCCCGAAAGAGATATAAGCGGACAAGAGCCACGAATAGGTGTATTCGTATGCCATTGCGGAATCAACATTGGTGGGATTGTTGATGTGCCGCTTACAGCAGAATACGCCCGGACACTACACTATGTAGTTTATGCTGAAGACAACCTTTATACGTGCTCTCAGGATACCCAGGACCATATTCGTGAGAAGATTGTTGAGCAAAATCTTAACCGTGTTGTTGTGGCGTCCTGCTCGCCGAGAACCCATGAGCCGCTTTTCCAGCAAACATTGCGGCAGGCAGGCCTTAATCCATACCTGTTCGAGATGGCTAATATAAGGGACCAGTGTTCTTGGATTCATATGGACAGGAAAAAAGAAGCTACGAAAAAGGCCATGGACCTTGTGCGTATGGCAGTATCCAAGGTGGCGCTGGTTGAGCCCTTGGTGCAGGCACGGCTGGATGTTACACCTTCAGCACTTGTAATCGGCGGGGGATTAGCCGGTATGACGGCATCTCTGGCTATTGCAGAGGAGGGATTTGAGGTTACCCTACTCGAGTGCCAAAAGCAGCTCGGAGGAAATCTCAGGAAACTGCGGTGCACATTCGATGAGCCGGATGTCGGTGCATACCTGGAACACCTTGAAGAGCATGTGCGGAAACATAAAAATATTACTGTCTATACAGATGCAAAACTTGAAAGCGTGGAAGGATTTATCGGCAACTTTGAAAGCACTTTGAGAACCGGCTCTAAAGAGGTAAAGGTCAGGCACGGTATTGTGGTGGTTGCTACCGGTGGAAATGAGAGTAAGCCCGATGAGTATCTTTACGGACGGAATGACCGTGTGCTTACGCAATTAGAGCTTGAAGATTTGCTTTCTGGTGAGGAACCGTTGGCTGGGGTAAAAACCATCGTTATGATTCAGTGTGTCGGCTCGCGCGAAGAAGGGCATATGTATTGCAGCAGGGTGTGCTGTAATACCGCTGTCAAAAATGCTCTGAGAATAAAAGAGCTTTCTGCGGAAACCGAAGTTTATATATTATACCGTGACATCCGCACTTACGGATTTAATGAGGATTACTTCCAACAAGCCCGCAGCAAAGGCGTTCTCTTTGTGCGATACGAGCCAGATAATAAACCTGAAGTGGCCGATGAGGACGGTCTCAAGGTAACAGTGTATGAGCCGATTCTGGACTGCGAAATAGAATTGTCGCCGGATTTACTGGTGTTAAGCAGCAGGATTGAACCTGATAGTGGCAATGAAGCACTTTCTCAAATGCTGAAGGTTCCTATGAACGAAGATGGATTTTTGTTGGAGGCGCATGTGAAGCTACGGCCGGTGGAGTTTGCCACAGAAGGTATCTTCGTGGCCGGCCTTGCTCATAGTCCGAAGTCTATGGCGGAAACTATCGCTCAGGCGGAAGCAGCAGCGGCAAAGGCCTGTACTATAATCTCGAAGGATAAATACGAAGCCGAGCCGACTATAGCTGCCGTTAATGAGGACCTTTGCGATGGCTGTGGTATTTGTGTGCCGGTTTGTGAATACAATGCCTTGGAAATTGTAAACCGTTCCGGTGGCAAAGAAGAGGAGAAAATCGTGAAAATCAATGAAGCGATGTGCAAGGGTTGTGGAGGGTGTGTTGCTGCCTGTCCCAGCGGTGCTATGGAGCAAAAAGGATTCAAGAATGAACAAATGTTAGCGATGATTAAAGCAGCTTTGGCTGACTGAACTCGCCGCTCTGACATAGAGGCCAAGATATACAAAACATGAGAATTGAATAATGGAAGATACATTTAAGCCGAAGATTATTGTTTTTTGTTGTAACTGGTGTGCATACGCCGGTGGTGATTTAGCCGGGATAGGCAGATACCAGATTAAACCTTATTTTCGTGTTATAAGAACACTGTGTAGCGCCCGTGTCGACCCCGAATGGATTATGGAAGCATTCAGACTGGGGGCTGATGGGGTGATGGTGGCCGGCTGTCACCCGGGCGACTGCCATTACATCGGCGGAAACTATCGCACGAGGAGGCGAATAGCTCTGCTGCGTTCATTATTGAAGCAATTTGGGCTGAATCCAGAGCGTCTGGAACTGGCCTGGATTTCTGCTGGTGAAGCGGAAAAGTTTGCTAATACCGTGAACGGATTTATCGACCACATTATCGAGCTTGGCCCGAGTCCTTACAGCAAAAGTACCGCAGGTTCAGAGGCCACGGATTCTATGAAAGAGGTTGCTGATGTCTGAAAAAATAAAAATCGCTATAGGCCAGGGTGCAACATGCTCGGGATGTGACATTGCTATATTAGACCTTGATGTCGAGCTTCTGAAGCTTTTCGAGGTGGCGGACCTTACCTTTGCACCTCTTA
>CAYTTK010000122.1:0-8093 GCA_964440735.1 uncultured Pirellulales bacterium
TGTAGAAATAATTGTTCTCCACGAGCACTTTTGCGCCGGTGTGGTAACCGACGCAATAACTGCTTATATTGGAATAGTAGTTATTGAACACGTGACTTTTGCCATATCCAACACGAGGGTTACGCTGGACGTTATCGTAGAACCAGTTGTGGTGGTAGGTCACGTGACATTTGCCGACGTCTTCGAATTCGTTGGTGCCGGAGTTGACGAGCGAGACTTTATTGTGGTCATGGAATCTGCACCAGGAGACAGTTGCGTAATCCGAGCCCTTTGTGATATCGACCAGTCCGTCGTCACTGTTGGAGAAGTCGCAGTGGTCTATCCAGATATGATGGGAGTTACGTGTAGCGATGGCATCTTGGTGGGCATTTTTTATTATGAAGTTGCGAATTATGATATTTTTTATGCCAGCGGCTTCATCAGTTTTGAAGCCGAAGCCATCCAATGTTGCCCCAGCGCCGAGACCGATGATAGATTTATCGGATTCAACGTATATGTCTACTTCGGTAAAGTCTTGGAAGTAGCCGTCAACAAGAATAGTGTATGGTCCGGGGCGCATCGCATAGTACAAAAGGTCTGCTTTGGTGGTAACGATGACGACGGGGCCATTTCCGCCGCCTGTAGTGCCGTTCTGACCAAGTGCGTTAGCTGCTGCCCAGCCTATTGGAGAGTTTGCAGAGTAAGCAGTTGTAGTTAAAACAAGACAGATTGTAATCGCAAAGGCGGTTTTGTTTGTTAGCATAGTGTATCCTTCGAGTGCCAGACATACATACACTATACCATAATTGTTAGTGTTTTGTCAAGCTGATGTGCGGTATGCCTGGGGCCTTTACGTTTTTATCAAGGCATTCTGCGTTATTAGTAGGCTATTACGAAATTTACGGTGTGCAGACCACAGCCAAACGACTTAATATATGCGTTGAGAATCTTTAGAATTGAGAGCACAGACGCTCAATACCTGCTGTACGCTATCTTAAAATTAGTCCTAATTTCTTAAATATTACCCTTTCGTAAGCTATAGTTGAGAAGATAGCGGTCTCCACACTCGTTCTGTGCTCTATACAGTTATCTGTACCTGAACGGCACGAGGACAGTCTGTACTTGGAGGGAGTTGTTCTTTCTGAAACGCAGCAGCTATAGGATTTCTATTAGTTCGATATCAAACATTAAGTCCTTCCCGGCAAGGAGATGGTTGGTATCTAACGTTACATTTGAACCTGATATCTCCTTTATCGTTACTATGGTTGTCCGCCCAATCCCGTCAGTCATCTGTATCTGTTCACCAATCTTAGGTTCCAGATCCGTTGGAAATTGACTTCGATTAACCACCTGTACCATTTTATCCTGATATGGGCCAAAGCCTTTATCTGCTGGGATATTGGCTGTTTTTGATTCGCCGGGACTCATCCCGACTACAACTTCTTCAAGGCCGGGTATTATACGCTTTTCGCCGATAACAAATTGTAGAGGTTCTCGCTCTCTTGAGTTGGCGAACACTGTGCCATCGTTTAATTTACCGGTATAGTGAACTTTAACAGTATCACCTGATTTTGCCTCAGCCATTATTTTCTCCTTTCTTTTGTAGGATTATCACAGCATACGAATATCCAGCAACATACCAGCTGTTTTTTCATAAACCAACCGAATCTCTTATCTTAGATTCGGCTCCGCTTCATTGGGCTGCAAATTCTATAAAGTATCAGTAGCGACGTCGGCCACCTCGGCTTGGACCAGAGCCGCCTTGTCTGTCACCGCGGTTTGAACCAAAACTGCCTCTTCGGCCACCACCTCTGCGGTTTTCAGTGCGCGGGCGAGCCTCATTAACGTTTATGTCCCGTCCTTTTAAATCTTTGCTGTTCAGACCGTCGATTGCAGCTTGGGCTTCGTTCCTAGATGGCATCGTTACGAATCCGAATCCTCTTGGTTCACCACTGAACCTGTCCTTTACTAGATTGACGGATTCAACTTGACCAAAAGCTTCGAAAGCTTGACGCAAATCATCTTCGGTTACATCACGCGATAAGTTTCCTGCATAGATATTCATTTCAATTTCCTTCCTATTTTTTTGAATCTCACTTAATACTTTTGCTTTGATTCAAGCTGATAATATTTCTTGAGTTGGTCATATATGCGTAAGCTTTTTTTGTTATAGACATAGTGCTTCCACAGCAAGTGATGAAGTTAATTCTTCAACTAACTTTTTAACGAGTAATCTTACAGGTACGATTTCATTACATCGATAGGCATTTGAACCTGCAAAGACAAAAGATTCTTCCAGTTTTCCCTCTGCGGCATTTGCCAGAACTTTGGCTATGCAATATGGTGCTTTTTGGGGTTCACAGGTTCTGAGACATTTATAATTACATTTGAAAGGTATAGTTTTACCCTGTTTGATCTTTTCGACAAAACTGTTATTTATAACTCTTCCTGGTAATCCGACAGGACTTTCTATGATTGTTGTATCATCTTCCTGGGCATTTAGATAAGCCTGTTTGAAGTTTTCATGGGCATCGCACTCATCAGTGCAGACAAAACGTGTTGCCATTTGAACTCCAGAGGCACCTAATTTGAGAAAACGGGCGATATCTTCTCCATCAAAGATTCCTCCTGCTGCAATCACAGGGATACTAGGGTCGAAAGAATCAGCGATATTAATTACTTCGTGAATGGTCTGTTCGAGTACAGGTACTGTTCCGTCTTTTATGTTTTGATAGGAGTATCCTAAATGACCACCTGCTTTGATGCCTTCAACTATTACAGCATCTGGGAGTTTATTGAAATGACTTTTCCATCTTTTGCAAATAATCTGAAAAGTTCTTGCTGAGGAAACAACGGGGATTAATTTAATATCTTTTCCATTAAGATATTTTGGCAGGCTTAGAGGTAATCCCGCACCGGAAATTATTAAGTCAACGTCTTCTTCGACAGCGGTTTTCACAAGGTTTTCATAATCAGAAAGAGCAACCATTATGTTCACACCGATTATTCCGCTGGTAAGGCGCTTTGCTTTTCTGATTTCGAGTCGTAAAGCTTCCTCATTAACTCTTTCAAATTCAGCATCCGGGAAATCTTCATATTGACCCAGCCCGGCGCTGGCAATAACGCCGACACATCCGGTATTTGCAACTGCCGCAGCCAGATTTGCCCTTGATACCCTGACGCCCATTCCCCCTTGTATTATGGGTGGACGAATTTCCAGATTCCCTATTTTTAGGGTTGGTATGCGGTCCATATACACAAAGCACCTTGTATAATAAAGGCTGGCAGAATAAGAGAAATGATGAATAGTGGCAGGTATCAGGAGCAATACAACTAAGCGTTGATTCTGCTTTATCAACGCTCTATTACGCAATCATTTCAATTCAATGCAACTATTTATACTATTAGTGTCGGCTAAACACAACTAAAATTTTTATTTTTCCAATAGAACATATTCCGAAGGTCTAACTATTTGTGTTGAATATCCTTAGCAAGACCGATAGCTCAAACCAAATCATGTTCTTAAATTGCTCTTCTCTGCCTCTTACCTTTTCGTCGCTGCAGTGAAACGAACAGGATATTTGGTATCGATTTATGTGACTCTTTAATCCCCAGTAACAAGCGTTTAAACGTTTCTCATCACCCCAAGCCCGATTCTACAGAGCTTCAGCGAAGTAGAACGGAGCAGGAGGGATTCGAACCCCCGTTACCCGAAAGGGTAAAACGGTTTTCAAGACCGTCGCCTTCAACCACTCGGCCACTGCTCCGAATTTTCAAAAAAATCTGCCTTTTATATGGTCGAGCAAAAAAACTGGTTCATTGACCAATTTTCAACTATTTTAGCCCCAAAAAACGATTTGGCAATCAAATTCAACCTGATTTACTATTGCCTGAGACTGAAAAAGAATTAAAAAATTTAGATTTTATGGTTGACATTGCATAGTTTGCATAACATAATAAGTATAGCAAAATATAACATATGTGGTATAAATCTGTATCTGAGAGCAAGAAAAGGAGAATTCTATGAAATTTGAAAGTCAGTTATTGAAAGGCATTGCTCCGGTGGTTGTACTGGAGATTCTCTCACGCGGCCCGATGTATGGTTACGAATTGAGCCAGGCCATCGAGCAGCGAAGCAGTGACATACTAACGCTCGGCAAAGGAACGCTGTATCCATTGCTTTATAATCTGGAAGCGAAGAAACTCATCAAGGGCAAATGGGAGAAGAACCAATCCAGCAGAAAAAGACGATATTATTCCATCACCGGCAAAGGAAAAGAAGAGCTTGTAAAACAAAAGGCGCAGCTTAAGGAATTAACAGCCGGCTTGAATCTTGTCTTCGGTGGAGCACTTGTACCTGCTTAAATGTGGAAAATGGGCCACGAAGACACAAAGCCACCAAGAAAAAAAATATATAGATTTAAAACTTCGTGTCTTGGTGACTTTGTGGCAAAAATAGAAGTGGAGACCTATATCATGGGAAAGGAAAAACGGCAAAGCGAATTACAAAATCTTCCTGCCTGTGTTGTTGAATTTATAAAACTTGTTATCAAAAAGATGCGATATCGCAAAAAAGTCCAGGCCGATGTCCAGGCGGAATTAATAGCGCATTTTGAAGATGAATTAAAAGATTGCCCAACTGACGAAGAGAAAGAACAAAAAGCCCAGCAGCTAATTACAGGATTCGGTGATGTGAAGCTGTTGGCTGTTTTGATGCGCCGGGCCAAGAAGCGCTGTCGGCCTTTATGGCAAAAAGTTATTGTGCGAGGTCTTCAGGCCACGGGGGTAATTTTCCTGTATTTGCTTTTATGCGTCAGTCCTCTAATAATCGGAAGGCCGACAATAAGTGTAGATTATGTAGAGAGACTTAATGAACTTGTTCGGGCAGACAGAAACGAGGCGGATAATGCAAAGCCCTATTATGAAAAGGCGTTAGAAATTTACGTAAAGATGCCACAATGGCTGGATTTGAGCACGGCAGATTGGCTGACGGATTTCAACGATGTGCAACTACGTTCCTTAAGCTTATGGCTCCAGGATAACCAACAGGTCTTTGAAACACTAAGAAAGGCCTCCGAACAGCTTTATTTCTGGAACTATTATCAAAAAGCCAACCAGCCTGTCGATGACTTTGTCGCCGCTCTTATGTCGAACGTTATGGAACCCTTATCAAGCTATAGGACTCTGGCATTTGCAATGAGATGGCAGATTCGATACGAAGCGTATAAAGGAAATATCGATTCGGCGATGAAGGATTGCATTGTTTTACAGAAGTTAGGCATACATCTGCAAGGCAAAGGTCTATTGATTGAGCAGTTGGTGGGTGCTGCGATTGAGGCCCTTGCTCACAGTGAAATCCTTAAGATTTTGGATAGAATCGATGTGCCGGCAGAAACCTTGAAGACTGTACAGAATGAATTGGCAAAACAATTTGAAATGAGTGAGCCGATTATCAATCTTGAGGCGGAAAAGGTGTTCTTATATGACAAGATTCAGAGGAATTTCACTGACGATGGCAACGGTGATGGTCGTGTTTTGCTGCGGGGTTTGCCCTACGCTATAAATGGCTGGAAGGACTTCATAGGATTTATGCGTTTTAGCTATCCGAGCAGGAGAGAAGTTGTAGCTAATATTGACAGCTATTTTGAAGAAATTGATAGATTTTTGGGAAAAACACCGTCGGACTTAAAAAATCTTGGAATATATGAAAACAAAACAGGCGGGTTTGAACAAACAGGCCCGTTACTACTAAGGTCCCTCGGATATTCTTCTTTTATAAGGATAAGCCAGATGTCCTGGCGTCTGGAAACGCATCGAAGAGGTGTGCTAACTATTGCAGCGATTTTGCGATATCGCAAAGCTCTCGGCCAGTATCCAGACAATTTGAAAGAACTTGTCTCAACAGGTTATCTGGATAGTCTGCCGATAGATCCATTCAGCGGAAGTCCACTACTGTATAGAAATGCCAAAGATGGATTTGTTCTTTATAGCATCGGTGAGGATTTCAAAGACGATGGTGGTGTGCTCGGATGTGACGGCAAAGGCAATCCAAGGATGTGGGCGAGTGATGGCGACTGGGTTTTATGGCCGGTGATGAAACCAGACAAAGAGTAATTCCAATTCTCCGCAGTGCCGTAATACCGTTAGGCATCCCCGAGCGGAGGCATCCCTTCGGGATTATGAAGGATGAAAGTGATATTTCGCAGAATAACGAGAGATTTAGGGGTAGTTTATGATGCGTCGGGCTTTGCGCGAACGTCGGCGATTCTTTTCCGAGGGCTTCTCATAATATGCGACACGCTTCATATCCCTGATTAGCCCCTCTTTTTCGCACAGCTTCTTAAAACGTCTTATCATCTGCTGGACGGATTCGCCAGTTCGTGATTTAACCCTTAACATAAAAAAAAGGCCCTTCCTATCCTTGTCAAATAATACAAGCTACTTTACAAAAACATTATATTTTAGTTCGTCAAAAAACGCCTGTTTCGTTACTCTAAAGCAGATTTCGCATTTTTTCAAGTCAAAAAACGTCGACTGATGGTTTTTTGGTGAGCAAAGATGAGTTTTTGAGGCCGATAAAACGCCGTTGTCAGCCAGAAAACCCTACAAATTTGCTGAATATTAAGGTTTTGTTGTGTAATATAGGCAAATATGATAAAATATAATGGCGAAATAATTATTAAAGGATGCAAAACCGGACGGATTAAAAAAGCCACAAGTTAACCTTATCCTGATAAAAGCAGGTGCGGGTGTAGGTTTAGAGAGAGGTATATCTTAGTTGGAAAAATTGCGTGAGACGCTGCGAGTTAGAAAAGAGCGAGCCATTTTAGTGGCTGCCATTTCATCCTCCTCCAATGATAGCGACGACTTAGCTGAGCTTACAGCTTTGGCCGAAAGTGCCGGTGCAATCGTCGTGTATAAGTTCCAGCAGAAAATCCGCAAAATAAACCCCTCTACATATATAGGCAAAGGCAAGGCGCTGCAGCTTGCCGAACGGGTCGGTCGGTTCAAAGCAGATGTTGTCATATTTGATAACGACCTTTCGCCGGCGCAGATTCGCGAGCTCGAAGAGATTATCAAAGCCAAGGTCCTCGACCGCAGCGAGCTGATATTAGATATATTCGCCACGCGTGCAAAGACAAAGCAGGCCAAGCTGCAGGTCGAATTAGCCCAACTCGAATATACATATCCGCGACTTACCAAGATGTGGTCGCACCTTGATGCCTTAGCCGGTGCAGGCGGGGCAACAGCAGCAGGCGTTGTCGGAGGCATAGGCACCAGAGGACCCGGCGAACAGCAGCTCGAAATCGACCGCCGATTGGTCAAAAAGCGAATCACCGACCTGAAACGAGAGATTACAAATATCGACGACCGAAGAGTTCGCGAAATCAAGGCGAGAGAGGGACTATATAAAATCTGTATAGTCGGCTATACCAATGCCGGTAAAAGCACACTGCTGAACGCACTTACCAATGCAGACGTCCTCGTTGAGGACCGGCTGTTTGCAACGCTCGATACGCGGACAAGAAAATGGACGCCGGCCAGAGGCGTTGAAGTTCTGATAAGTGACACGGTCGGCTTTGTAAAAAATCTGCCACATCAATTAGTTGCTTCGTTTAAGGCGACGCTGGAAGAAGCAATCAATGCCGATTTGCTCCTGCATATCATAGATGTGGCCAATCCCGATGCTCTAAAGCAGATTGAATCGGTAAATAATGTCCTTGCGGAAATCGGCTGCGGCGGAAAGCCGATTTTAGAGGTCCTCAATAAAATCGATGTTGTCACGAAAATCAGCAACCTCGAAATGCTGCAAACGCTACATCCCGATGCCGTAACCATATCAGCCAGGACCAGCTTCGGCCTGGATAAATTATGCGAGTCGGTCACAGAAAAATATAAAGGCGGAGAAATCCTGCTGCGTGTTACGAGCAGCCAATCGAACGGCAAAGTGCAGAGCTACCTGCGTGCCCACGGCCGGATTATAAATGAGCAGTATCTCGATAGCTCCGTTCTGATTGATACCCGGCTCGGCCGAAACCAATTGACAGACTTGAAACGGCTACAGCCGGAGAATATTGAAATCCTGCAGAGCCACTAAGCCACGAAGACACAAA
>CAYTTK010000123.1:0-8058 GCA_964440735.1 uncultured Pirellulales bacterium
GTTAGCAGAAAGTTAGCGAGTATGAGCCTGGAGGAAAAGGTAGGCCAGTGTTTATCTGTCAACATGCAAACGCTCTACCGCACGGCGTAAAACCGGATCAACGTTAGTATAAACCTTGTTTGTCAGACTAGCAGACGAGTGTTCCAGCAGTCTTTATGTCACGGCAGTCGAAACACCATTTTGAGCAAGCAATGACCCGGAGGTCTTTCGAAGGTCATAGAATTTTAAATTTGCCAATCCAGTTTTTTCACAAACATTATGCCATTTTCGATAGTTGAATTTAGTTTTAAACAGTTTTTCTTGGCCAACTTCCAAGCTACAAATATATTTTGAAAGTTCTGCCATAATTTCTTCAGCTAGTTCTTTTGATGCGAGAGCCTTTGCCTTGCGCTTACCACTCTCGTACCAGCCAACCCACTATGCCTTTATATCTTTTCTTTTGTAAACCCAAACCTTTTTCATAATATCCTTGTATTGCAAAGATAGGGGTGCGAATCAAGCGGTAAAGTGGGCTGGGGGAGGTCAATTCAGTGTCATTTTGGAGGCAAGGTGTAATACGCCAAAAATTTTAGCGCCACAAGACTATGTCTTAGAAGCAGTTATCATAGAACAAAGATTTTGTATCATCCATATTATATATTCAGTTGACATACTCAGTGCGAGACCAAGCTAGGTTCAGAGTATCGGATTGAAAGCCCTATGATCCAGTATAAGCATATAACCATCGGCTTAAGTATACAATTTTCATAGCCTGTTCTCCGAATGGGTGAGCGAACAACCAAGGACAAGTAACCCGAAGGTCAAATTCTGATAGTGCGTGGGTACAAATCGGTGTCAAGAAAGTGTCAGTCGCCAATATGGAATAGAATAGAAAAAGTGGGTCACTAATTGGGTCAGTCGTCACGTGATAACCACTTGTTAACAACTTGTTACTGACTTGCTATTCACTTGTAATCCTCATTTTTGGTCAAAAACAGCGTCATAAGACTTTGTAGTGACATCACTTACAGCCGACATACTGGACTTCGAATCCGAAGGTTGCAGGTTCGATCCCTGCCGGGCGCGTTTCATTTTTGTCTTTTTCATATTTCCTTGCCAAAAACTACATCCAGCTTAAACGAGACGATGGGAGGATCGCACAGTTTTTTAGAAATATTAGGTGAATTCGCTTCTTGCGATAAGAATAAATATATTAGAGCCAGGACCGATAAGGTTCGCAATAGCATTGTATAAACGATGTTTTGCAAAAAGAGTTGTAGTTTCGGCGTCATTTCAAAAAGTGCCACTTTGTTTTTACCGATGTCTTATTTTGATGCTGTTTTTCAATATTTATAGGCGTTTCGGCTGGTAAAAAACGGTTGTCAATTGAATTATCGATGGTTTTTTGGGGATTAAATAATATGGACAGTGTAATTGCTGAGATTAAACGTAATACACGAACACTGGGTTATTTCACAGCAATAGCTGAACATGCAAGCGAGGGAATTGCCGTGATTGACCTGAACAGAGTCATTCGGTTCGCCAATGATGCTTGGGTTGTGATGCACGGGTATGACAGCAGAAATGAGCTGGTTGGTAAAACAATTGGCTCATTTCACAGCGAAGAGCAAATGCGGACTGATGTGATTGGCTTCATCGAGGAGACCAAGCGAAGAGGCCGACTCGAAGGGCCTATCGAACATATGCGAAGGGATGGAACGTCATTCGCCACGCAGACAAAAATGACTGCATTAAAAAATGAGCAAGGCAATGTCGTCGGACTTATTGTTTTTGTTACAGATGTAAGTGGCACCAAACAAGATGAGAAACTTCTCAGGCAACAATGGGCAAAATTGGTGGCAGTCAACAAACGGCTCCAGAACCAAATCGCCGAATATAGGCATAAGGAAAATGAATGGCAGCAATGCCGCAATCATTTTGAGCATCGGGTCGTTGAATTAAGAGCTTCCAACGACCAGCTCCAGCATCAGGTCATCGAGCATATGCGGGTGGAGAATGAATTGCAGCAATACTGTAATCGGCTTGAGCAGCAGATTGATGAATTAGCAGCGGCAGTTAATAAGGTCGTCCAATTCGCTACATCGGGCGACCATGTGCTTTACCAGAGGAACTAATAAGCATTCGTCGTATTTTTTAACGGCAAATTCAGTCCAGGTTTGAACCTGACTCTGCCGTTTTTATTCATGTCTTAAGGCCACGATTGGGTCAACCTTGGCAGCGTGCATTGCAGGATACAGCCCAAAGATTATGCCGATGGTCATGCTAATTAACAGTGGAAGTAAAACGCCTGCCATCGTGATGACCGTCATCATGCCTGAGAAGTAGGTTATCAAGAGCGGTATTAAGGTGCCTACACCTAATCCAATGATGCCTCCGGTAGTGGACAGGACAACCGTCTCGATGAGAAACTGAAGAATAATCTGTCTTCTCTTGGCACCAATAGCGCGGCGAATTCCTATCTCTCGCGTGCGTTCTGTCACAGAGGCAAGCATAATATTCATAATGCCGATTCCACCGACTAAAAGACTGATACCTGCGATTGAGCCCAATACGATGTTGAACGTTCGTTTTGTTGCTTCGGCTTGCTTGAGTAAGGCAAGAGGAACGCTGACGATATAGTCTTTCTTTTTGTGGAACCGTTTTAGCATTTCCTCGACGGCTTGCGCGGTTGCTTCAACGTTTTTAATATCATCTACCTGTAAAATAATCTGATGTAGTTCCACTTTTTCCATTGTCATTGAACCTGATGTACGTTTGATGTATATGTCGCCGAAGTATTTGCGTGCGACCTCAATGGAAATGTAAACATCGATTTCCTGGTCCGGAATCTGGATGTTTCCGGCCTGGCCACTTTCGCTTTTGATGATACCAACAATCTCAAACTCGTCGCCCCCTATGCGGATGGTCTGGCCTATGGTGCTCTCAGTGGCCAGGATTTTGCGAGCTCCGAACTCAGTAAGTACGGCCACGGGAGCTTGTTTGCTCTTGTCGGCTGGAAGAAGCACCCGCCCTGCTATGACCTCGCGTGGCACAAGCTCAAACCATTCGGGTGTTGTTCCCACAACCCGTAGTTCCATCGCTCTCTCACGCAGACGTGATTCCTTTCGCATCAGCTTCACTGGCGCAGTCTTCTTGATGTTACTGTAACTCTCGGAAATCCTGGACTGGTCTTCGTAGGTCAACCCGTAGATGCTCATGTGTGAATGCTGGGTGGTTGTCGCTTCTTCTTCGGCCGACTTGACCGCTGAGATGATGATGTTGTTGCTTCCGAGCTTTCGTATCTGTTCAAGCGCTTCTTTGCTGGCCCCCTCACCGACCGACAACATAGCCACGACGCTTCCTACGCCAAAGACAACTCCCAGCATGGTCAAGAACGAACGCAGCTTGTGCATAAGCACATTCTCTATACCCAACCATATATTTCTGAATATCTTAGTTTGCTTCATCGCAGCTTCATTCAATTCTGTCTATCATACCGTCAATCATATGCAGCTTGTTTTTAGCATGCTTGGCGATATCGGGTTCGTGGGTCACCATAATGATTGTCTTGCCCTGTTTGTTTAATTCGACGAGCAATTCCAGGATTTGCTCCCCTGTAACCGAGTCGAGGTTACCGGTAGGTTCATCTGCAAAGATAATCTGTGGGTTGTTGGCCAAAGCTCTGGCGATAGCGACTCTTTGCAACTCGCCGCCCGAGAGCTCCGCGGGTCGATGGTTCAATCTACCGCCAAGCCCTACTTCTTCGGCCAGTTCCTCAGCGTGCTGAGCACTGCGTATGGAATCCCAACCAAGATAATAGAGAGGCAATTCTATATTGCGCTGGACGGTTAGTTGAGGTATTAGATTAAAACTCTGGAATATGAATCCAAGATACCTGAGCCGAAGCTCGCTGAGAGAATTGTCATCAAGACTACTGATATCCTTGTCTTCGAGGTAGTACTGGCCGGAGGTGAGACGGTCAAGGCATCCGAGGATGTTCATCATTGTGCTTTTACCCGAGCCGCTGGGCCCCATAATGGCCCAGAAGCTGCCCTTTTTGAAGGAGACTGTCACGCCAGCAAGTGCATGTACTTGCTCCATTCCCATCTGATATATCTTTTGGGCTTTCACGAGCTTTACGATTTCGTTGTTTTGTGTGGAGGGCTGGTCTTCCATCTATTGATTCCTTTCCTGGCCCTGCTGTCTTGGTCTTCCTCTTGAGCCTTGGAAGCGTTGTCGCATCTTTTCGCGCTCTTCCGGCGACATATTCTCAAACCGCTGCCGCATCTGCTGCCGTTCTTCGTCCGACATATTCTCGAACCGTTGCCGCATCTTTTCGAGTTCGGAAGATTCATCTGTAGATGAGGCCTCCGCTGGACCTTGCTTGTCTTGCTGGCGAGCTTCTGGTTGTGTTCCATTGGCGATTTCAAGTCTCTGGTTTATCTGCTGCTTCAAGGTATCGGATGTATCGTTTGAATCAGGCGAGCCGGTACTTGCAATATGTGAGCCGGCTTCGATGGTTGCTGATTTCAGCGGAGGCGTAAGCAGGACAAGTTCTCCCTCGCTAAGACCGCGGATGATTCTGGCCATTCTGTTATTGTCCAGGCCAATCTCGATGTTTCGCTCTTCGATAGCCCCGTTTTTAACAACGTATAGGGCATGACCTCTTCCAATCCGCAAGACTGATTGAACAGGCACATACACCGCATTTTCATACTGGGCGACGATAATCTCAACTTTGCAGCTCATTCCGGTACGCAGCGCCTGGTCATTGCCTTCCAAATATACATCTGAGTTGTAAACTTTTAAATCTGGATTCATCCACATACTCTGCGGGTCGGGTAATGGGGCGATGCGACCAACGGAACCCAGAAACTTTTTGCCTGGCAGTGCATCGACCGTTATTACTGCGGGAAGTCCCACCCGAACCTTTTCAAGGCTCGCCTCGTGTACATCAACCTCAGCCATCGACGATGTGGCAGTTGGAAGGTATATCAATTCCTGCCGTTCGATAACTTCGACACCTTCAGCCAGCGGTTCCCGCCTGTTGCGCCAGCCGCCTCTTCTCGCACTGGTTGCATAGATTGCCATTCCATCGGCCGGGGCATATATCTTGGCTTTCTTTATCTGGTCCTCAATCTTCGTCAGCTTGTCCATTTGACGCTTATATTCCGCCTCTTTCGCCTTGAAATCGGCCTCTGCCTGAACGACATCGGCTTTTGCTTTGCGCTCTGTGCGTTCCAGGGCCATTTTGGCCTGTCTGAGGTCGCTTTCGAGCTGTTTGATATTTCGATGGTAGGTAAAATTCTCTAAAAGATTAAGATTGTTTTCTGCCAGAATCAGGTCATTCTTCTTTCGGCTCACAGCCAGTTTATCTGCCTGCAGTTCGGTATTGGCCAAGTAATTCGCATCGGAAAGTTTCTGCGACCACACAAGAGTCTCTTCAGCACGTGCGAGCTCCTCTTCTGCCAGTGTGATTGCGTTGTCAGCAGCTGTTTTTTCGTTGGGATACTCCCCTTCCTTGTACTGATTCAGGTCCTGCCGGGCAAATTCGAGTGTGAGCTTGGCCACGTCGATGTCGCTCTCGACCTGATTCTTCACTACGGCCAGATTTTCCTTGGAATTGATAAAAGAGGCCTCGGCATTTTGCACTCGAATCTCCTGGTCTATCTTATTGTCCAGCAATGTGCTCGCGTCCAGTTCGACGAGGAGTTCTCCTTTCTTAACGCGTGTCCCTTCGGGAATGAGCCTAATGATGGAGGTCCGGCCTTCGACTTCGTTCTTTATGATAATCTGTTCTCTGGCTTTTATAGTGCCCGACTCCAGAACACTGATGGTCAGAGAACCACGCCTAGCCACAAATGTGGCCATTTCGCTGGTTGACTTGGCACTACTCCCGGCCGTTTTAAACAAGATAAGGGTAAAAACGACAACCATAACGAGCACAATTGCACCAAGGACCCTGAAGGACTTCCACTTCAGCTGGTCATCGTTCGTATTATTTTTTACCATAATTCAATCTCCTCATTGTACTTCTTGCTCCCACATTCCGTCTGGTCTAACCTGTAATACACCAATATTGCTGAAAAAGTTCAATTTTGTAACGGTGTGGTTCACTAAAGCCCCTGTATAATTATTTTGAGCCTCCACCAGAGCGTTCTGTGAATCGAGTAAAAGTCGCACTGGTATCCGGCCGGCATCTAATAACATTTCATTACTCTCTACGCGCTTCTGGGCCAATTCCAAACTCAATTTTTGAATACGATATGACTCCGCTTGTTCCCGCAGGCGTCGATATGCATCACGTACCTCCAATTTAACCTCATCCACGTAGTTTTGATATTCCCTCTTCTGCTGTGTAAATGCTATTATCGCTTCACGATAGGCGTTACGCTCAGCTTTTCTATTAAAGGGAAAATCTGCTTCAAGACCCAGGCCATAAGTCCCCTGATGAAACTGCAATCTTGCAAAATCAGTATCTGGTGTTGAATCTACGGTAGCGCTGCCAATTAAATTCAATTCCGCACCAAGATTGTCGGCAGCCACCTTCACTTTGCGCTCAGCGTCATCGACCCTGTCGGCGCTGTTGGCTAAATCCAGACGCCGGGCCAAGGCCGTTTCAACGGCTGCGTCCAATGCATAGTTGGGCTCGCTTATCCCAACCTCCTTTAAGGCCTCCAGCTCATTTGGGTCCAGCTTTATATCAGCGTCGGTTGGCTCAGCTAATCTTATCTTGAACTGGTCGAGTGCCTGTTCATATCTTTGCTGGGCTGCCACCCAGTTATTTTCCGCCCTTAGCATGCTCTGTTCCGCCTCATCCACGTCGAAACGGTCGACTCGACCTGCTTCAGCGTACATGTCCAGACGCCGTTTTGATTCAACCTGCATATCATAATTACTCTTGGCGTTGGCTACCTCTTCTCTTCGCTGCAGAACACTATAATACTCCTCTACAATCGAAGCGACAAAGGTTTTTCGGTAATGATTGAAGGAGCGTATCTGGTATAGTGCGTTTCGCTCTGCCTGAGTGAGATTTTCCTGGACAACCAGTCGGCCGCTACCTCTTAGCAGCGGCTGAACAACGGTCGCGCTGAGAACCGAACCGAGCGAGGTTCGTGGGTCTCCTGTAAGAAAGCGTGCCCAGTCGATAGCGATACTGGTGCTTATTTGTGCTCCTGTAGCCAATAGCTGATTAAAACCCAATTCGGCATCGGAACCGACACTTTCATCGGCGCTGTTTCTTGTGTAACTGGCATCAATTGTGCCGAACCATTGCCGGGCAAACTGATGTCGAGCCAGCGTTAAATCAAGGGCTGTTAAGTAAAGCGTTTCTTTTTGGCTTTGATATTCCCGATTATGTGCTGTGGCGGTAGCAACTGCCTGCGCGAGAGTTATGACGCCTGATTTGGGAACAGCTTTTTCGATATTGATATCGTTGGGCGATGGTGTTACATCACTGATTGTGTAATTGACTTTTGGGCCGTAGCTGTGCTGCCATTTATTGTCAATAATCTTATATACTTCTTTGTCGGCTTGCTCTTTATAATGCTCAGTGCTGCACCCGCCTGCCAGGCCAAAGATTATAATTGTGCACAGAACCCACCATATAGGTGTAGGCCGAAACCTACAAATCATACCACTCATCTCCAATATAGTCCGCCATACGTGTGGCGGGTCAACTTTATGTTTGCCTATGTTATTATACAATAAAAGGTTATAAAATAAAAGATTAAAACCTTCCCACATTCGCATAACTGCTCCCAATTCTGGATATTAGTGGTAAGTTTTACAAATGAACTTCCGATAAAACTCACGTATATTACAGTTTATAAACTCACATGCGAAAAATCTCAGTTGATTCTCTTCATTATAGTTAGTCTTACAGCATAGAGTTAGACGCTTTTCGCTGTGAAAATATTGCCAAAAGTGTTCTTATAGTTGGTAAAAATGGCATTTAATCTTATTGCAGAATGAGCCCAATACGCGTAGAGTTATGGTAGAGTTTGGCGGCGTAGCCAAGTGGCCTAAGGCGACGGTTTGCAAAACCGTTATTCGTGGGTTCGACTCCCACCGCCGCCT
>CAYTTK010000124.1:0-7968 GCA_964440735.1 uncultured Pirellulales bacterium
AAATACCGCACAAAGAGAGGTTAGTTTATGGCAGCATGGGCAAGTACCGGTCTTAAAGGTTTAGATAAAATTCTCTCCGGCCTTAACAAAGGCGATAACGTTGTCTGGCAGGTCGATAGCATAGAAGATTATCAAAGATTTGTTACATCCTTTATTGCCAGAGGCTTAGACGATGGCAGAAAAATTGTCTATATGAGATTTGCGGACCACCCGCCTCTTGTTCAACCAGACCCCCATATCACAATTTATACCCTGGATGCCCGCGGCGGCTTTGAGAGCTTTTCCACTCAGGTCCATGCGATAATAACAAACGAAGGCCTGGAGACTTATTATGTATTTGATTGTCTGTCTGATTTGCTGAACGCCTGGGCCACAGACCTGATGATAGGTAATTTTTTCTTGATTACCTGTCCTTACCTTTTTGATTTGGATACCATCGCATACTTTGCACTGTTGCGGAACAACCATTCATTCAAGACAATCGCACGCATTCGTGAAACTACGCAGTTACTATTAGATGTATATAACTTCGAAGAAAATTACTACGTTCATCCATTAAAGGTATGGCGTCGTTATTCTCCGACAATGTTTCTGCCGCACTTGCAGCAGGGTGAAAATTTTTCTCCCATTGTAAGCAGTATGGAGGCAGCTAAGCTGTTCTCACACTTCGCAGATAGAGGCCTGAAAGGCTCTGCCAGAACATTGGATTACTGGGACAGACTTTTTATGAAAGCGGAAAGTCTGCGGTCGGAATCTAAGGATTCTCAAGAAGTCAAAGACACTGTAAAGCAGTTATGCAGAATAATGATTGGCCGCGAAAAAAGAATGTCAAAACTGACACAGGATAATTTTACCCTTGATGATTTGACAAGTGTCAAAAACAAACTCATCGGAAGCGGATTCATCGGCGGCAAGGCCGCTGGCATGCTTCTGGCTCGAAAGATTCTGTCAAAGGATGCTTCGTTTGATTGGAATGAAAGATTGGAGCCCCACGATTCGTTCTATGTCGGCTCAGATATTTTCTATAGCTATATAGTTGAAAACGGCTGGTGGAAACTTTTCATGAAGCAAAAGACCAAAGACGGTTACTTCAAAACAGCCCCCGAAATGAGAGAAAACTTACTTCGCGGAAAGTTCCCTGACGAAATACGTGAACGTTTGCAAGAAATGGTAGAGTATTTCGGCCAGTCTCCCATCATCGTCCGCTCAAGCAGTCTTCTGGAGGATTCCTTCGGGAACGCCTTTGCCGGCAAATACGAAAGCATTTTTCTGGTCAATCAGGGCGACCCCCAAGAACGTTATTCCAAATTCGAGAATGCTGTTCGAAGGATTTATGCCAGCACTATGAATGAAGATGCTCTGACATATCGATTGCAGAAAGGCCTGGACCAGCAGGATGAACAAATGGCCCTGCTTGTCCAGCGAGTATCTGGTTCGTATCAAAATCATTACTTTTTCCCTGACCTCGCAGGTGTTGGTGTTTCTTACAATACTTTTGTCTGGAAAGCCGACCTTGAACCCAAAGCCGGTATGTTGCGGCTGGTTTTCGGCCTTGGCACAAGAGCAGTAGACCGTGTGGAAGATGATTATCCTCAGATAATCGCTCTGGACCAGCCACTGCTACGGCCATACTCTGATATCGAAGATGTTATGAAATTCTCGCAGCATAATGTTGATTTGCTCGATGCTCAGGAAAATATGTTAAGAACCGTCAACTTGCCAAATTTACTCGAAGAAACCGATATCAAGTTAAACCTTCTGGCAAGCCCTGACCGCAAGGCCGAGCAACGAATGAAAGAACTCGGTGGCAAAGGTAAACGTATCTGGGTGTTTACATTCGAAAAACTCCTGTCCCAAACTGACTTCACACAGACGATGCAAAAAATGCTTAAAATTTTAGAAAGTCATTACCAGTATCCTGTTGATATAGAATTTACCGCTAACTTTACGAAGAACAATGAGCTAAGGATTAACCTGCTCCAATGCAGACCTCTACAGACAAAAGGGCCAACTGCAAAAGTAACGATACCTGAAAAAATCGAGACCGGAAAGATTCTGTTTAAAACTTGTGGATATGCTATGGGTGGCAGCATTTCACAGCCGATAAAAAGAATTATTTATATTGACCCTGCAACATATGTGCAGATGCCTATCTCGCAGAGGTATGACATAGCAAGATTAGTGGGTAAGTTAAATAGGCAGATATCTAACAGGGAAACCACTCCTACACTCTTAGTTGGTCCAGGTAGATGGGGGACAACGACACCGAGTCTTGGCGTTCCTGTTAGTTTTGCCGAAATCAATAAAGTCACTGTATTGTCGGAGGTCGCTTACGAGGGTGGTAATTTAATGCCGGAACTTTCCTTTGGAACGCATTTTTTCCAGGATTTGGTTGAAAGCGATATTTTTTACGTCGCTATCTTTCCCCATAAACAAGATGTAATATTCAACCAAGATTATTTTTTACAAATGCCCAACTCGCTAACTGAATTCCTGCCGGATGCCGGTAAGTATGCCGACACGGTCAGGGTATACCAGACAAACAACGAACAGTTACAAATTATGTGCGATATCCTGTCACAAAAGGTTATTTGCTTCTTTACATAATACAACAATTGACTTTGTCTTGCGTGCAAATTAAACTTTCTTCTAATATAACGCTATGCTGAAAAAAGGACTTGTACAGATATATACTGGTGACGGCAAGGGCAAAACCACAGCTGCGTTTGGCCTGGCTCTGCGTGCAGCAGGACAGGGCCACAAAGTCCTCATCTATCAATTTCTAAAGCCCCCGGCGATTGATATCGGTGAGCGGTTCGCCCTGAAACTGGGCGCGGTAAGAATCAGGGTTGAAGCCCTTGATGTTGAATGGGATATGGAAAAATCATTCAAAGATAAAAATCATGTCACCAAAACCAAAGCTGCAATCAGCCAGGCCATTGAAAGATTAGCTCAGACCGCCGAGAAAAGATTCTATGATGTTTTGATACTCGATGAGATTGTATTTTGTATATCAAGGGGTCTGGCGCAATTAGAGGATGTAAAGAACCTTATAAAAAGAAAAGACCCTGCTGTGGAAATTGTTATGACCGGCCGAGATGCACCCAAAGAATTAATAGAAATTGCAGATTTGGTGACTGAGATGAAAAATATCAAGCACCCGTTTGATAAAGGAGTTACTGCAAGACGCGGCATAGAGTTTTAAGCCACGAAGTAATCTATTTAGCCCCCAGGCCTGCCCTGAGCAAAGTCGAAGGGTTTACTGGGGATTTACTCTCAGTGGCAAAAGAATAGGAGCTTTCGTTATGAGCAAAAATGTTGCTGCAATTGTTTGTGCAGCCGGGTCAAGCAGCCGGTTCGGCGGAAAAAGAAAAAAACCGTTTGTCGATGTAGCCGGAAGAGCAGTATTTCTGCGAAGCGTCGAGCTATTTGACAACCGTGACGACGTAAAACAGATTCTATTAGGTATTGCACCCGAGGACGAGGAACTGGTAAACGTTAAATGGGGCACCAACCTGAAATTCTTTAATGTAAAAATCTTTTTTGGCGGTGTTGAGCGTTTCGAGACCGTAAATAAGGCATTAGAACTTGTCAAGGACGATATTGAGCTTATCGCCGTCCACGATGCGGTGCGATGCTGTGTAACAAAAGAGTGGGTTGACAAAGTTATCACTACTGCTGCTCAAACAGGCGCAGCAATACTGGCCTGTCCAGTGTCGGCAACACTAAAAGAGGTGAAAGATAATACGATAATCAAAACCGTCGACCGAATGGGTCTTTACGAAGCTCAAACTCCTCAGGTTTTTGAGGCGAAACTACTGAAAAAGGCATACGAGAATCTAAAAAATTTAGACCAAAGTAAAATCTGTGATGATTCCCAGCTTGTCGAAGCCCTTGGCCATAAAGTATCGATTGCTGAAACGGACTCATCGAATATAAAAATTACTCGACAAAGCGATATTGCAATCGCAGAAGCCATAATAAAATCTCGTTCTAAAGCCAAGCCGACCGGCTATATAGGCCCTTACGCCGAGGCCCAGTGGTGAAATAAGTAACATTTCCGCATTTTAAAACAGCATTTCCTGCCAGAACTCCACGATATTTCTTCACTTCATGGAATATAGAATATTCTAATAAATTCATTATTTTCATTGACAATATATTGACAATCGTGTATAATTACATGAAATAAGGTTGACAACTCTATCGTTAGGAAAGGAAGTGCAGTAAAATGAAGAAATTCTTCGAACGAAACGAACGGCTGTTAAGATTCTATTGCGTTGTTGGTCGTGTCATTGGCTGGCTGATGTTAATCGGTGGTGTGCTGTGGTTCAGCGTGCTGGTGATAAACGGAGTAGGCAAAGGCAGTATCGAAGACAGCTCAGAACTCCTAAGCGCAGAGCTTTTGCTGTTTATGATTTCGGCAATGCTTTTTGGCTTCCTGCTCCCAGGACTGGTTGCCCTTGGAGTAACCCAGCTTATAACATATTTCTATGAGCCGCAGGCCAAGCCTGGCTTAATCATCCGCCGTGCAGATAAAATTCTCTACGCCTATGGTGTATTCCTCGTGATAAGGGCCTACTATGCGTACTGGTGGGTCGTCCATGTCAAATTCATGGAGCCGACAAGCGAACTGGGCATTTCAAACCTGTTGTTTGCTCAGCCATTCATATTGCCGACCATAGCCAAGGTACTCATCCTGATTGGCGCCGGACTGATACTGCGTCGGCTCTTACCAGTCATAGAGGAATCGAAAACGCTGGTTTGAAAAACGATGAAAAACTAAGGAAAGAAGGTTGAAATTATGAATGAATTTATCAAGAAGAACAAGAGGTTGTTGAAGATTTATTGCGTCACTGCTCGAATTATCGGATGGACAATACTGATTGCAGTGGGTGTCTGGATTGCATTGATTTTGGCAGGTTTAGGAGGCGGCAATCAGGAAAGTAAAGGATTTCTCTTGAGGTCCGTACCAGCATTTATATTCGCTTATATGCTTCCTGGCCTGATAACTCTGGGTGTCGCGCAGTTTATGCAATACTTGTTTGAAAGGGAGTACCGACCCGGCTGGATTCTGCGCTACGGAGACAAGATTCTTTACCTTTACGCTGTAGTTCAGATCGTATTTGACGTTTTGAGACATGTTTATGCCGTGAAGCTGTTCACCAAGGTCCATGTGTGGCCAATGGCTGTACTACCGATGCTATTTCTTGCTGCAAAAGTGTTAATTTTGGTCGGGTTGGCCCAAATTCTTCGACGGGTTATGCCGGTCATTGAAGAATCTAAGACGCTGGTCTGAAAGGAGATAGAGAGATGATTAACGTTCGATTAGATTATGTGCTTTTAGATCGGCGGATGAAGCTGAAGGATTTGGCAGAGGCAACTGGTCTGGCGGTAAATAACCTCTCTATCCTCAAGACCAACAAAGCTCGAGCAATTCGATTTTCCACCTTAAATAGCTTGTGCAAGGTATTGAACTGCGCGCCCGGGGATTTGCTTGAGCATCTTCCTGATGAACCAGAAAAGTAGAACCGTCTAATTTGGTCTTTTTTCTTTTCCCCACTCCCTTTCTGTGCTAAACTACCGGTGTCTTTGCCAAGGAAGAATCGATGCAGAAAGGATTCTATGAAGCAGCCGAATATACAGACATACCAACACAAGGTAAAAGCGGTTCATAAATATGAAGTTGTGGAAAGCAGGGAAAAGGTGAGCGTAGCGGGCAAGAGATTTCACTTCATCGGGGCAGGCGGGATTGGGATGAGCGGGCTGGCGCAGCTTTTAATGAAAAATAATGCAACTGTTACCGGCTCGGACCAGATGGCAAGTGGTGTTATTAATAGGCTCTGCCAATCGGGGGCGGATATAAAAATTGGCCATTGTACCGAAAATCTCGACCCTCAAACTGATTCTGTCGTTATCTCAGCCGCTATTAAAGAAGACAATCCGGAATTGAAACTGGCACGTCAAAGAGGATTGAAGATTTATAAATATGCACAAATGCTGGGAGAGCTGATGAATAGCTACGAAGGTATAGCGGTGGCAGGCACTCACGGCAAGAGCACAACAAGTGGCTGGCTCATCTATCTGCTCAAACAGGCCGGCATTGATACAAACTTTATCATTGGAGCAATCATCAATCAATTAAACAGCAATTCAGGCGTTGCGGACAGCAAATACTTCGTGGCTGAGGCCTGTGAATACGACCGCAGCTTTTTGAATCTTAAACCTGCAATCGCCTGCATACTCAATATCGAGCAGGACCATCTGGATTACTACAAAGATGAAAAAGAGATAGTCGAGGCCTTCGGCCAGTTTGCTCTTAACGTAAATTTGGAAGGTGTCATTATTGCAAACGGCCAGGATGCAAACCTGGCAAAGGTAATCAGCCAATTAGGAACTGATGTTCGATGTGAGACTTTCGGATTGAATAAAAGTTGCAATTACTATGCCCAAAACCTTCAATTAAACGATGGACTTTATGCCTTTGAAGTCTATCATAATGGCGAGCTGTTAGGAGCGACAAAAATTTCCCTACCGGGCAGGCATAATATCCTGAATGCCCTGGCAGTTGTGGCTATGGCTGTTAACATCGCAATACCCCCCCGGCAGGTGCTTGAGCTACTGCCTGCCTTTACGGGCATTGACCGCCGGCTAACACTCAAAGGCCAGTTTGGCAAAATCACGGTCATTGACGACTATGCCCACCACCCTACCGAAATCAGGGCATCGCTTGAGGCGATACGCCAGAGGTATCAGCCGAGGCGAATCTGGTGCATTTTTCAGCCGCACCAGTATAGTAGAACAAGATTTTTGCTTGATGATTTCGCCGAAAGCTTTAAGCTTGCCGATATAACTATTGTGCCGGAGATTTATTTCGTCAGGGACTCGCAGACAGCCAGAAAAGAGAGCAACTCGCAGATGCTTGTCGAGAAAATGCGAGCTAATGGGGCAGAAGTAATGTTTATTGACAGCTTCCGAGCTATATGTGATTATCTAAAGAAAAATGTCGCCCCAGGTGACATGGTAGTTACTATGGGCGCAGGTGACATTTGGAAGGTAGCAGATGAATACATTCAGTGGCTTAGACAAAATAGTTGAAACTAACTATCCGTTAGCAAAGCACACATGGTATGGTCTGGGCGGGCCTGCTGATTATTTCATCAGGCCTAAAACCATCGAGCAGCTTAAAGAAGTGGTAAAGAGGTGCAACGAAAACAAAGTTCCAATTTATGTATTGGGCTTCGGCTCCAATCTGCTTATCAGTGACGATGGCCTGCGGGCAGCAGTCATAAAGCTTGAAACAGAGAAGTTCACACAGATACAATTTGACAAAGAAACGATTACTGCCTGGGCGGGAGCAGAATTGGCCAAGCTGGTTTTAACCTGTGTGCAAAAAGGTCTTTCAGGCATCGAATATCTAACGGGCATACCCGGCTCAATCGGCGGAGCTGTAGAAATGAATGCAGGCGGCAACTTCGGAGATATTGGTGCAGCCGTTGAAACTGTCACACTCATGGACAATCAAGGAAATATATTTGAAAAAAGCAAGCCGGAATTGATATTCGACTACCGCAAAACAAATATCACTGCGAAATTCGTTCTAAACGCTCGGATGCAACTGTCCGACGCTGACCCTGAACAGATTATGCGAACGGTAAAAGAAGCCTGGATTTACAAGAAAAATAGTCAGCCGTTAAATACAAAAAACTCCGGCTGCATATTTAAAAATTCAAGAGGTGTCTCAGCCGGTGCTTTGATTGACAGGGCCGGCCTTAAAGGGCTGCAAATCGGCGGAGCTATCGTCAGCGAGAAACACGCCAATTTCATCATCGCGCAAAAGGGGTGTAAAAGTCACGATGTTATGAGATTGATAGAGGCCGTAAAACAGAGAGTTAAAGAAAAGTTCGACATCAAATTGGAACTTGAAATCGAAATCTGGCAATAGGAATTTGGTAACCGGTGATTGGT